>JANMMF010000402.1:0-11954 GCA_031372985.1 Gemmatimonadota bacterium
AGCAGGGCTCCGTGGACCGCCGGGTGAAGCGTCTTCACACGGCCGTCCAGCATCTCCGGAAAACCGGTGACGTCGCTGATGTCCCTGACGGTTATACCGGCCGCTCGCAGCGCCTTGGCTGTACCACCGGTGGAAACAAGCGTCCAACCGAGGTTTGCAAGGCCTCGGGCGAAATCGACGACGCCGGTTTTGTCGGAAACGGAAAGCAACGCCGTAGGCATATCAGACAGGACTTTTGGATTCGAGTTGTTGCAGGATCGCGACCATCTCGACGACCCGTGGGTAGACCGCGTGCTCGACGTTCAGGACGCGCGCGGCCAGAGTGTCAGGGGTGTCCGATTTATCGACCGGCATCCGCCACTGGGCGATGATCGGCCCGCGATCATACTCATCGTCCACGAGATGAACGGTCACTCCCGTTTCTTCCGCTCCCGAGGCGATCACGGCTTCGTGAACACGTGCACCGTACATGCCCTCGCCGCCGAACGCGGGAAGCAGCGCCGGGTGGATATTGATCATCCGCCCGGAGTACTCATTGATCACCTTCGGCGGAATTCGCTTCAGGTATCCGGCCAGCACGACCAGATCGACACGAAACTTCTGCAAGAGGGCCAGCAGCTCCGAGCCATCGTCGTTCGGGTTGAAGGCTGCTACATCGATAGAGGCTGTGGCCGCCCGGATGAGCGCGGGCGAGTCGGCCCGGTTCGAGGCGACGAGGACTACTTTCGCGACTCGCTCTCTGGCGAGATTGTCGAAATGGTCGATGATTGCGTGGAGATTGGACCCGCGCCCTGAAGCGAGCACGGCGAGTCGTGACGGCATCCCCGATTTTACGCGGAACTGTCCGTGTCAGTAAGACCGAAAGAGCATCTCGACCGCGCCTTCCAGATTGGGAGCGGTCTCGATCTCATCCTCACGGGCCTTGCGCCGATCTTCATCCGTCGTCATGTGCGACGAGATCATGATTCCGCGGCCGCCCAGCTTTTTCGACGCGGCGACATCGCGCCAGCGGTCGCCGATGTAAGCGACGTCGGCGGGGTCGAGCTGGAAATCGCGCATCGCATCCTCGAATAGTCCGGTGGCCGGCTTGCGGCAATTGCACGGTCCGGTGACGCTCGGATGATGCGGGCAGAAGTAGCTCGCGTCGATGTGCGCGCCCTCGGCTTTCAGCAGCGACTCGAAATGCATGCGTACGGCTTCGTAGTCCTCCGACTTGAAGATTCCGCGCGCCAGTCCTGACTGATTGGTGATGATGATCGCGGGCACCCTCGCATCGTTGATTCTCTTCACAGCGGCGGCCGCGCCCGGAATCAGACGCACCTGATCCGGCGACTTGATGTAGTGCGCATCCTCCATGATCGTACCGTCGCGGTCGAGAAATACCGCGCTCGGAAGCTTCGTCACGGTTTTGCCTTGAGAACGGCGCGGGACAGTGTGGCGTCCTCGCGCGCCTGCACGCTCCGCAAATCAAGCAGCAGCTTGCCTTCGGCAATCCGCCCGATGACGGGCGGCTCACCGCGACGCAGCTTCTCCTCGATCTTCTCCGCGCTTCCGCCAAGTACGACCCCGCTCGACGGAATCTCCGCCGTCGGGAACGCGCCCCCTCCGACGCTGGCTCGTGTCGGGATCACCCGGGCATCGACACCGCCTTCCCGCAGCGTGCGCGCGATCGCCTCCGCGCGCGCTTCGATTTCAGCCGGGGCGGCGCTGAGCATTGCCAGCACCGGAATCTCCTTCAGGGCGCGTTCCGGCTCGAGGTACAACCTGAGAGTCGCCTCGAGCGCGGACAGCGTTAGCTTGTCCACCCTCATCGCGCGGGCGAATGGGTTCTTCCGGAGTTTTGCGACAATCAGGGAAGAGCCGAGTATGATGCCGGCCTGCGGACCGCCGAGCAGCTTGTCACCGCTCATGAGCACCAGCGTTGCGCGCGAGGCGACGGCAATCGCCGCGGTGGGCTCGCCCGTTAGCCCGAATTCATCGAGCGGCAGCATCAGGCCGCTCCCGAGATCGTGGATGACAGGCAGTCCATGCTCGGCAGCGATGAAGGCGAGTCGCTCCACACTCACATCCGAGGTAAACCCCTCGATCGTAAAGTTGCTTCGATGAACCTTGACGATCGCGCCGGTCTTCGGCGTGATCGCGCGGCGATAGTCGTCGTCGTGCGTTCGATTGGTCGTGCCTACCTCGACGAGCTTCGTTCCGCTGCGAGCCATGATGTCCGGGATCCTGAAGCTTCCGCCGATCTCTACCAGCTCGCCCCGGGAGACCAGAACTTCCTTCTTCTGGGCCAGCGCATTGAGCGAGAGCACCATCGCCGCCGCGCAGTTGTTGACGACGAGCGCATCCTCAGCGCCGGTGAGCCGGCGCAGGAGACCGACGCAATGCGAGTAGCGCGATCCCCGTTGCCCGGTCTCGATGTCGTACTCGAGGTTGCTAAATCCCTCCGCGACTTCGCTGATCGCGCGAATCGCGGCGTCGGCCAGTGGCGCGCGGCCGAGGTTGGTGTGCAGTACGACGCCCGTCGCGTTGATCACGCGACGCAGCGACGGCTGCGTAATGTCTCGCACGGCAGCCTCAATGCGTTCTGTCCACTCCTCCTCCGTGCGATGGAAGTCGCCGGCGGTGCGCGCTTCATCAATTGCGGTTCTGACCGCATCCAGGACCACTCGTCTCGGATGCTGTTCCAGAAGTGAGTGAACGGCCGAGGTCTCGAGCAGGACATTGACGCTCGGCAGACCGCGTCTGGCGTCTGTCATCGTCTGACGGGAGGGGAAGCCGGCGGCGTCGTGGCTGGCTTTGGTACCGGCGGCGCTGGCGCCGGTGTCGTATAGGATTTGTCGCTGTCCCCCGTGTGCCCAAGGAGCCCACGAATTCCGATTGCGCGGATGCGGTATGTCGTCTTCGGAGCGAGCGGGCGCTGAAGCTCGATGACAACGGTCGATATCGGCGCGGGACGGGGCATCTGCGACTTCGCCGCTCTCGCGCTATCGCGCTGAACCGGTACACGGACAGGAGGAGCCGTTGGCTGCGCCACCGTCGGCGCGGCACCAACCGGTCGGGCTGCAGTATCCTCGACCGCGGCACCCACGCTGACAATGGGGACGGGCGCGGAGTCCGGTCCGATCACCGCGAAGTTGACGGGCGCGAGCGTCTGCGAGGGATCAATGGGTCTGTCGAACGTCACGCGTATGGAGGCAGAATCAACCGCCGAGACGTCGCGAATCCTCGGCGGAACGGAATCGTGCACGAAAACCAGAAGAGTTGCTGTGGCGCTGTCGGCGACGGCGACTGAGACGCTGTCCCAAGGCTCGCCGGGATCGAGACCAAAATTCTTGTTCCGATCCAGGTACGCTCGCACCGTGTAGCGTGCGGGTGGCAAATGCTGGATCGTGAAAGCTCCGCCGGAGTCGGCGAGTGCGATGTACGGACGGAGGCTATCAGGCCGGACGAACGATTCGACCAATGCTCCGGCGGCAGGCGTGCCCGCCACCCAATCGAAGACGAGGCCGCTGAGCCGCGTGCCTGGAATCGTCTTGCCGGTGGAAAAGAAAGTCGAGGCCCCCGTATTCCTGACATTCCCGCGCAGATCCGCGATGCCGCGCATCATGATCACGGTGTAGGGTGTGTTCGGGCGCCAACCACGCCTCGGCCGCACGCCGATCGCATCGCGATGCCATGAAGCCTCGGGCGCGCCGTCTCGAGGAGAGATGAGGAAGAGGTCATCGAGCGTTGTGGCCGAGGGAGGCCGCTCGCTCACGACTTCGTCGAACCGGAAGATCACTTCCCGGGGCGAGACACCGAGGGCACCAGAGTCAGGAATGATCGCGACGATCTGCGGAGCCGCGACGTCCGGCGGGCCGCCAGGCGGCATGCCGGGAGAGGCGCACCCCAGACCGAACAGCACGGCGGCGGTCAGCCGCCGCAAAGCATTTTCACTTTTTCAGCGAGCTGCTCGCGCCGCTTTGTCCACTCCGCTTCTTTCTTCCGCTCCGACTCGATCACCGTCGCGGGCGCTCTGCCTATGAATCCCTCGTTCTGCAACCGCTTGGAGAGCGATTGAAGCTGTTTCTCCAGTTGTTCCAGCTCGCCGCGCAGCTTGCCGCATTCCCTGGACAGATCGACCAGACCCTCCAGCGGCACGATCACCTCGCTGCCATCCGACAGAACCGAGTGCGCGGCGCCCGCACCGGACGGCGATCCATCTACTTTCACGGTCGACCGGGCAAGCTGGCCGATCAGTGCGGAGTGCTGGGCAAAAACGGCTGAGTTGGCGCGTGACTGGATTGCCGCATCAACCGACTTTCCCGGGGGAATGGCGTAATCAGAGCGGATCTGTCGAACGGCACCCACAGCTTCGCGAACGAGATCGAAGCGCGCCATCGCATCCCTCTCTTCGGCTGAGAGGGGATGAGGGATTGGCCAGGGCGCAATCGCCAGGAATTCGCCACGATCTGTGGCAACAGCGAAGGGAAGTCGCTGCCACAGAGTCTCGGTAATGAAGGGCATGATCGGATGCAGCAGTCTCAACGCGTGGTCGAACACGCGCGTCAGCACCGCTCGCGCGACTTCACTGTCGCCCCCGCCCGCGCCGATTCTTCCTTTGGTCGTCTCGAGGTACCAGTCCGCAACATCATTCCAGATGAAGCGACGCGCTGCCTCGGCGTACTCGCTGAGACGCATTCCGCTGTAGCGCTCTTCCGGACGCCACTTTCCCTTCTCCGGACGCGCGGAGCCGAGCGCAACATCGACTTCGAGGATCGTGGCGTTCAAGCGGCCGAGGATCCATCGGTCGGCAAGCGTCAGCTCGTCGTCGCGCAGCTCGTCGACGCTCCTCACCGGCGATAAGCCGACATTCGCGAGCAGGAATCGTCCGATGTTCCAGAGCTTGGTGGCGAAGTTGCGCCCAGGCGCGAACGATCGCTCGAGGTCGCGATGATCGAGCATCAGATCAGCGCCCATCCCCATGCCGGCGATTACGGTGTAGCGAAGCGCGTCGGCGCCGTACTTCTCAACGACGTCGAGCGGATCGATGCCGTTGCCGAGCGACTTGGACATCTTGACGTGATCGGTGTCGCGCACCGTGCCGTGCAGGTAGACGGTATGGAACGGCGGCGCGTCCATGAAGGCGTAGCCCGCCATGATCATTCGGGACACCCAGAAGAAGAGAATCTCCGGCGCAGTGATCAAGTCGTCAGTCGGGTAGAACGCGGCGAGTGCGGCCGAGCTTTTGTCCGGCCAGCCGAGGGTGGAGATGGGGAAGAGCCACGACGAGAACCAGGTGTCGAGCACGTCCTCGTCCTGTCGCACCGCACCGCCGCATTTGTCGCACGCGGTCACATCGGTACGACTCACGATCTGCTTGTCGCACTTGTCGCAGTACCAAACCGGGATGCGATGCCCCCACCACAGCTGCCGCGAAATGTTCCAGTCGCGGATGTTTTCGAGCCAGTTGACGTAGACAGCCTCCCACCGCTCGGGCAGTATGCGGATGGTGCCGTCGCGAACCGCGGCCAGAGCAGGTTTGGCTAGCGGCTCCATCTTCACGAACCACTGGTCGGAGAGGCGTGGCTCGACAACGGTGTCGCAGCGGTAGCAGTGGCGGATGGCGTGCTGGTGGGGCTCGACCTTGATCAACCGGCCCGATTTCTCGAGCGACTTGACGATGCGCTCGCGCGCCTCGAACCTGTCGACGCCAACGAGCTGCGGCGGGACGCGAGAACCGGCGTCGGTGCCATTAGCCATGGTTCCGTCGGGCGCCATGATCACGGGCATCGGCAGCTTGTGGCGCATTCCGACCTCGAAGTCATTCGGGTCGTGAGCGGGTGTGATCTTGACGACCCCGGTTCCGAAGGCCGGATCCACGTACTCGTCGGCGATGATGGGAATCTCGACGTTCGCGATCGGCAGGATCACGGACTTTCCGACGAGCTTCTTGTAACGCTCGTCGCCGGGATGCACCGCGAGCGCGACATCGCCCAGCATCGTCTCGGGGCGAGTCGTAGCGACGGTGAGGCTGGCATCGTCTTTCACGCCGACGATTGGATAGGAAATGTGGTATAGCTTGCCCGCTTCCTCTCCATGCGGAGCCTCTTCGTCACTCAAAGAGGTAAGGCAGCGCGGGCACCAGTGGATGACGCGGTGACCGCGATAGATGAGCCCCCGCTCGTAGAGCTGGACGAACGCTTCGCGCACCGCGCGCGACAGCTCGGGGGACAACGTGTAGGCGGTCCGGTTCCAGTCCGCTGAGGCGCCGATCGCGCGCAGCTGCCGCAGGATCTCGCCGCCGGTTTCCTCGACGAACGCGATCGTGCGCTCCACGAACGCCTCGCGGCCGAGGTCCGACCTGGACTTCCCTTCGGCCGCCAGCTGCTTCTCAACAATGTTCTGGGTGGCGATTCCGGCGTGGTCCGTGCCGGGGACCCAAAGCGCTTCGTCCCCGACCATCCGGCGCCAGCGGACAAGCACATCCTGGACGGTGTTGTTGAGGCCGTGCCCCATGTGCAGCACGGCTGTCACATTGGGCGGAGGCATCACGATCACGAACGGCTCGCGGTCGCCGCCGTTGCGCCTGCTGCGCTTCTCCTCGGCGGCGAAAATCCCGGCCTCGACCCAGCGCTGGTAAATGGCGCGCTCGATCTGTCCCGGCTCATATTGGGTCGGGAGTTCGCGTAGCTCCTGTGTTGTGCTCATCTCCGGCGCAAGTTAACGGGCGCCATTTTCGCGGGTAAGACCGCGCGAGTTAGTCGTCCTGCGCGCTCTCCGGATCAGCGACGTGATCCGCCTTCGGAACTCCGCTTGGCGCTATCGGGGAGCCATCGGTGCGACCTCCACGAGTGGCCTTCTTGGCCTTCGTGCGACGCGCTGCCGCGTCCGGAATGTCTTCAGCTGCTGCCATGAACGCCTTGTCCTCCGAAAGCGAGCGATCCTCCAAAACGTTACGCGGATCGGCGTGGCGATCGATCTCGGTCGAGTTGCCCTGTCTACGGCGGCCTGTTCCGACCTGCTGGCCTTCCCAGTGCCGCTCGGTGAACGCCGGATCGCCGGCCTCGTACCGGTGCGCGGCGTCCTCGAACAGATCTTCGTCGGTTCGGATCGCGAGCCTGTTGACCACGGTCTCCACTCCCGGGACTCCACGCGCGATTACCACGGCCTGGTGCGATTCGTCGTCCGAATTGACCCACCCAGTCAGCTCGATGATTCCATCTTCGACCGCGCCGATGTCGATCGCGCGCTCGCTGAGGATGGGGTCGTTTCTGAACGCTTCGAGAACTCTCTCCTCCAGCTCCTCGACGCCGTTGAGCGACGATGTCGACGGAGCGATGTCCTCGTCGAAATCAGGATCGAACTCGTCTTCGTCCAATCCCTCGTAGTCGAACTCCTCCTCTTCTTCGCCGCCCCCGCCGCCTGCCCCCAACGTATCCTTGATTCGATCCGTCAATCCCTTGAACCCTCCGAAACGCTCCGCCATCAGCACGCCAGCCGCGAAGCCGGCCGCGGCGCCAATGGCGATGTAGAGTGCGTTGCGCGAAGGCGATTCGCCCTCGTCTTCGGCGTAGATGTACGGGGGCTCGTCACGATAACGGAAGGGGGACATGGAGTGCCTGTGGCGAAGGGTATCTGCAAACGATAGCTTAACGGGGAGCAAAATAAAGGCCATCCGCAGTACTCGAAATCATACCAAAAAATGTTGACGCTGAGGCTCCCCGACGGCGCCACCCGTGAAGCTCCCGAAGGCGCTCTGCCGCGCGACGTCGTCGCATCCATTGGGCCTCGACTGCTGCGCGACGCGATCGCGGTCGAAGTAGACGGCGAAGTCCTGGATCTCGATACTCCGCTCAGGAAGGGCGGCGACTTCAGAGTTCTCACCGAGAAGGACCCCGAGTCCCTGGGCGTGCTGAGGCACTCCGGCGCGCACATTCTCGCGACCGCCGTGCGCCGACTTCGTCCAACGGCGAAGATCGGCTTCGGCCCGGCCATCGACGACGGCTTCTACTACGACTTCGAAGTGGAAGAGCCCTTCACCCCGGAAGACCTCGAAAAGTTCGAGGCCGAGATGAAAAAAGTCGTCGCCGAAAAGTTTCCCTTCGTGCGGGAAGAGGTGTCGCCGGCCGAAGCGCGCAAGCGGTTTTCCGACGACCCGCTCAAGCTCGAGCGGCTCAGCGAATTCCCGGACGACGAGATCATCTCGACGTACACGGACGGGCCGTTCATCGATCTGTGCCGAGGCCCGCACGTCCCCGACACTTCGTACCTGAAGAACTTCAAGCTGCTGCACACTGCCGGCGCGTATTGGCGCGGCGACGAGCGCCGGCAGATGCTCCAGCGCATCTACGCCACGGCGTTCTGGAAGAAGGAGGAACTCGAGGCGCATCTGCACCAGCTCGAGGAGGCGAAGAGGCGCGATCACCGCGTGCTGGCGCAACAGCTCGACCTGTACTCAACCGATCCGCGCGTGGGCCCTGGCCTCATCCTCTGGCATCCGAAGGGCGCGATAATCCGCAACGAGATCGAGGAATACGAAAAGGGCCTCATTCTCCGTCACGGATACCAGCTCGTCTACACGCCGCACATCGTGAGCGAGCGCCTTTTTCAGATTTCTGGACACCTCGAGAATTTCAAGGAGAACATGTTCGGCTCGATGGATGTCGAGGGCGCGGCATATCGCCCGAAGCCGATGAATTGCCCAGGACACATCGTCATCTATCAGTCGCATCCGCGGTCCTACCGCGATCTGCCGATCCGCTACGCCGAGTTCGGTGCGGTTTACCGTTATGAACGAAGCGGCGTCCTGCACGGGATGATGCGCGTGCGCGGCTTCACGCAGGACGACGCCCACATCTTCTGCACTCTTGAGCAGGTACCGTCGGAGGTCGAACGGCTGCTCGATCTGTGTGACGAGATGCTCAAGACGTTCGGCTATCCATACACGATCGAGCTAGCCACGCGCCCCGACAAGGCGCTCGGAAGTCCCGAGCTGTGGACGCAGGCGGAAAAAACGCTGGCGGACGTTCTCAACAAGCGCGGCCAGGCGTTCACCTACGACCAGGGCGGCGGTGCCTTCTACGGGCCGAAGCTCGACTTCAAGCTGATCGACGCCATTGGGCGGAAGTGGCAGGGGCCGACCGTTCAGCTCGATTTCAATCTCCCCGAGAGATTCGGTCTCGAATACACGGGGGCGGACAACGCGCCGCACCGGCCTATCATGCTGCACCGCGTTCTCGTGGGCTCGCTGGAGCGATTCGTCGGCGGACTGATCGAGCACTTCGCCGGAGCGTTTCCGCTCTGGCTCGCTCCGGAGCAGGTGCGCGTCATTCCGATTGCGGATGAACTGAAGGAGTTTGCGCTGTCGGTGGTCGAGCGCCTCAAAGCGCGCGGCGTGCGCGTCCATCTCGACGATCGCTCGGACACGTTGAACTACCGAATCCGCGAAGGCGAGATGATGAAGATCCCATACATGGCCGTCGTCGGAAAACGCGAAGCCGAGTCCGACTCGATCGCGTTGAGGGTGCGGGGAGCGGGGAAGAAGCAGGAAGTCATGACAGTCGCGGAATTCCTGGCCCGTCTGGAAGACGAGCTGGCGACGAGGGCGCTCAAGCCGTAGCTCCTCGCGGTCCGCTCCGCAATCAACTACAACGAGGCACAGTATGCGTCGCACGTACATCGCCACATTCGCCGCGCTGTCTCTGGCGCTGGGTTCCCACGCTTTCGCTCAGAAGACCACGGTTCTCCGAGCCGCCCGGATGATCGACGGCACGGGTGCGCAAATGGTGAGCAACGCCGTGGTTGTCGTGGATGGCGATCGTATTGTTGCCGCGGGACCCGCTGCGACCGTGGCCGTTCCCGCCGGTGCTCGCGTGCTGGACCTGGGTGACGTGACGCTGCTGCCCGGGTTCATCGACACTCACACCCACATCATAGGCAGAACTCTTGGCGATCCGCTGGCCGATCTCGCTGTCGTCAAGGATTACCCGTCGTACGGCGCGATTGCCGGCGTCGCCAACGCCCGCAATACGCTTATGGCGGGATTCACCACCATTCGCGTCGTCGGTTCATCCAACTTCGACGACATGGCACTCCGCCAGGCCATCAACGATGGCCGGGTGCCGGGCCCGCGAATGCAAAACGCCGGGCATTCGCTCGGGATCACCGGCGGTCATTGCGACGAGAATGGCTTCAGGCCAGGGTTGATCGAGCTGGGTCCTGCCGAAGGAGTCGCCGACGGTCCCGACCAGATTCGTCGAGCGGTTCGTTATCAGGTGAAGGGCGGGGCGGACGTCATCAAGACGTGTGCAACAGGTGGGGTCCTCTCCGAGGGCGATGCCGTCGGTGCGACGCAATACACCTATGAAGAGATGAAGGCGCTCGTCGACGAAGCAGCGAAGCTAGAGCGAAAGGTGGCCGCGCACGCTCACGGGACCGAGGGCATCAAGATCGCGGTGCGCGCCGGAGTCTCATCGATCGAACACGGTTCCTTCCTGGACGACGAAGGCGCGAAGATGATGGCACAGCGAGGCACCTATCTCGTTCCGACGATGATGGCCGGCGAGGCGGTCGAGCGTTTTGCGAAGAACGGAGTCCTCACCGGGCTGCGGGCCGAGAAGGCTCTCGCTGCGGGAGCAGCGATGAAGAGAGCGACAAGGATCGCCGTGGTGAACAAGGTTCTGATTGCCTTCGGCACCGACGCGGGGGTCATTCCTCACGGTACGAACGCGCGCGAGTTCGGCCTGTTGGTCGAGTGGGGCGGGTTGAGCCCCATGGCCGCGCTCACGGCCGGCGCGATGAACGCCGCCAAGTTGCTTGGCTGGGAGGCGAGAATCGGGTCGCTCGCGCCGGGCAAGCTGGCTGACATCGTTGCGGTTCCTGGCGATCCGCTCGCAGATATTCACGTTACTGAGAAGGTCAGTTTCGTGATGAAGGGCGGCGTGGTTTTCAAGGGACCGGGCGCGGCCGAGCGGTAGCGCTATCGACGGAAGGTCAACCTAAGTTGCTTTTAAGGTATGAGCTAGCCAGAATTGCGCCCTACCCTTAGTCTCCACACGATGGTCACCGGCCTCCATCACGTCACCTGCATCGCCGGCGATGCGCAGGAGAACGTCGATTTCTACTCCGGCGTGCTTGGAATGCGGCTGGTGAAGAAGAGTGTGAATCAGGATTCGCCGAGCACCTATCACTTGTTCTATGCGGACGGCGCGGGTCATCCCGGAACTGACATCACCTTCTTTCCGTGGCCCGAGATGCCGCCGGCGCGGCCGGGTGTGGATCTGGCGATGGAAGTCTCGCTCGCGATTCCCCTCGGCACCGTCGATTACTGGGCGGAGCGTCTCGTCGAGCACCACATCCGCGTCGGCGAGATCGAGACGAGGCGCCGTACGTCCGCGCTTCCATTCACCGACCCCCACGGATTGCCACTCGTCGTGCACGAGACCGGCGACGACCGCGAGTTCACGCCGTGGGCGGACAGTCCGGTTCCGGCCGAGCGTCAGATTCGGGGCCTGCATTCGGTGCGCTTGTGGCAACGGGACCTTGCTCTCACCTCCAGCTTTCTCACCGGCGTTCTCGGATTCATCGACGTCGGCACCGAGGGTGAGTGGACCGGCTTCGAGATCGCCGGCGGCGGATCGGGCCGGTATCTGGAGCTACGCGAGATCCCCGACGCCGAGCGCGGTGCGTGGGGAACCGGCGGAATTCATCACGTGGCGTGGCGGGTGCCCGATCTCGACACCGAGCTCAAGGTTCGGGAGCGGATCGAGCGCGCGCGCCGGCGCCCGACCGAGGTGATCGACCGCTTCTGGTTCAAGTCGGTCTATTTCCTCGAGCCGGGCGGCGTTCTCTTCGAGCTGGCGACCGATGGCCCGGGCTTCACCGTTGACGAAGATCCGAAATCACTGGGGGAGCACCTGGTCCTTCCGCCCTGGCTTGAGTCGCAGCGCCAGGAGATCGAATCGCAGCTTCCC
>JANMMF010000213.1:0-1869 GCA_031372985.1 Gemmatimonadota bacterium
TGACGACATCGCGAAAACCGTAGATGTCCGAGCACACGACCGGGGTCTCGCACGCCATCGACTCGAGCAAGGTGATGCCGAACGACGCCTTGATGGTCGGGCAGGCGTACATCGCGCTATGTGCGTAGTAGCCGGGTCGTCCGCCCAGTACGGATCCGACGAACGTGATGTCGGGATCACCGCCCGCGGCCCGGTAGTAGTGGCTCCTGAGCGGTCCGTCGCCAACGACCACGAGCTGGGCCTGGCGATTCCTGCCTCGCACCTTTTGAAACGATTCTATGAGAGTGGTGAGGCCGTTGCGCGGGTCGAATCTTCCGAGGAAAAGAATGACCGGTACATCGGTGCGAAGAGCGGCGGGGCGGGCAACGTGCGGGTTGAAAACGTCGGTGTCGATTCCATTGGGGACGATCGTCCAGTTCGCCTCGAAGTATCGATTGAGCGCGATCGTGGTCGAGTGCGACACCGCGATCGCCGCGTGCAACTGGTCGAGGCGCTTCTGGAAGTATCGCTTGCCCAGGGTGTAGGCGACGGAGCGGTCAAAATACGTATGGAACGTTCCGACTACCGGACAGTCGGCTTCCTCGATCGCCATCACGGGCAGCACCGGACTGAGCGGCGAGTGGACGTGGATGATGTCGTATTGGCCCAGACTGAAGACCCGGCGCAGGTCTTTTCGCAGCTCGAGACCCCACGTGAAACGTGCCTGCGACCCGTTGGCATAGATCGGCTGGCTGTTCCCGATCCGGATGACGTGCGGCTCTTGCCCAGCGCCAGGAATGTTCGACGTGATGATGTCGACCTGGTGGCCGTACCGTCGCGCCTCGCGGGCAAAGAAGTGCACGTGCTCGCAGATGCCGCCAAGGTGCGGATAGTAGTATTCCGTCACCAGCGCAATTCTGAGCGGCCGAGCGTGCTGGACGTGCGCCATCGGGAGCGATCCCGCTGGCATCAGCTCCATGCGCCGAGCGTGTGCGAGCTTACGCTTCAAGAGCGGCATGCGCGGCGGCTAGACGTGCGATTGGAACTCTGAACGGCGAGCAAGATACATAGTCGAGTCCGAGCGAGTGGCAGAAAGAAATGGAGCGCGGCTCTCCGCCGTGCTCCCCGCAGATACCCAGCTTGATCTTGGGACGAACTCGTCGTCCCTCCTCAACAGCCATCCTTACGAGTCTTCCTACCCCTTCGGTGTCAAGAACCTGAAAGGGGTCGTCTGCAAAGATACCCCGATCAATGTACGACGGAAGGAACCTGCCCGCATCGTCGCGGCTAAGCCCCATCGTAGTCTGCGTCAGGTCGTTTGTTCCAAAGGAGAAGAACTCCGCAGATTGCGCGATCTGCGCCGCGGTGAGCGCTGCCCGCGGAAGCTCGATCATCGTCCCGATCAGATACGGGATTCGTTCTCCCATTCCGCCAAGCACGCGCTCGGCCACATCCTCGATGATCGCGCGCTGGTTGTCGAACTCCTTCACGGTCGACACCAGCGGTATCATGATCTCGGGGATCACGTTGATTCCACGCCGCATCGCGCGCACGGCCGCCTCGAGAATCGCCCGCCCCTGCATTTCTGTAATCTCAGGGTACGTTATGCCCAGACGGCAGCCGCGATGCCCGAGCATCGGATTGGTCTCTCTGAGCGACTCGATGACCCGATTGAGATCGGCCCGCGGAATATCCAGTGTGCGAGCGAGGAGCTTGGTTTCCTCTCCACCGTGCGGAAGGAACTCGTGGAGCGGCGGATCGAGCAGTCTGATCGTGACGGGCAAACCATCCATTGCCTCGAAGATTCCCTCGAAATCCAGGCGCTGCATTGGCAACAGCTTGCTGAGCGCCCGCCGGCGTCCGCCCTCTTCGCGAGCGACGATCATCTCG
>JANMMF010000002.1:0-3013 GCA_031372985.1 Gemmatimonadota bacterium
CGAGCGTCGCGTCTACCGGCATTTCACCGATCACCTCCGGAAGCCCGATCTGCACCCGGCGATCGTCACGACTCTCAGGCGTATGCTCGACGAGGAGCGCGGTCACCTGACCTGGGTAAAGCACTGGCTCGACAAGCAGTCCGGGACGCGGCCGACCGAAGTCCGTGAAGTGATGCGCCGTTATGCCGCGGCTGACGAGTTGATCTACGCTGCGATATCGGCCGAGTACGGGTGGAGGATAGCGGCATGACGGCGCGTGCTGTCGAGGACAGGGCGACTGAGGCGAGGCGCTATCGAGTCTCGCGCGTGGAATTGCCGGGCTGCCGCGAAGACCGGTTGTTCTTCGCCCAGGTGCGGGAAGATCCGCGTCTCGAGATCGAAGCCCTCGCCCCGCTGGCCGATGCAAACGTCGTCGTCGTCAGCTCGGGCGGTTGCACCGCGTTGTCCCTTCTCGCCGCGGGTGCGGGGCATGTCACGGCCGTCGACCTCAACGCCTCCCAGAATCATCTCGTCGAGCTCAAGGTCGCTGCGCTTCGGTCGCTGACAATGCCAGAGGTCATGAGCTTATTCGGGGTGGCGCGCGGCACGCCCGAGCGGCGCGTGCGCACTTACCGCACGATCAGGCCGCTCTTGTCGGAGCGCGCGGCTGAGTTCTGGGACGCGCACGAGGAGCTGCTGGGACGGGGGGCGCTCGCGTGCGGCGTGAGCGAGCAGTTCATATCCGTGGTCGTGAGAGTCGTGAAGCTGTTCATTCACGGCCGCGGGAGGATCGAGCGACTTCTCTCGCTCGAATCCCTGGAGCAGCAACGGGAGTTCTTCGACCGGGAGTGGAACACGCGCCGGTGGAGGCTTCTCTTCCCGGCGCTGCTCAATCGCTGGACGTTCAATCGCGCGTACGATCCGGCTTTCTTTCGCGGCGTCGAGAATCCGAGCTTCGCGGCTCATTTCCGGCGGCTGGTCGAGCATGCGCTCTGCGACGTGCCGGTGCGCAGCAACTACTTCCTTCACCAGATGCTGTTGGGCACGTACCCGAATCGAGTGGCGGACGGTGTGCCCCCGTACCTCGAGCGGACGCAGCGCGAGGTGCTGCGCGCGAGGCTGGACCGCCTGGAGCTGGTGGACAGCGGGTACGGCGAGTACCTCGCGACGCGCGAGGAGTCGAGCGTCGATGCGCTCGCGCTCTCGAACATCTGCGAGTGGCTCGACCAGGCAGGAATCGACCAGCTGTTCGACCAGGTCGTGCGAGTAGCAAAACCCGGCGCGCGCTTCTGCTTCCGGAACTTCGTTGGACACACAGAGGTCCCTGAGCGGCTCCGCGATGTGATAGTCGAGGATCAAAAGGCTGGACGTGAGGCGATCCTCCGCGACAGAAGCTGCCTCCAGTCGCGAATCGTCATCTGCCGGATCGTCAAATGACCGCGTCGCTGCGTGCATCACCCACCGCGCTCGGCATCGATAGCGATCGTGGCAAAGCAACCGGATCCGACTTCTCGATTCGTGACGCACGGTACTCGGACAACGAGAGCTTGATTGCTCTGGCCGCGGCCTGTCCCATGGTTGGCGACATCAGCCTTCGCATCGACCGCGGCCCGAGCTTCTTCGCGCTAAACCGCCTCGAGGGCGAGCGGTGGAGGGTTGGAGTCGCGGAGCGAGATGGAGCAGTCGTGGGCTGCGTCGCCACCAGCGAGCGCCGTTCGTACGTCAACGGTCGCGACAGCCGCACCGGCTACGCCGGCGATCTCAAAGTCCACCCCGCGCATCGGAATACGACGATCGCCGACGAGCTCTCCCTGTACTCGGAGCGAGCGCTCGCGGAATTGCCAGCCACAGCGCCCGTGTTGATCACGGTGCTCGCGGGCAATCGCTCGATGGAGCGCCGGCTCTCCGGTCCGCGCGGCGTACCAGCGTTCACGCGCATTGGGACGATTCGTACTCACTCGCTGCCGATCCTGTGGCGCCGCCGCGTCTCTGGCTCGATCGCGATTGCACCCGCGAAATGGAGTGATGTCGCCGAGATGGCGGCGCTGTGGAAACAAGTCGCTCCGCTGCGCCAGCTCGCGCCGATGTTTCCCGTCGATGCAATGGCGTGGTTGATTCGCCCGGTGCCCGGGCTGAATATCTCGAGCTACAGGCTGGCACGCTCTTCGACCGGCAAGCTGCTGGGATATTTCGCCGTCTGGGATCAGCGGGGGTTCAAGCAGCTCAACGTCGTCGGGTACTCTCCGCGAATGAAAGCGGCACGGACGGTATTCAACGCCCTGGCGCCGGTCGTGGGCGGAGAGCGCATGCCGGAAACAGGCCGGGCTCTCAGCTGCGTGACGATCGCGCACATCTGCGTGCCCGGCAACCGGCCCCAAGTGCTTCGCGCGCTCGTGGCATCCGCCCACAATGAGTTGAGGCGCTCCGGCATCTCGTTCCTGAATATCGGGCTCGACACGCGTGATCCGCTCTCTTCGGCGATGGATGGCTTCCTCGCCCAGCCGACGGACGTCAACGCCTACGTGACGAAATCGCGATCGGGGGTTCCGTCCGAGGCGCTCAACGAGGCGCCAATCCATTACGAGATCGCCCTCGTCTGATGGCCAGGCGTTCTTTTGCCGCGCTCGTAGTCGAGAGGAGATTGTGGATCATCGCCGGCTGGATGGTGCTCGCGGCGCTGGTTGTTCCCTTCGCGTCACAAGTTGAACGGCGGCTTGATGTATCGGCCTCAGTCGAGGGCAGCGAATCGGCGCGGGTGCAGGCGCTGATTGCGTCACGGTTCCCCGCCGCGTTCCCATCCTACGCAGTCGTGGTGATAACCGATGGTGCCGCGCCGACGACTTCGAGCGGCCGAGCAGTACTGGTGGCCCTGCGCGAGCGCCTGTCGCAGCTGCCGTTCGTGTCGCGCACGCTCTCGTATCTCGATGCGCCAGAGAGCGCATTCAACGGTCCGCTCGGCGAGACCTACATGGTGGTGGGCCTCAACACCCGGGGACGGCGTCCGGACGAGCTTGTCCCGCTGCTTCGCTCCGCC
>JANMMF010000017.1:0-2383 GCA_031372985.1 Gemmatimonadota bacterium
GCGCTACGCCGACGTGCCGATCATCAACGGGCTCACCGACCTCGTGCACCCGTGCCAGGTCCTCGCGGATGTCCTCACCGTCAAGCAGCACCTTGGCGACTACAGGGGAAAGCGCTTCGCCTGGATCGGTGACGGCAACAACATGGCGAATTCGTGGCTAAACGCCGCGTACGCGCTCGGGTTCGAGCTGACGTTGGCGTGCCCCGAGGGCTACGACCCGAATCCGATGATTCTCCAGCGTGCGGCCTCCAAGGCGAAGGTGAGAGTCGTGCGCGACCCCGCCGAGGCGGCGCATAAAGCGGACGTTGTCAGCACGGACGTCTGGGCATCGATGGGCCAGGAGGAGGAGCAGGCGATCCGCGAGAAGGCCTTCAAGGGATTTCGCGTCGACGAATCGATCATGAAGCGCGCAAAGGAGGACGCGATTTTTCTCCATTGCCTGCCCGCGCACCGGGGCGAGGAAGTCGCCGCGGAAGTCATCGACGGACCCCAAAGCAGGGTCTGGGACGAGGCCGAAAACCGGCTGCACATCCAGAAGGCGATCATGGCCGTTCTGATGGGCGGGGAGAGGCTCTAGCCGGGCTTAACTCGGTCACAAAGCTGTCTTTCGGAATGGGTCTGTGAGAGGGGGTTAAGCCCTTCCAGAGGGCCTAAACTCCTGTTGAGCTTGGGCGGGATGGTCGTCTAATTGGTAACCCTCTTCTTGAGAGTTACGATGCGCCGTTCCACCTCGATTTCAGCCTTTTTCAGCCTTCTTAGATCAGGTTCCGCCGGGGCCCTTGTCCTGGCGTCGATCCTGTCTTCTTGCACCGATAGCTCGGCCCCAAAAGGTGATATCCGGGTCCGAGTCAACTCTATCGAGATCATTCTTCCGGATTCCGTCAAGAATGGTCTGGCGGCTGAATTCGCGAGCTCGTTGATGAATGCCCCACTGGGTATGTCAGCCAACGCGTTCGCCTCACCCGCGATGAGCCTCTCTGGCTCGACGTGCGGTGGCGGCGGCACGGCGCCCGCATACACGATGTCGAGGGTTGCATTCACTCCGGAGGAAATCCCGAGGGTGATTCCCTATCCCGTTTACGACGACGGGATCATGACGGACGATTCTGTGCGTCTCGGGTTCAACTTTACTTTCTATGGGAAGACGTACGACAGAGTCAACGTCTATTCCAACGGCTTGCTCCTGTTTGGTCAGCTGCCGTCGCTCACTGCTGGCTATGGCTCCGCCGGGTTCATTCCGTCAGCCATGAATCCGAACAACATCATCGCGTTCGCCTGGACTGACTGGCAGCCCAACATGGTCTCCGATCCAATACGGTTCGAGACCCGCGGCTATGCTCCACGTCGCCGCTTCATCATTCAGTTCAACAATGTCCCGGAGTACGCCTCCGCGAACAGATTCAACGACATCAAGACGCTTGGTGGCCTGATGACACAGATCGTGCTGTCCGAGGGCACGAACGACATCACGATTTACACCAACAAGCTCAAGGTCGTCAACAGCAGCCATCGCGTCACGCAGGGTATCGAGAACTTAGATGGAACAGAGGCCATGTTCGACAGCGTCCAGAATCCGATATCGGGCGTGTGGGGCCCGCGACGGTTGAATTTCTTCAATCTCACGGACGACGCGATTCGCTTCTCTCCGCCCTCGACGGTGGACGACGTGGCTCCGGTAATCACTGCCCCCGCCAATGTCGTTGATGTTCCAAACGATCCTGGCCTCGGCTCGGCCGTGGTCGCCGTGGCTTCACCTTCAGCTGAGGACAACTGCGCGCTGGAAAGTATCCTGCCCTCGCGCAGCGATGGTAAGGCGATCGATGCCCCATATCCAGTCGGCGTCACCACGATCACCTGGACTGCGAAGGACGCGGCGGGCAACACCGCCACCGCGACGCAGTTGGTAACTGTGATCGACGTCGAAGATCCGACCATCACGTTTGTTCCGGCGGACTTTTCCGTCAACGCGACGAGCTCGCTCGGCGCTATGGTCTCCTACGCGTTCACCGCGCAGGACAACGTCGCTGTGACTTCGCTCACCTGCGACCCAGAGATCGGCAGCAGGCTTCAGATTGGCCCCAATCCGGTTACGTGCTCGGCATCCGACGCCGCAGGCCACACGGTCTCGCGTAGCTTCGTGGTGACCGTGATCGACGCTCCGACCCAGATGATGAATCTGATCGAGTACGTCATCAGCCGCGGCATGCCCAACGGCATGACCAATCCATTGGTAAACGAGCTGGAGCAGGCGTTCGCCAATGCAGGCAACAGTCACGGCTGCAAGAAGATGGGCGACTTCCTCGACATGGTCGAGAAGAAGGGCGTCCCGGGCTCGTGGGCCACGTACATGAACAGCGAGGCACTGCGCATTATGACCGTCATG
>JANMMF010000025.1:0-1732 GCA_031372985.1 Gemmatimonadota bacterium
GTGGCGCCCGGAGCGTGCCGGCCTGGGCGCGGGAGCCGAGTCCGGCGACGGCGGCCGCAGCTGCGGCGGCCTTGAGGAAATCGCGGCGATTGGTCATGGAGGACGGGTTGTTGTGAACTGGAAATTACGGATCGGTGCAGACAGAAACAATTCAGCTATCATCCCGCTGGCAGTACGCGTTCCGTCGGACTGTTGTTGGAGATGTCGACGACGCACTTCCAGTTCCCGGTCGCATCTTTTTTCCTATTTTTCCCCGGAATGAACTACTTGGTGGTATGCGTCAGCATCGCGGCGCCCGCGCCGATACCGAGCGCGTCCCACGTGAGGTCCTTGTAGCTGAATCGATTTCCTGGCGTTCGCCTGTCGTGAAGCTCCCGCGCGACGCCGATTGCCGCAGTAACGCCAATCGCGCCGGCCAATGCCGGTCGACGTTTGACGTTAGCAGCCTGGAGCACGCTGTACGAGACGCTCTCGATGAACGCCGAGATGAAAAAGTGCTTGATTTTGTCGATGCCGAACCAGCCATCGCGCACGACGGCTGTCTGTGCAAACACCAGGTTCGTCGCGAGACACAAACCGAGAATCTGATTCAACGCGAGCGTCGGCGCGACGGCGAGAATTTGGTGCGCGCGGATTTGGAGCCGCTCCCAGATTTCTTGCCGCCTGACGTGGCCCGTTTTCCCGAGGCGACGCCCTTCTTTTTCTTCTTGCCTGTCTTTCGACCGCCCGTCGCGTCGCCCTTGTCGCGAGCCCAGAACAGCGCACCCCTCACCGCACGCTGCCACCCTTCGATCAATTCCTCGGCAGCTTCCCTCGGCATCGCCGGCGTGAAGCGCGTGAACTGCCGCGTACCGATGAATTCCGCCGAGTCGCGCCACACTCCACCAGCGATTCCGGCGAGGCCCGCCGCTCCGAGCGCCGTCGTCTCGATCATGTCGGGCCGCTCGACCGGGATGCCGAGTATGTCGGACTGGAATTGAAGCAGCCAGTTGTTCGCCGACGCCCCGCCGTCCACGCGGAGTGATTCGAACTTTACCTTCCCTCGCTTCGCCATCACCGACAGCATCTCCGCCGATCCGTATGCCATCGCCTCGAGCGCGGCTCGGGCGAAATGCGCCCGATTCGTCCCGCGCGTCAGCCCGACGATAGTCCCGCGCGCCCTCGGCTCCCAATTCGGCGCGCCGAGCCCGACGAGAGCGGGCACGAAGTAGACGCCATCGTTGGAGTCGAGAGAGCGCGCGAGGCGCTCACTCTCGGAGGCGCTGAACAGAATTCCCAGTCCGTCACGAAGCCACTGGATCGCGGCGCCGGCGACGAAGATCGAAGCCTCAAGTGCGTATGCGGCTCCTCCCTTCTCGTCGCACGCGACGGTGGCAAGCAAACCCTCGCCCGCCTTCGGCACGGTCTTCCCGGTGTTGAGCAGCAGAAACGCTCCGGTGCCATACGTGTTTTTCGCCTGCCCCGCGCCGCAGCAACCCTGACCGAACAGCGCGGCCTGTTGATCGCCGGCGACTCCTGTGATCGGCAACGATTTTCCGAAGAACGAAGTCACCGTCTTGCCGAAGTCACCCGCCGACGGCCGCACCTCGGGCAGGATCTCGATTGGAATCTTGAACAGATCGCACAGCTCCTTGCTCCATCTCAATCGATTGATGTCGAAGAGCAGAGTGCGGGACGCGTTGGTCGGATCTGTCGCGTGGACTCGGCCGCCGGTGAGCTTCCAGATCAGCCA
>JANMMF010000049.1:0-4848 GCA_031372985.1 Gemmatimonadota bacterium
GCATCCCCGACACCGAAATACTCGGCACCAGAGTAGTTTCCACCTGGATCGGCGGAAAGCGCGTGTACGAGGCGAAGTAAGCGACGGAACCATGAGGAATGGAACCACTCAGCTTTCGACGGCACATCGCTTGCCCCTCCGGTCATCGAATTTCGCTGTTCGCTTTCCCCTTCGGCTCGACACTAAATGCTCCGCGGGTTTTTCGGCTTTTCAGTAGTTATCCTTGCCGCGCTCGGTTGCTCGCGCGACGACACCGCGTCGGCGCGTACGCGGAACGGCGCCCGCACGCCTGATGACGGCGTTGCACCGCGTCCGTCAGTCATCGCCCCAGCGGGTCAGCCGTATCGGGTTGTCCCGGTGGTTGGAGGCGGCGCGATCACTGGTACAGTCGACCTCGATGGATCGGCTCCCGTGGCTGCGATCGTCCGCCCCAACGTCGATCAGGGCGTGTGCGGAAACTCAATCGTGGAGAAAAGCGTCGCGCTCTCCGGAACCCGTATCGGTGGGGCCATCGTGTGGGTTACCGACGTCAGGAGCGGCAAAGCGTTTCCACTGGAGCGCCGATTCGAGCTGAACAACGCCAATTGCACTCTCAACCCCTACGTCCAGGCGATACCGACAGGCGGGACGCTCAATGTCGGCAACGACGACAGACTGGTCCACACGAATCGTTTCATCAACGTAGGGACCGGAAAGATCGCGGGCATCGCACCATTCAACGATGACGGCGAGGTAGTGCCGGTCGACCGCTTCAGCGAGCCGGCCGAGATCGAGGTGGTGTCGGACAAGCATCCGTGGACGCGTGCCTGGATCGCCGTCCTCGATCATCCCTACTACGCGCAGACCGCCGCGAACGGGACGTTCACCATCGACGGAATTCCGGCCGGCAGGTATCGCGTCCGCGCCTGGCATCCCGCGATAGGATTCACCGACGACAGCGTCACTGTCCTGGCGGGCCAGCAGGCGACCGCCGGGCTGAGAATCCGCCCGACCGTGAGACCTGCCGCTACGCCTCTGCCAATTACGACCGACAGCGAGCGGGCAGCCGCAGCCACTCCGATCATATCGGGCACCCCCGCGGCATCGAGCACCCCAACTTCGTCGAGCACGCCAAGGACAATCGGCCCGCCCCCGCCCCGCTAGCTAGCCGACGAGCGCGTCCCCTGGCCTGAACTGGCCGCGATACAACCTGGAGTAGACACCTTCAGAAGCAAGCAGCTCCTGGTGCCGGCCCTCTTCCACGATCAGGCCACGGTCGATGACTACTAGCCGGTCGGCGCGGAGAACCGTGCTCAGGCGATGCGCGATGATCAGCGTGGATCGCGCGCGCAGCAGATCCTCCATCGCGTCCTCGACCAGCCTCTCGCTCTCGCTGTCGAGACTCGATGTCGCCTCGTCGAGAATCACCAGCGCCGGATCCTTGAGGAAGACCCGCGCGATCGCGATCCGCTGACGCTGGCCGCCGGACAGCTTTACGCCGCGCTCTCCGACTCTGGTGTCGAATCCGTCGGGGAGCCTCTCGATGAACTCCACCGCGTGCGCTGCCCTCGCCGCGGCCCGGATCGATTCCTCCGATGGGCGCGATCCATCATCCCCGATTCCAGCGTAAGCAATGTTCTCCCGGATCGTGCCACTGAATAGCGTGGGCTCCTGAGGAACAATCCCGATCGCCGCGCGCAGTTCCGTCAACGCCAGATCCCGGATGTCGATCCCGTCGAAGGTGATTCGCCCTCCGGTCACGTCCCAGAATCGCGGCAGCAGCGAAGCGATCGTCGTCTTCCCGGCACCGCTCGGACCTACCAGAGCGACGACCTCACCGGCGGTTATCCTCAGCGAAACGCCGCGCAGAACTTCGGGCAACCCGGGGTTGTAGTGGAATCCCACGTTGTCCATCACGACTTCGCCGCGCAGAGGGCGCGGGAGCCGGAGCGGCTTCACCGGATCTCGTACTGCCGATTCTGCCTCGAGCAGATCGAAGACACGACGTGCCGCCCCGACGGCCTCCTGATATGCGCCAAAGAGCGATGCCAGCGATCCAACCGCGCCCGCGACGTAGAGTGCGTACAAGAGAAACGAGACGAGTGCGCCAGCAGTGAGGCTTCCCTCGAGCACCTGGCGCCCACCCTGCCAGAGCACGGCCACGACCCCGCCGAATCCGGAGAAGGTGAGGATTCCGAAAAACGTTCCGCGAATTCGGGCGCGCCGGAGCGCCGCGGCGATTACCTCATGAAGGTGCGAGCCGTATCTCCGCACCTCTTCCTCTTCAGCAGTGTAGCTCTGGACGGTTCGGATCTGGGAGAACGCTTCATCCGCGGTTCCCGTCGCTTCCGCGATGCGGTCCTGGACGCCGGTGCTGGCGCGGCGCAAGGCGCGCCCAAAGACGACCGCCGCCCCTACAACCAGTGGGACGACCGCGAGCGTCGTCGCCGTCAGGCTGACATCCGTGAGCGTCAGCAACACGATCCCGCCGATCAGGAACAGCGTCTGTCGAGCGAACTCCGAAAGGTTGTAGCTGACGAGCGTCTGGAGCACCGTCGTGTCGGCGGAAAGTCGGCTGGTCAGCTCGCCGGTTCTGCGCTCGGTGAAGAATCCTGGCGACAACCGGACGAGATGCGCGAAGAGATCCTTTCTCAGCTGCGCGATCACCAGCTCTGACGTCGACGTCAGGAGATAGACCTGCGCGAAGTTGAGCACCGCCTGAACTGCGAAGAGACCCAGCAATCCAAGCGCGATCCTGTTGAGCAGATCGGCGTCCGCCGAAATGAAGGCCGCATCGAGCAGCTGACGAACGAATTGGGGGAAGGCGAGGGCAATGCTTGCGCTCGCCAGCAGGCACGCGAACGCCGCGAGAAGTCGACCCATGTACGGCCGGATTCGCAGCAACAACCGTCTGAGCGGGCGAGGCGAAGACACTGCCTCCTGCGCGCGCGGCGTTGGGCGTTGTGCGGACACCGCGAAGGGCGCCGTCATCAGCCGAGCACCTTGCGATCGATCACCATCGCGACGAAGAGGAGTGCGAGGTAGAGCAGCGAGAACTTGTAGACCCACCACGCTGGCTTCGTCCACTCCGCGCTCGTGTTCACGCGAATTACTCCGACCAGCAGGATCGCGCCGAGCACGAGAGCCGAGAGGAAATAGATGATGCCGAACGCCCCAAACGCAGCGGGAAGCAGCGTCAGAGCGATGAGAATCACGTTGTACCACATCATCTGCCGCATCGTCTCGCGCTCACCCCAGACGAGCGGTGCCATCGGAACTCCGGCCTGTCCGTAGTCGCGCTGCTTGAGGAGCGCCAGCGCCCAGAAGTGCGGGGGCGTCCAATAGAACACGATCAGGAACAGGTAGACCGCGGTAAGGTCGATCGTCCCCGTCATCGCCGCCCAGCCTACCAGAGGAGGGAAGGCTCCTGCCGCTCCGCCGATCACAATGTTCTGGGGCGTCGTTCGCTTGAGCCACCTGGTGTAAACGAAGACGTAGAAATAGAAGCCGGCGAGCGCGAGACCCGCGGTGAGAACGTTGGTGAAGCGCGCGAGCAGAAAGGTGGCCGCGGTCGCCAGCGCGATTCCGAACGCGAGCACCGATCTCGGCGCCATGCGTCCGCTCGGAATGGGGCGGAGCCGCGTGCGTGCCATCCGCGTATCGATGTCGCTGTCGAGATACATGTTGACCGCGTTTGCCCCGCCAGCCATGAGGTAGCCGCCGACGAGCACGACCAGGCAGAGCAGCCACCCGGGATTTCCGGCCACGAACATCGGCGCGATCGTCGTAACGAGGAGCAGCGAGATTATGCGCGGCTTGGTGAGCATCACCATGTCGCGCAGCAGAGAAGGCTGCGCCTGCTGTTGCACGATGACTTCCATCTAGGTGCTCACCCCTTCCGGTGTCGCGAATTCCCCGCGCGATGGCGACTCGTACACGATTCTCTCGATGTCGGTCACGTACCGCAGCCCCGTCGCGAGCGCCGCGAGGGCGACAACCGCGATCCAGAGCGCCGTTCCGATCGCCTGGTGAATTGAACGGAGCGAGGCGGGAAGATGCATCTCGACCATCCCGGCTGCGACGGCGATCTGCAGCGTGACGATGCCCAGCGCCGTCCAGGCCGCGACGCGAATCGGCCGTGGCTCAGCGCGTTTCCTCACACCGATGGCGATGCCGATCAGGTGGGCAAGGAGCAGAAAGGCGATAACCCTGTGCGCGACCTGAATCACGAGGGGAGCGCCGCCCTCACCGATCGTTCTGCACAACGGGAACCCCTGACAGGAAAGCGGCGCGCCCGGCGTGTTGGCCGTGAGCGCGCCGAGCACTAGCGCGATAAAGGTGAGTCCGGCCGCTGCTCTCGCGCCGCGGAGCGTTCGCTCGGATGGTTGTGCTGTGGCGAGAGCGCCGAACCCACCGGCCCTGACGACTACGACCACGAGCACCGCGAGAAGCGACATCGCGAGAGCAAGGTGTGTCACTACCACCCACGGATGAAGCCCCATCTTCACTGTCACCGCGCCGAATAGTGCTGCCACGACGACTAGCACGATCGCGAGGAGCGAAGCACGCAAGACTCCGCCCCGTCCTGCGACACCCGGCTCTCGGCGCTTGACCCAGGCCGCCACGACGAGCGCGACGATCGCCAGCGATAATGCCGCCGCGCCGTATCGGTGCGAGATCTCGACCAGAAGGCCCGGCCCGCTGTGCACAGGTGTGAACGATCCGTAACAGTCAGGCCAGTGATCACCGCAGCCCATCCCCGAACCGGTAATTCGCACGATCGCACCGAACACGACCTGCACAAAACCCAGGAAGAGCGCAAGAAGTCCGAGCCGCCTCAGCGCGAGCACGCTATCGCTCCGGCGTGGA
>JANMMF010000122.1:0-5877 GCA_031372985.1 Gemmatimonadota bacterium
AAGCTGCACCGCGTGCTCGAGCAGTTGCGTTCTCGCATGGTCGAGCGCGGAGTTACGGAAGACGTCGCGGCCAGGATCGCCGAGGATCTGAAAAGCTTCGCCAACTATGGATTCCCGGAGTCGCACGCGTGGAGCTTCGCCTTGATCGCGTATGCGACGGGATACCTCAAGGCGCATTACATAGCGGAATTCTACGCCGGCCTGCTCAACTCGTGGCCGATGGGATTCTATCCACCGTCAACTCTGATCCACGACGCGCGACGACACGGGCTGAAAGTTCTGCCGCCGTGCATGGGTGATGGCGACTGGGAATGCACCACGGCGCCGACCGGTGATCCGGAGAAGCCGGCGCTTCGCATCGGCTGGCGGCACATCCGCGGCCTGGGTGAGAAATCCCTCGAAGCCCTGAAAACCGCGAGGGGGTGGGATCGATTCGCATCGATCGACGATGTGGTGCAGCGAGCAAAGCTGCAGCGCGCCGATGCGCTGCGCCTGGCGCGCGCGGGAGCGTTCGGATGCTGGGAGCCGGATCGGCGGCGCGCGGCGTGGGTCGCGATGCGCGCGGTCGGGGACAGTCTTCCGCTCGCTCCGGCGCGACAGACTTCCTACAGTCCGCGTTCCCTCACGCGCGACGAGCTGATCTTCCTCGACTACTTCTCGGTCGGGATCAGCGTCAGCGGCCACCCAATGGAGCATTTGCGGGATAAGCTGCGCCACGCTGGAGTTCTCGACTCGCGACAACTTGAGGAACTCGAAGGCGGAGAGTGGATCGTCACGGCGGGGCTGGTCACCATTCGCCAGCAGCCGCAGAGCGCGAAGGGCACCGTCTTTTTATTGATGGAGGATGAGTTCGGCTTCATCAACGTGATCGTCTCCAAGAAAATAGTCGAGAAGTATTCTGAGGTCGTGAAGTTCTCGACCTTCGTGGTGGTGCAGGGGAGGTTCGAGCGCGATGGTGGAGTGAGGAACGTCATCGGCCGGACATTCAGCGATCTGAAGGTGAAGCAGCTCGTCCACGCCAGTCGCGACTTTCATTAGAAGTCCCGGATAGCGCCCGCCTTGCCGCTGTAGCGCGCAAGACGTTATCCTAGGCGCATGCGGCACCAGCAGCAGTCAGGACGCGCCTTAGCCAGCGACAACTGGGCCGGCGTGCACCCTGAGGTTCTCGAAGCCATGGCGGCCGCGAACGTTGGTCACGTTCCGTCCTATGGCGGCGATCCCTATACGCTCGACGCCGTCGCCCGGATTGCCGACGAAGTCGGCGGTGATCCGGAAGTCTTTCTGGTGTTCAGCGGCACCGCGGCGAACGTGCTCTGCCTACAGAGCATGGTGCGATCGCACCATGCCGTAATCTGCGCGGAGACTGCGCACGTCTACACCTCCGAATGCGGCGCGGCGGAGAAGCACATCGGCTGCAAGCTGCTGACTGTACCGTCGCCCAACGGCAAGATCACAGTCCAGGGCATTCGCGAGCACCTCCACCACATCGGCGAAGAGCATCACGTGCAGCCGCGCGCAGTCACGATCACCCAGGCTACCGAGTACGGCACGGTGTACACGCCGCAGGAGATCCGGGTGATCGCGGACTTCGCGCACGCGAACTCGCTGCTGCTCCACATCGATGGCGCCCGGATCTTCAACGCCGCCGCCCACCTGAACGTTCCGTTGCGGGCGATTGCGGGCGACGTGGGAGTCGATGCTCTCTCATTCGGGGGAACCAAGAACGGTCTGATCGCCGGCGAGGCGGTAGTGTTCTTCAAGCGCTTCCTCGCTGACGATTTCGAGTTCCGACGCATGCAGGGAATGCAGCTTTCGTCGAAGATGAGATTCATCGCCGCCCAATTCAGCGCGCTCCTTTCGAACGGGCTCTGGAAGCGAGGCGCCGCGCACTCGAACAAAATGGCGCTGCTGCTTGCGGGTGAGCTCGCTGGGATAAATGGCGTCGCGCTGACGCAGGCGGTCGAGGCCAATGAGGTGTTCGTGACGCTGCCGCCGGTGATAATTCCAAAGGTGCAGGAGCAATGGCCTTTTCACGTGTGGAACGAGACGACATCGGAGGCACGTCTGATCACTTCGTTCGACACCGAGGAATCCGACGTCAGGGACTTCGCCGCGGTGGTGCGGGAGGCGATCGGCTCCAAAGCGAAGCAGTTGACGTGAAACGGAACGACTCGAGGGAGAAGCAATGGACCTGAAGAACGCCGCGGTGCTCGTCACGGGCGGGAGCTGCGGAATCGGATTGGAAACAGCGCGACTCCTGCGCGCGCGCGCGGCGCGCGTAGCCATTTGCGCGCGCCATCAGGGCATGCTCGAATCGGCGGCGAAGGAGATCGATGCGCTCCCGATCGTCGCCGATGTGAGCAGGGAAGACGACGTGCGGCAGCTGATCGGAACCGTGGTCAAGGAATACTCCGACTACAACGTGCTCATCAACAACGCCGGATTCGGCGCCTTTGCGCCACTCGTGGATCTGACGGCCGAGGGGTTCTTCCGGGTGTGGCAGACCAATGTGTTGGGGGCGATGCTCGTCGCACGCGAGTCGGCCAGACATTTCGTCGGACGGAGCTACGGCACCATCGTCAATATCTCATCGACTGCCGGTCAGCGCGGCTTCGCCAACGGCTCCGCCTACTGCGCGAGCAAGTTCGCGCTTCACGCGCTGACCGAATGCTGGCGCGCCGAGCTGAGACCGCACAACATCCGGGTGATGCAGGTGAATCCAAGCGAGGTGCTCACCAGCTTCGGTGAAGGTGAGTCGACGCCGGCCAAACAGGGCAACCCGAGCAAGCTCCGCGCGTCCGACATCGCTCAGCTGATCGTGAGCATGCTCGAGATCGAGGATCGAGGGTTCGTTACCGAGGCTACCATCTGGGCGACGAACCCCAGGTAAAGTTTCACGCCTGTTCAGTTGCAGTTTCGTCCCGATCTTTCGTTACGCGCCTAACCTGGAGTACCGAAAACAGTCAACCGGATGGTCGTTCACCAGACCAACCGCCTGCATGAACGCGTAGCAGATCGTCGGTCCGACAAACTTGAATCCACGATCGAGCAGATCGCGGCTCATGGCGTCCGATTCCGGAGTGCGCGGGGGCACTTCACTGAGTGCGCGCCGCCGGTTGGCGCGTGGCTCGCCGCCAACGAACGCCCAAATGTACGAGTCGAAGCTGCCAAACTCGCGTTGAACACGGAGGAAAGCCTTCGCGTTCTGCACCGTGCTCACAACCTTCAGCCGGTTGCGAACGATTCCGGGATTCTGAAGAAGGCGTTCGACTCGCGCCTGCGTGAATCGAGCTACTCGGGCTGGATCGAAGCCGGTGAACGCGTCTCGATACGATTCCCGCTTCTTGAGAATCGTCTCCCAGCTCAGCCCGGCCTGCGCACCTTCCAGTGTCAGGAACTCGAAAAGAACCTGGTCGTCGTGAACCGGAACACCCCATTCGGCATCGTGATAGGTGATACTGAGCGGTGTTCCCGCCCAAGCGCAGCGAGTGACGCGACTGGCGGCCGTTCCCCGGTCCGATTCGGAAGCGAGAGGCATATGGTTTCTTGTAGGCTGCTAAGTGACTCCGAACCGCATTCTCGCCGCAGTCACAATGAGATCTGCGGCTCCCTGAATTCCGAAGCGCTCCGTATTCACGCTGAGGTCGTAGTTCTCGTGCGCGCGCCAGTCGCGCTCAAAGTGAAGCCGAACCCACTGGTCGCGCTCCTTGTTCGTGTGCTCGACCAACCGAGTCGCTTCTTCGACGCTCACGCTCTCTCTCTGCATGGTCCGCGCGATCAGCGCTTTGCGCGGCGCATAGCAGAATACGTGCAGCGCGTCTTCGCGCTCGGCCAGCATCTCCTGTGCTCCGCGTCCAACCACGACGAGCGGGCCGCGCACGATCGCTTCCTCAATGATGTGACGCGTCACTTCGATAAGCTGCTCGTCGGTGGGACGCTTGGCCGCCAACATTGGCGAAACCCACTCCTGCGATCCCATCGCCATTGCGGATGTCAGTCTCTCCACCAGCGACGGAACTCTCTCTTCCCGGTCGCGCACCTCGGCTACGCTCAGGCCCATGCGCGCCGCGACGGCGTCAACGACCGCGTTGTCGAGCAGTGACCAGCCCAGCGATTTTGCGGCGACGGCGGCGACCTCAGAGCCTCCCGACCCAAAAAGCCGCGAGACAGTGAGAATCGCCACTACTCAGTCCTGATAGGGGCGGCGGCGCTCACTGCTACTCAGTCCTGATAAGGGCGACGGCGCTTCTCGTCGACGGCCCGACCGTACTGGCCCGCATCGGAACGCGCGATCTTCTTGCGCGCGACCAGTGATTCCAGCACGAGCTCGCAGGCGGCGGCCACCACCGGCAAATCGTCCATTCGCGCCAGGCCCGCTGTGTTGACGACCTGCATCAACCCCGGGACGCTGCCGAATCCTTCGACGACCGCATCGACCGGCACATCGTCCGTCACCTGCAACGCTCCACCGACGTCGAACCACATGATGATCTCGTCGGTGTTGATGCCACCGGCACGGTCCTGATAGGTACCGTCCGCGGCGCGGCGAATCAGCTCCTTCGCGATGGCGTTGCCACCGACCAGCTCACCCTCGTACTCGAGCTCGATCTTGCCGGTGATCGCGGGAAGAGCGGCGTAGATGTCGGCGATTCGCGGCACGATGTCTCGCTCCCCGGTCTGAATCGCGCGGCGCTCCGCGTTCGAGACGACGTTCTCGAGCACGCTGATCGGCATGCGCTGCGACACGCCCGATCTCTTGTCGATCCGCTTGTCCGTTCGCGCCTCGAATGCCACGCGCTCGATCACCTCGGCGATGAAGTCGGGGACGCGGACCTTGCCGGCACCGCGCGCGGTCCACGCTTCCTGGTTCGTGATCGCCATTCCCAGCTCGACCGTCTCGGGATAATGCGTGATCACTTCGCTCCCGATGCGGTCCTTGAGCGGCGTGATGATCTTGCCGCGCGCCGTGTAGTCTTCCGGGTTGGCCGTGAAGCAGATCATTACATCGAGCGGAAGTCGCACCGGATATCCTTTGATCTGGACGTCGCCTTCCTGCATGATGTTGAACAGGCTCACCTGCACCTTGCCGGCGAGATCGGGCAGCTCGTTCAAGGCGAAGATTCCGCGATTGGCGCGCGGAAGCATCCCGTAGTGCATCGTCAGCTCGTCGCCGAGGATGTGCCCGCCGCGCGCGGCTTTGATCGGATCGAGATCACCGATGATGTCGGCCACGGTGACATCAGGGGTCGCGAGCTTCTCGACGTACCGCATGTCGGGATCGAGCCAGGCAATCGGCGTGTCGTCGCCCGCTTCCTTGAGAAGATTCTTTCCGTACTTCGAGATCGGAGCGAACGGATTGTCGTTCACTTCACTGCCGGCGATGATGGGCATTGCCGGATCGAGGAGAGTCGTCAGCGCGCGAAGAATTCTGGACTTCGCCTGTCCCCTCAAACCAAGAAGAATGAAGTTGTGGCGGCTGAGAAGGGCGTTGACGATCTGCGGCATGACCGTCTCTTCGTAGCCGACGACGCCGTTGAAGATGGGCCGCCGCGTCGCTAGCCGGGTGAGGAGATTCGCTCGAAGCTCATCCTTCACCGAGCGAAGCCTGTGCTCCGGAGAGCCGAAGGCAGAACGCTTCAGAGCACCAAATGTTTCCGCGTTAACAGACAACTATTTTCTCCACAAGAAAACACGATTTGCGAGGTAATCTACCCCGCGTGCGCGAGGGTAACTAGACAGCTCCGCTCTTGACACTGCTTCCGGATGAGATAAATTTTCCGCCGCGCCAAAAACGGGCACTGCGACCGCGTGCACGGACCGGCGATTTATTCCACGTTGCCTCTTAAGGAGATCGTAAATGAAGCGCCTGGCCCTTGT
>JANMMF010000142.1:0-3635 GCA_031372985.1 Gemmatimonadota bacterium
ACGCGGCCCAGGTCGCGGCGATGACCGACGACCCCGACCGCGAGATGCTGCTTCTCGCGGCGGCAACCGAGACGCATCCTGAATCGCCGGTCCTATTGAACAACCTCGCCGCCGCATACCTCAAGCGCGAGGACTATGCGCACGCGCGCGATACGGCGGAAAAAGGACTGGCGCTGGCGCCGGAGCTTTCGCAGCTGCGCCGCAATCTGGCGGCTGCGCTCGAAGGGCTTTCCCGCGCTGACCGGAAGGTGCCTCAACCGACGAATCGCTCCTAGGGAGCGCGGGTTGTGATGCAAGGCGACGAGGCCGGATTTCGGGCGCTCATGGACAAGATCACGCGTGACCGCGGATTTCAGTGTTCCAGCTACAAGGACAAGTGTCTCCGCAGGCGCTTTGCGGTTCGCATGCGCGCGAAGGGTACCTCGAGCCACGCGGAGTACGCCGGCATGCTCGACACCGATCCTGGCGAGTACGACCGTCTCGTCAGGTCGTTGACCATCAACGTCACGAAGTTCTTCCGCAACTGGGATACTTACTCGGCGATCGAGCAGAAGGTGATTCCCGCGCTGTTGGCGCGCGGAGAGCCCGAGCTCCGGGTCTGGAGCGCCGGATGCTCGTCGGGGGAGGAGCCCTACTCCACGGCGATCCTCATGCACAAGCACGCTGCCGAGATGGGACAGCTATTGCGACTTGATTCTGTTTCGATCGTTGGAACCGACATCGATGCTGAATGCCTCGGAGAAGCGGAGCGCGCGTTCTACGGCGAATCGGCTCTTGGCGATACTCCGGCCGGGTTGCGCCAGCAATACTTCCCGGCCGTGGCGGGAATGTTCACGATGCTACCAGAGGTCAGACGGCTGGTGACTTTTCAGGTGCGCGACCTGCTTGGGTCGAGGCCGCCAATGGAGGACATCCATCTCATCCTCTGTCGCAACGTGGTCATCTACTTCGAGCGCGAAGCGCAGGACGCCCTGTTCGCGGAATTTCACCGGGCGCTCGCACCCGGCGGTTTTCTCGTTCTCGGAAAAGTCGAAACGCTCCTTGGCGCCGCCCGCAGCCTGTTTTCTCCCGTGAATGCGCGAGAGCGCATTTTCAGGAAAATCTAGCCTCGCTGCTGCGATTAAATGAGCGAGCAACTCTCGACCGTGCTAGTCGTCGACGACAGCGCATTCATGCGCCAGCTCATCGCGGAGATGGTTGAGTCCAGCGGGGAGTACCGCGTGGTCGGCACGGCTGCCGATGGAATGGAGGCGCTGGAGCAGATTCGATCTCTATCCCCCGACATTGTCACCATGGACATCGAGATGCCGCGGCTGGACGGACTCGAGGCGCTCGAGCAGATAATGAAGGAGATGCCTCGCCCGGTGGTGATGTTGAGCGCCGCGGGGTCGGAACGCGGCAACAAGATGACCCTGCGCGCGCTGGATCGTGGCGCCATCGAGTTCGTGCGAAAGCCGTCGGGTCCGATCAGCATCGATCTGTTGAATGTGCGCGAGCAGCTGATCGCGGCGCTCAATGCGGCGCGAGCCGTGAACATGACGGGAGTTCGCACTCCCGCGCGTCCTGCCGCACGCGTCGCCCCGAACCAGCCCGCGAAGAGATCCGTCGCGGCTGCCACGCGCGTCGTGGCGATCGCCGCCTCGACCGGCGGCCCTAGGGCGCTGGGTGAGATCATCCCCCACTTGCCAGAGAATCTGGGCGCCGCCGTAGTCATTGTTCAGCACATGCCGCGGGAGTTCACGCGGACGCTCTCGCATCGCCTCGACGCCATGAGTCCGTTGCGAGTTTCGGAGGCTGAGGACGGAGAGTCGCTGCGGGAGGATCATGTGTACATCGCCCCGGGCGGCTATCACATGCTCGTCGCGGGCGAAGCCGGCAACGCCACCATCCGCCTTGATAACTCACCCACAGTCTGGGGCGTCAGACCGGCGGCCGATCCGCTTTTTGCCTCGGTGGCTGAATCCTTTGGCGCGTCCGCAATCGGCGTCATTCTCACCGGGATGGGCCGCGACGGAGCAAAGGGCCTGGTAAAAATTCGCGCCGCCGGCGGAATCGGCGTCGTACAGGACCGCGACAGCTCGATCATATATGGAATGCCGCAGGCTGCGCTTGCGCTTGCGGGAGCAGATCGTGTCGCTGCCGTGCAAGACATGCCACGCGTAATCAGGGACTTGTGCAGGGGGAAGAAGCGGGGCATTGGCGGATGAACAACCGCCGGGTATCGTTTGACCTAACACGGACAGGGGCAAAATGAACGAAGGAAGCGTAAGCGATGCGTAGAATGCTTGTTACCGGGGCAGCGGGCTTTATCGGCTCCAACTTCGTCCACTACTGGATCGATCAACATCCGGCTGACATCGTCGTCGCGCTGGATGCGCTTACATACGCCGGGAACTTGTCGAACCTGGAGTCGCTGACGAACAACGAGCGGTTCACGTTCATCAAGGGCGACATTCGCGATGGCGAGGTACTGCAAGAGATCATAAAACGCGATGGAATCGATACCATCGTGCATTTTGCTGCCGAGTCGCACGTCGATCGGTCGATCCATGGCCCCGATCCGTTCATTGCCACGAACGTGGTGGGGACGCACGAGCTACTCAAGGCTGCCCGGGCCGCCTGGTCGGAAGACTGGTCGGGCGGTGCGCGGCGTTTCCACCACATCTCGACCGACGAGGTTTACGGAAGTCTGGCGCCGAACGCGCCCCCGTTCACGGAGGAAAACGCGTACGCTCCCAACTCGCCGTACGCGGCGAGCAAGGCGGCGGCGGACCATCTGGTCCGGGCGTATCACCACACCTACGCGTTGCCCGTAACTACCACCAACTGCTCGAATAACTACGGTCCGTACCACTTTCCCGAAAAGCTCATCCCGCTCACGATCGTCAACGCGCTCGACGGCAAGCAGTTGCCCGTCTATGGGGATGGCCTGCAGATCCGCGACTGGCTCTACGTCCGGGATCACTGCCGCGGCATCGAGCGGGTTCTCGAGAAGGGACGACTGGGAGAGACCTACAACCTCGGCGGAAATTCGGAGCGTCCAAACCTCGATGTCGTAAAGGGGATTTGCCGGCACGTGAACAAGCTTTTCGCCGAAGATGAGAAGCTCCGGGATCGGTTTCCCAAGTGCCCAGCCGCGCTCGGCGGCGATACGGCCGAGTTGATAACGTTCGTCAAGGATCGTCCGGGACACGACCGTCGGTACGCCATCGATGCGATGAAGGCGACGCTCGAGACCGGTTACGGACCTGCCGAATCGTTCGAGACGGGCCTTTTGAAAACGGTCAAATGGTTCATTGCGAACGAGTCCTGGTGGCGGGCAGTGATGGACGGCAGCTACCGCGATTGGGTCGAGATGCACTACTCGGGGACCCCAAAGGCGAAGGTGTAGCACGACCAGGAGTAGACTCGTTGGGCACGTTCGGGTTGACACGCATTTCTTCGTACCCTACACTACCACGCTTATGGCCAAAACCGATCTTGCCAGTGGCCCGAGAGCGGGCCGGGATTCCGGGTCACGACGCCCGTGGATCTATTGGACCGTCGCAACAGTTGTGTTGCTCGCCGGGTTCGCCGACCTGGCGCGGGGGGGCGTGACTCTGGCTCCTATACTGCTCGTTATCGGGTATTGCGTG
>JANMMF010000158.1:0-6037 GCA_031372985.1 Gemmatimonadota bacterium
GCTCAAGGGATTGAATGGCGTGCCCGTCGGCACCACCGATCCACTATTCGGCCGCGACGTCTCGTTCTACCTGTTCCGGCTGCCACTGATCTCGGGCGTGCTCGGCACTTTGATCACGCTGACGTTCTTGTCTCTCATCGCAGTCGGGGCGATGTACTGGATGCGGAACGACATCACGCTTCCGCCCCGCCGTGCGTCCGCCAAGCCACGCGCCGCGCGGCACCTCGGCGCGCTGTTGGTGCTTTTCTGTGTGCTGCTGGCCGTGCGTCATTGGATCGTCGGCACCTCGAGCCTGGTGTACTCGACGACGGGCCCCCTCGTTGGCGCGAGCTACACCGACGTGCACGTCGCGTTGCCGGGACTCTACGTGACCGCGATCGCCGCGCTGATTGCCGCCGCCTGGATCATTACCGGGATCGCGCGCGAAAAGCTGGTCGCGTCCGCTATATCGGCCACGATTTTCTATGTCGTCGTGAGCGTGCTGGCCCGGGGCGTCGTCCCCGCCGCGTACCAGAAGCTGGTCGTATCGCCCAACGAGCTCACCCGCGAGGCGCCGTACCTTCGCGACCACATCGCTGCGACGCGCAAGGCGTGGGGGCTGGACTCGGTGACGTCGCGCGATCTGTCCGGCGAAGTGCAGCTAACAATGGGCGACATCAGGGCAAATTCCGCTACCGTCGACAACGTCCGGCTGTGGGAGCGGGCGCTGCTCCAGCAGACTTTCAGTCAGCTCCAGGAGATTCGCACCTACTACGACTTCGTATCGGTCGATGACGACAGGTACATGATCGACGGCAGATACCGGCAGGTGCACCTTGGCGCACGCGAGCTGAATTCGGAGTCGCTTCCGACGCGCACATTCATCAACGAGCGACTGACGTTCACGCACGGCATGGGGCTAACGATGGCCCCGGTAAATCAGGTGACGAGCGAAGGACTGCCCGTCCTCTTCATCAAGGATCTGCCGCCGGCGTCGACGGTTTCCCTCAAGCTGACGCGGCCGCAGATCTACTATGGCGAGCTGACGAAGGAGTACGTCTTCGTCGGCACTGGACAGAAGGAGTTCGATTATCCCGCCGGCGACGCGAACATCTACACCACCTATACAGGCCGGGGAGGCGTTCCAATCGGATCGTTCATCCGTCGCGTCCTCTATGCGTTTCAGCTTGGATCGCTCAAGATCATCCTCTCCGATGACATCAAGGGGAACGCGAAGATCCTCTATCGACGCACCGTCATGGACCGCGCTACTACGGCCCTGCCGTTTGTGGATTTCGATGCCGATCCATACCTGATCATCACCGATGCCGGCCAGCTCAAGTGGATTCTGGACGCGTACACCGAGAGCGATGCATATCCGTACTCTCAGCGTACGGTCCGCGGGACGAATTACATGCGCAACAGCATCAAGGTCGTGATCGACGCCTACGATGGCACCGTGGACGCTTACATCGCCGACCCCAACGATGCCGTCGTCAAGACGTACGCACGGATCTTCGACGGGATCTTCAAGCCGCTGACCGCGATGCCGGCCGATATCCGCCGTCACGTGCGCTATCCCGGCGATCTCTTCCGGATCCAGACCGCGCTGCACACGACCTACCACATGGTGCAACCCGAGACATTCTACCACCGCGAGGATCAGAGGCAGATCCCGGGCGGGATCAGGCAGGGAACGAACGAGAATCCCTTCATGCGCCACATCATCATGAAGCTTCCCGGCGAGACGGAGCCCGAGTTCATCTACATGACGCCGTTCACGCCGCGTGGGAAGGACAACCTCGCGGCCTGGATGGTCGCGCGCATGGATGGCGACAATTACGGCAAGCTGTCTGTGTATCGCTTTCCGAAGCAGAGTCTCATCTACGGACCGAAGCAGATCTCGAACCGCATCAACCAGGACACCGAGATCTCGCGCCAGATCACACTCTGGGACCAGGCCGGGTCGCGCGTGATCCGCGGCGAGCTCCTCGTGATTCCGATCGAGGAGTCATTGATCTACGTGCAGCCCATCTATCTGCGGGCGGAAGGCGGGAGCATCCCGGAGCTCAAGCGCGTAGTCGTCGCGCACGAGAACCAGGTAGTAATGCGCGAGTCGCTCGAGGAAGGCCTTAACGCGCTCTTCGGTGGCGGGGCGGCGAGACTCGAGAGAACCGCCGCCCGCGATTCTTCCGCCGCGGCCGGAATCGACCCGTCCATAGCCGGCAGCCGACCCACTCCGGCTCCGGGTGCTGCGCCCTCTGCGGCAGACAGCGAGCTCCTGCGTCAGGCGCAGTCGCACTACGATCGCGCCATTACCGCTCAGCGCGCCGGAAATTGGGCCGAATACGGGCGCGAGATCGAGCAGCTGGGCGTGGCGATCCGCGCTCTCAGGGCGGGAAGGCAGTAGCCGCAAGACCGCTCAGGTCGCGCGCTTGAGAAATTCCTGGACGGCCTTCCTGTAGCTCCGCCCGGTCGTAATGCGTTTCCCGTTGCGCAGAATCAGGAGCTGATCGCCCTGATCGAATGGCTGCGCCTCGCGCACCTGGGCGGTGTTCACGATCGTCGATCGATGGACCCGCAGAAAGCGGTTGTGCGGAAGCCGCGCCTCGAGTCTGCTCAGCGGCTCGCGGACGTCGTACGCCACTTCGGCGAGGTGAATGCGCGCCAGATCGTCGCGCGCCTGAATCCAGTAGATCTCGTCAGGATCGAGGAAGAGGATCTTTCCGTTGACCTTGACGCCAATCCTGTTCTTCGGAGCGTCGAGCTGTCCCACGTACTTGAGGAGCGCGCTCAGCTGCGCCGACACGGTCGGGCCCGGCGAGTCCTTGAGTCTTTTCCTGGCGCGATCGAGCGTCTGATGAAAGCGCACGTGATCGACGGGCTTCAGCAGGTAGTCGAACGCGCCGAACTCGAACGCCGAGACGGCATAGTCGTCGAACGCCGTCACGAAAATCACGGGCGGCATTCTGTCGGTGCCGACCTCGGTGATCACATCGAATCCGTCGAGCTCGGGCATTTGGACATCGAGAAAGACGAGGTCGACCTCGTGCGTGCGTATCGCGGCGACGGCTTCGAGCCCGTTCTGACATTCGCCCACGACCTCGACGTTGGGAACTCTCGCCAGCAGCGTGCACAAACGCTGGCGCGCGAGCGCCTCGTCGTCGACCACAAGAACTCTGAGCTGCTGCTCGATCATGATTTCACCCCTGCTGCCAGATCCTCATTGATCTGAGCTCCGTTGCGGACCGGAGCCGTCCGTCCGAGCTTGAACGGGATGGTGATTCTCACCGCGTATCCGCCTTCGTCACGGGGCCCGCTCTCGAATTCGTGTCCCTCCCCGTACAGGTGGAGAAGCCGGGTCGTCGTGTTGGTCAATCCGAGGCCCGTGCCCCTCGAGCGTTCGCGAGATCTCCGAGCGCGCACGCCCACACCGTCATCGAGAATGGTGATCGACAGCTTGTCACCGAGGCGCCGAGCACTGACTTGAACGTAGCCGGCACCGGCGCGGGGACTGATGCCGTGCCGGATGGCGTTCTCCACCAGCGGCTGAAGCAGCAGGCTCGGCACGAGGGCGTCGCGCACGCCGTCCTCGATGTTGCAGGTCACGGTGAGCCGATCCTGAAATCTCACCCTCTGGATGGCGACGTACCGATCGAGGAGACCCAGCTCGCGCTCGAGTGGAACCTCTTGCTCGCTCGACGTCGTCAGCACCAGGCGCAGAAAGTCGCTGAGCTCGGAGACCATTCGCTCGGCCGCCGGCGGATCGCTGGCTATGAGAGCCATGGCGCTGTTGAGGGCGTTGAACAGGAAATGCGGGTTCAGCTGCAGCTTCAGTGTGTCGAGCTCGGACTGCACGAGCCGGGTCACGACTCGCTGTCGCTCCGCGGACTCCTTGCTAGCTTCGCGCACGAGGTGCTCGACCCAGGACGTGGCGTACGTCGAAACGATTCCGAACACCGCGAGCAGAACGACCTTCGCGGCTTCGTCGAGCGGAGTGATGCGCGCCAGTTGGACGGCATCGATCGGATCGACGACGAGCGGAATCCGGTTGGTCGACCAGAGCCAGACGAGAAGGACCGCGTACTCGACGACCGCCAGCACCGAGATGAATGCGGCTTTACGCACCGAGGATGCGACCGGACGTCCGGCCAGCACCACGAAGTACATCAGAAAGATCGGAGACCTGAGAGCCAGCACTCCCGATTGGGCAACGGCGTACCCGCCGATGATCGCCGTGACGGCGGTGACATCCACGACCGGATTCACAGCCGACAACCAAGCGGGGAGCTCGGGACGCCGGTACCATATCAGGTATTGCGCAACGGTCCACGCCAGCGTGGGACCGAGGATCAGGATGTTCGCAATGTTGAGAGCCGGCGAGAGGTGCGGCGCATACATGAGCGCCGCCGCCGTGAGCAGGAACACCACTGCGGCCCGTACTCCATTCAGTATTCGCTCGGCCCGGTCGCGCCTGAGGCGGAGGCTTTGGGGCGGCGCAAACGAGGCGGGAGCGAATAGCTGCATCAATTGAATTTGCTCGCAGCGGGGTGGCTGGGATAGCAGGCCGACGAGGTACCTGCTACCCCCGACGCCGGTTTAGTGGTTCTCGCCGTCGTCGTTGCCGTTATGACCCCTGTGATTGTCTTCGCCGCGCTCCTCATCGTCCTCGAAGGCATGGAAGGAGCGGCGAATATTGTTCTCGATCTGCAACAGATTGCTGCTGCCCGGCGTTGCGGTGGACGGATCGATGACCGCGCCGGACGGCTTCAGAAAGAACTTCCTGACGTCGAGACTGACAGTGGCGTTTTTCGTCGTCTCATCGATGACCAGTGGTGGATCGAAATCCAGCTCGAGCTTGGCGCGGACCCGGGACGTGAACACGAAGGGCGTTCCGTTGAACGTTCCCACTACGCGCACGCTCTTTCCCACGAGGTCGGGATTCGCCGCGTTGAACGTCGCGTCGCTGACCCTCGCCGGACCCAGCTTCGCCTCGAGCTCGGAGAACGTGCCCGCGGGGAGCGGGACCGTGATGACGGGGTGAAGCGCGTCGTCGACCGGGACGTCGATGAGAATGGGGTCCCGGAATACCTCCTCACAATCATCATCATCGCGCCCGGAGTTGTTGCTGCCAGGCCCGGAGTTGTCGCCACCGTTGCGGTTGTCGTCGTCACGTTCATCTTCGATTTCGCCGACGCAATCGGTCGTGCCGGCGCGATCCAGCTCGATCTTTCTGAGCACGAGCTGAACCTTCTGAAGCACGAGCTCATTTGCCGAACCAACGACGAGATCGGCCGCAACGCGACTCGCTGCTGACGTCCCCACCGTCGAGTTCGTAGTGAACGACAGTTTTACGGGATGTCTCGCGCCGCCGGTAAGATCGCCGGAGCACGCTGCGAGACAACCGAGAGCGGCAATGCCGGCTAGCGGCTTGGCATACTGCAGTAATCCTACAATCATCATGGTCCTCCTTGATTTGCAGACCGGGTCTGTCCCCGACTGCGTTCAAACTACGTGCTTCCAATCCCCGGACGAGGCTTCAGGTGGCGGAGGAACGTGCATCACGGGTGAGTAACTAATTGCGCGCGGTGAAGGACGTTGTTGGGGTGATCAGTATTCCGATGCGCCTTCATGAACGGCGCGCATGAACTGCTCCAGCTTCGTGGCGTCAAGGTGGCCATCGGTGCGTAGACCGCTGCAGGCATCGACACCGAAGGGCCGCACCTGCTCGATCGCTTTTCCCACGTTCTGATAGTTCAGTCCGCCCGCCAGATAAACGGGCACACGCACCCCGTCGCGGATCCTCCGGCTGACGGCCCAGTCGTGCGAGCGTCCGGTGCCACCCAGCTCCTTGGTAGCGAGCGATGGATTCCCGGAATCGAGAAGAATGGCGTCCACATGAGGTGACACCGCCCGCGCCTCGGCCACCGCGCTTTCGCCTCTCACATGAATCACCTGGACGATTCTGATTCCCGCGAGCGCAGCGCGTAAAGCCTCGTGAACCCCGGGTTCCACCGTATCTACGAGCTGCAGCGTATTCACGCCGGTGTACCTTTGT
>JANMMF010000177.1:0-3850 GCA_031372985.1 Gemmatimonadota bacterium
ATGGCAGCAAAAAAGAAGAGCAAAGGAAGGAAGAAGTCCTCATCCCGGAAGTCTTCGGCCAAAAAGTCATCTAGAAAAGCGGCGAAGAAGGGCGCCCGCAAGAGCAGCAAAAGGAAATCCTCGGGTAAGAAGCGCACGCCGAACGCGGCGTTCATGAAGCCGATGCAGCCGAGCAGCGATCTCGCCAACGTGGTGGGCAGCTCACCGATGCCGCGCACGGAAGTCACCAAGAAGCTCTGGCAGTACATCAAGCGGAAAGGTCTCCAGGACGCGAAGAACCGCCGCATGATCAACGCCGACGATAACCTCCGTCCGATCTTCGGCCGCGCGCAGGTCTCCATGTTCGAGATGACCCGGCTCGTCAACAAACACCTCAGAAATCCCTAAGCTCCTTGGCAACTCCGTCTAACGCGGGGCGCGCTCAAAAGGCGCGCCCCGTTTCGCAGCGGTCCCGCCTGCGAAATGTCTGGGAAAATTTCAAATCGATCGTCGGGGCCCTGGCGATCTTCCTCGTCCTGCGGGCGTTCCTCGTTGAGGCGTACCGCATTCCGTCAGGCAGCATGATCCCGGCGCTTCTCGTCGGGGACTGGCTCTTCGTCAACAAGGCGATCTACGGAGCACACGTGCCGTTCAGCCGCGCGAGCCTACCGGCGTTCCGGGAGCCGAAGCGTGGTGATGTGGTGGTGTTCGTCTCCCCGTACCAGGGCGACGAAGCGAGCCGTGGAGCGGATCCGACACCCACGCTGGTCAAGCGGCTAGTGGGAACGCCGGGCGACACGCTCTACATGCGCAACGGCCTCCTCTACGTGAATGGAATCGCCCAGCGGCAGGGATTCGGCGCCGACACGACACCCCAGCCCGGGATCGCCAGCTCCGTGGACCCGCTCTTCGATTGGCAGAAAAAAGTCGGGCTCAAGGCGTCGCGCTTCGGCGCGGCGCCGGCACAGCCGACGCACGACAATTGGGGGCCGCTCGTCGTTCCTCCGAGGCGGCTCTTCATGATGGGCGACAGCCGCTACAACTCGAAGGACAGCCGCTATTGGGGTTTCGTCCCGAGGGGAAACGTGCGCGGGAAGCCGCTGTTCGTCTACTACTCGTACAACGCTGACGACAGCGATCGGCCGCTGCCCATGCTCACGGACATCAGGTGGAGCAGGATCGGCCACTGGATCAAGTAGTTACACATCCCGGGTGATCGGCGTCGAATCGGGGAAAGCGTCAGTTCTCCCTATGATTCGACAGGAAAATCTATGGACGACATCCGCTCGGGAGTTACATTGGAGGCCGTGACGAAGCCCCATCGCGTCGAGAAGCGCCGCCGGCTGTTCAAGTCGAGCGAATGGGACCTCGAAGAGCCGGCGGCGTTCACCAAGATCGCGCGATCGCGTATCGAGCTCGCGCTGATCACGGGTGTCGTCATCCGCCTCTTCCGCGCCGTCGTCCTCACTCATGGCGAGGTGACGCCCGCCTATCTCGGTGCGGCCTTGGTCCTCGGGGCGCTCTTTCTACTCGGGATGGCGACGCTCCACCTCGGAAGATTTCCGCTGCGCGAGTGGCCGTGGCGCGCGCCGCTCTTTGCGGTGTTCGAGACGGCGGGTGAGATGCTGGTGAGCCTGGTGTTGATCGCCCTCCACCGCGAACCGTGGGGCACGGCGCGCGCGGAGTTTACCGATTGGCAGCCGATGGCGACGGTTGTCGTGTTCTGGCGCGTTCTCGCCGTGTCGCTCTGGGCACTGCTCCTCGGCGGAACAGTCTCCTTTGTGCGCGGGCGCGTGCTCAAGGAGACCGGCAGAGAAGTCGAGCCACAGACGCTTCCTGATGGGCAGCCCTTCATCGAGAGACGGAAGCGGGACGAACTGTAGCCCTGGCTGCTCTGTACTCCTAACCTGTAACTACAACTGAACAGGTGCGAGGCGTCGGTGGCAGCGTTCTTAGCTGACAGTTCACAACGCCCGGACTCTACTATCGCCGTTCAGGATACATGCAACAGCCTGTGCCGTAATCCCGCAGAGGGAAGTCAGAGCGTCTTGCACTTGATCCCCGACAACTATGCTTCTGACGCCTCGCGCCTGTTCTTTTGCAGTTGCCGTTGCAGACCGTCTATGCGATAGTGGTTTCTTCGCAGTACTTATCGAACGCTTTCGTCAGATCCTGCGCGATGTCGTCGGCGCTGCGCCCCTCGATCTGATGACGCTCGAGCATGTAGACGAGTTTTCCATCCTTGAGCAGCGCGATCTGCGGAGAGCTTGGAGTGTAGCCGGTGAAATAGCTTCTCGCCCTCTGCACTGCGTCGACGTCCTGGCCGGCGAACACGGTCGTCAGAGTATTCGGTCTCGTGTCGTGCTGAATGGCCTTTGCTACCGCGGGCCGCGCATTGCGAGCGGCACAACCGCACACGGAGTTGACGACCACCAGCGTGGTGCCCTGGGACGCCTTGAGCTTGGCGTCGACTTCCTGCGGGGTGCGCATCTCCTCGACGCCGAGCTGTGTGAGCTCCTGGCGCATCGGGGTGACGAATCTCTCATCGTACATCGTTTATACCTCGTTGAAGCGAATGGCTTTGTTTGGTCATATTGAATATTAACCAAGAGCTGCATCAATAGACGCTCAGCTACTACCTCGAATAGGAAACCCAGCGTGCCATCTCCCTCATCGTCGGTCTCTTTCCGTACATAAGCAGCCCCACACGATAGATCCGCGACGCCAGCCAGAGAACTGCTATGCAGCCGATCACAAGGAAACCGATGCTTGCGGTCATCTCGATGGGCGGTACTCCCGTCACCGCCATGCGTATGGGCATGATGATCGGCGATGTGATCGGCACCAGTGACAACACCTGCGCAATCGTTCCCGTCGGATTCAGCAGCACTGGCTGAATGAACACGCCCGCAAACACGATCATGATCATGAGCGGGGTCGCGGCCTGTCTCGCTTCCTGCTCGCTGTTCACCGCGGAGCCGACGGCTGCATAGAGAGCCGAGTAGAAGATGAAGCCGAGCACGAAGAAGAGAAGAAAGAGGATCGCGGCGCCGAGTGAGATCTCGGGGAGCCCGAAGCTCATCGTTGGCGCGCCGAGCCTCTCCATTATCGGAGCTCGCAGCTTGAGCAGGATGTACGTCGTCGCTACCCACAGTATCTGCTGCGTCAGGCCAACCGCTCCCACGCCAAGGACTTTGCCCGCCAGGAGAGTGTCTGTCGGCACACTCGACATCACGACCTCGGCGACCCGGCTGGTTTTCTCCTCGATCACGCTGCTCATGATCGTCTGACCGTAGATGATGATGGTCATGTAGAGGAGAAAGCCGATCGCGAAGCCGAACATCACGCTCGCCATGCCGGAGCCACCGCGTCCTCGTTCGGTGATTCGCTCGGTGCTGAAATCGAGCGGGATGAACGTCAGCTCCTTGGTGCGCGAATTGTCGATACCGATGCCCTCGAGGCGCTGCGACAGAATCGTCTGGCGCAGGGCACTGCGGAGCTGACTCATGTCCGGTATCGAGCTGGCGTTGCGCCCGGCGTACCGGGCCGCCTCACCGGCAACGGTCTGCTGGTTTACGACCAGATATCCGACCTTCCCACCCAGCATGACCTCGCGCGTCGCGAGACTTTCGGCCTGCGTCAGCTCCGGCGGAGTGAGATTGCGGACGACGGTTTTCTTGTCGGCGGTGTCGCCCGCGATCGCGACGGCTAGTCGCTGACCGAAGTTGGTCCCCGTTGCGTCGAGAATCGTGATGTTGTAGACGTCGGTCGTCGCCTTGCTCCGCGATGCCAGCCACGCCGGAACGATGATGATGGCGGCGAAGAATATCGGCCCGAGAAAGGTTGCGATGAGGAACCACTTCGATCTGAC
>JANMMF010000235.1:0-23555 GCA_031372985.1 Gemmatimonadota bacterium
AACCGAACGACGTCAGTCGCTGGAGTTGCTGCGCAGAAGGCGATTGCGATACGCCTCACTTGCGTATATCGCGACTTCGACGCGACGGTTCTGCTGTCGTCCAGCGTCTGAATCGTTGGTCGAGACCGGCTCTGCCTCTCCCTTGCCCGACGTCGCGAGGCGGGTTCTAGCTACCCCCTGCGCAGTCAGGTACGCGGCCGCCGAATTCGCCCGGCGCTCCGAAAGACCCTGATTGTAGGCGTCATCCCCGACGTTGTCGGTGTGCCCGACGATGAGCAGCTGCGAGTCGGGATACCTGTTGAGACTTGCTGCCAGCTCACGCAGGTTCTCTCCGGCTGTGGCCTGAACCTCGTCGGAGTTGAATGCAAAGAGGAGCCCTGATGCGAAGGTGACGTTGATCCCCTCACCGACGCGCTCGACTGTAGCGCCCTTGATGTTCTGGCTCAGCTCCTTCGCCTGCTGATCCATCTGGTGCCCGATGATCGCTCCGGCCGCACCGCCAACTACGGCGCCGATGATGGCACCCTTCGCGGTCGAACCCGTTTGGTTGCCGATCACGCCACCAATGGCGCCACCGGCCGCCGCGCCGATCACCGCTCCTTCCTGCTTCTTGTTCAGACTCGCGCACGCGCTAACTCCCACTGAGCCGACCACGAGGAGTGCGGTCACGGCACGTAGGCGCTGCATATTTGAAATCTTCATCATGAATAGAGCTCGCTTAAAGAGACACCAGAGCTATTTCAATTCGGGTGCCACTTCGTAGCGGGTACTGCCTGGCAGGCCCCTCAGGCGAGGGCTAACACATCTGTTTCGGTCAGCGGTGGCCGCCCTGGTCGTCGCGGACTCCGAGCCACCCCCTCGTCATCCGGGCAACGCGTTCGGCCGCCGGAGGATCGAGATTCGCGAGCACAATGAGATCGTACCCGCCGGGAAGATCTCCCTCGACGATCGCGTTTATTCCGCCCGAGCCGCCGGCAATCCCCAACCCCGCGGGGAGCCCGTTCGGAATACGCTGTTCGCTCAACGCCTGCAGGAATCTGAGTAGATCCTGGGCCGTCGAGTATCCGCCGCCCGCGGAGCTCCCGCGCCCGGGGAGGTCCCGGCCATTCGGACGGAGCGGCGTGCTGAGAGGAGCATCCTCGTCCCCGCGGGTGTATCCGATTGCTGTATTCGGCGGCAGTGAATCCACGAAAAACGATCCAGTGCGAGTCATCCCTGCGGGCTTGAAGATGTGCTCGCCCACATAGGTGTAGTAGTCACTTCCGGACAGCCGCTCGATCAGGAGTCCAAGGACGACATAGCCTGCATTCGAGTAGGCGTTCCGTGCTCCTGGCTCGAACTGCAGCGGTTGATTCACGAAGAGTGGTAGATAATCCCCGAGAGATCGGATGTCATTTCTCTTCCCACCAGCCGGCGGGTCGAAGACGTTGCCTCCAATGCCGGATGTGTGGCGCATCAATTGGCGGATCGTGACCCTGCGCGCGACTTCCTTGTTGGGATATTCCGGCCAGTACACAGCGAGGGTCGAATCGAGATCGAGTTTCCCCGCTGCCCGGAGCTGGAGAATCGCAATCTGGGTAAAGACTTTGTTGATGGAGCCGAGATTGAAGGCGGTCTCCGGGGTATTGGCAACACGACGCTCGCGATCTGCCATCCCATACGCCTGCTGAAAAGCGGGAACGCCGTTCTTCGCCAGTAGGACAACTCCCGAGAACTGACCGCTTTTGGCGAGGCTGTCGAGTGAAGGTTTCATTCGCTGTACGAGCTCAGCCTGAGAAATTGGCGACTGGCGAACAGGTTCGGCGCCACCGGATGGTTGCTGCGCCGCGATCGAAATACCGAGGAGCGCCATCGGCACGAGAAGTCGAAGAGTGGGCGTCATGATTCGTTAGTGTCAGCGGCCGATCCAAGGGTTGCCTTCACCATGCTGTCGTGCGGAGCGTCGAGCGGGGATACATTCCAGCCGATGCTCCTATCCTTTCTGGTTGCGGCTTCTTTGCTCCAGGATTCGACGCTCGTGTACAATGGGCGCACCAGCCGCACTCACGTGGACGTTCCGCGCTTCGACACCGCCGTCAGAATCGACGGGAATCTCGACGAGCCAGTGTGGGGCAGGGCCGCGCGCCTCGTCGGATTCTCGCAGTATCAGCCGGTCGACGGCCGGCCCGCCGAAGAGCCCACCGAAGTCCTGGTGTGGTACTCGAGCGATGCGATCCACTTCGGGATTCGCGCCCGCGAAATCCATGGCAACGTGGTGCGCGCGACGCACGCCAATCGCGACAACATCGACAGCGAGGATCAGATACAGATCCTTCTCGACACCGACAACGCACGCCAGATTGCGTTTCTGTTCGGCGTCAACCCATATGGCGTTCAGCAGGACGGAACGCGCAGCTCCACTTTCGCGGGAGGAGCAGGAGGCGCGTCCGCGACTGGCGGAGGCTTCCGCAACATCAATCCGCTCGACGGAAGCGTCGACCTGAATCCGGATTACCTCTTCGAATCGCGCGGTCGCCTTGTCGAGGGCGGATATGATGTCGAGATCCGGATACCGTTCAAGAGCCTCCGCTATCAGGATGGCCGAGTACAGAGCTGGGGAATCCATATTCTGCGTCGGATTCAGCATTCGGGTTTTCAGGATACCTGGGCGCCAGCGGTTCGCGCCAACGCGAACTTCCTCGCACAGTCAGGCACGCTGGACGGATTGCACGACATGAAGCGAGGTCTCGTACTTGAGGCAACCCCCACTCTGACTGCCCGTGCCGATCGTGCGGCCAATGTCGGCAATGGTCGTGACTACCGGCAACGGAGCGACCTGGGAGGCGATGTCAGATGGGGAATTCGCCAGAACCTCAGTCTTAATGGAACGATCAATCCTGATTTCTCGCAGGTCGAAGCCGATGTTGGCCAGGTGCTCCTCAATGAGCGTTTCGCGCTCTTCTATCCGGAAAAACGACCCTTCTTCCTCGATGGGCTCGAGCTATTCGATACGCCCAACCAGCTGATCTACACTCGGCGCATCGTAGATCCCCTGGGTGGGGTCAAGCTCACCGGAAAGCTCGGCAAAACCAACATTGGCTCAATGCTGGTCGGGGATGACCGGCAGAATTCCTGGGCAGGTGGTCATCCGCCGCTGTTCGGCGTTTCGCGCCTGCGCCACGACTTTGGCTCCAACAACACACTGGGCGCGGTTCTAACTGCTCGTGAGGACGGTGACAGCTATTCGCGCCTCGCCGCCGCTGATTTTCGCTTGTACCACTCGCGACTCTATTTCGCGCAGTTTCAGGCGGCGCAGTCCTGGACCGATAGCATCGGGAATCGACGCGATGGATCTCTTCTCCAGGCGGACTGGGACCGGACGGGCCGCGCGTGGGGCTTTCATTACACGTTGAGGGCGCTGGATCCAGCATTCAACGCTGTAGCGGGCTTCGTGAATCGAACCGGCATTATCGAGGCGAGAGCATTCAACCGGCTCAGCTTCTACGGAGCGCAAGGGGCGCTGGTCCAGACCTACAGCTCATTCATCTTGCTGAACCGAATCTGGAACAACCGCGACGGTCACGGAATGATCGAGAGCAGCGAAGCCATTAATCCCACCGCGACAATTAGGGGCGGATGGCAGCTGAGTGGCTCGATTAACCACAGCTATTTCGCCTTCGAGCCAAGGCTCTACACGGGATTGACGGTTCAGCGATCCGTTGGAACAACGATCATGGTGATCGACACCGCGGCATTCATCGTCCCACCCCCGGAGAAGGACCAATGGGGTGGATCATTCAGGATAACGACACCGACATATCGATTCTTCACCGGTACGACGAGTGTAACCAGAAGCGAGGTGCCGATCTTTCGTGAAGCGGCACCGGGCAGCAGCTCCCGGATCGATGCGGCGCTCGATTTTCGGCCGACGACTGCAGTCAGAAGCTCTCTTCAGTTCTCGCGGCTGACCATCGCCCGGAAATCAGACGGATCGCGATTCTCCCGGGAGACCATTCCACGCGTCAAAGTCGAGTATCAGGTGAGCCCGCCGATTTTTTTGCGTCTGGTCGGTCAGTACGCGGCACGGTCGCGGTCCGCGCTGAGAGATCGAAACGGCAATCCCATTCTGATAAACGATGTGCTCGATGCGGGCGACACAACGAACGAATTCTCGACAGACTGGTTGTTCAGCTACCGCCCGGCTCCAGGGACGCTCGTATATCTGGGATACGGCTCGACGCTTCAGGAGCCGCGCGAATTCAGGTTTCAGAATCTCCAGCGGACAAGGGACGGATTCTTTGGGAAGATCAGCTATCTATTCCGGCTGTAAGCGCGGTCAGTGGTGCTCGCAGCGTGACCATCTCAATCAAGGCTTCAGAACAGATAGTCCAGCGGAAGGCGTGGTCTAGGTACCTTTCAAGCACACAGATCACATTTCCTTCCATACAGGCGCCAATCTGCCGTTTACTTCATTAAAACTTCACCCCAGCCTCCACAAGGGTCTCAAAGAGCTGGGGTTTCAGCGACCAACTCCAATTCAGGCTGAGGCGATACCCGCCGCACTCGAGGGACGGGACGTTCTTGCCTGCGCGATGACGGGAAGCGGGAAAACCGCCGCTTTTGTGCTACCGATTCTACACCATCTTATCGAAAAGCCGCGGGGAAAAACCCGCGCGCTGATCGTAACTCCGACACGAGAGCTCGCCGTGCAGATTCTCACCGCGCTCGACTCGATGGCGGTTCACACGCCAATCACGGCCGCCGCGATTTACGGTGGTGTCGGCATGGCTCCGCAGGAGCATGCAATGCGCGCGGGTGTCGATGTCCTGGTCGCGACTCCAGGCCGGCTGCTCGACCACCTCAGTGCGCCGTACGCGAGTCTCAAGAACATCGAGTTCCTGGTGCTCGACGAGGCCGATCGAATGTTGGACATGGGATTCCTTCCCGACATCAAGCGCATTCTCAAGCTAGTGCCGGCAAAGCGGCAAACGCTTCTATTCAGTGCGACGATGCCGCCGCCGATTGCCGCGCTGACAAGGGAGATGCTGCACAATCCGCTGATGATCGATCTCGGTCGCCGCTCACTGCCCGCGGTCGGAATCACGCAGGCAGTCTACCCGGTTAAACAGGATCTCAAAAAGGATCTACTGCTGGCGCTGCTCGATCGTGGGGAAATGACGCAGGCGCTGGTGTTCACGCGCACCAAGCACCGTGCCAACCGCCTTGCCGAGCAACTGGTGAAACGCGGTATCAAGGCGGAACGGATTCATGGAAATCGCTCGCAGGGACAGCGCACCGCTGCGCTGGCCGGATTCAAGAATGGTCATTACAAAGTTCTCGTCGCGACGGACATAGCTGCCCGCGGAATCGACATCGAAGCCCTTGGGCACGTCGTCAACTTCGATGTGCCGCAGGCGCCAGATGATTACATCCACCGTGTGGGTCGCACCGCACGGGCGGGTGAGGTCGGCGATGCGTTCACCTTCGTCGCGCCGGACGAGCAGAACGATCTCCGCGCGATCGAGAAGGCGATCGGAAAGCGATTGCCGCAGATCACGATCCCCGATTTCGACTACAATGCGCGGCCGGAAGGACGGCTCGAGATTCCGATCGGCGAGCGGATCGCTGCGATCCGTGGCAGGAAGGCCGAGGAACGGGCGCGGTCGAAGGCAAAGGCGAATGGGCAGGGCCGACCGGCCCGAGGGCGCGACGGCCGGCAATCGCAGGGTTCGAGCAAGCCGGGCGCTCCGGTAGGGGAGCGGACTGGTCGGTCACGACAGAGAAGGCGGGGACGGTAACGGCAGTTGCCTAGAGATTGACCGCCTTCATTCCCCCTTCGGCGTATCGCTCGCCCGCGGCGATGCCTTTTGGCGCCGCAGCGTCGATCCTTCTGAGATCGCTCTCGGATAGCACAATGTCGAGTGCCCCGACATTTTCCTCGACGCGCTCGGGATGCCTGGTTCCCGGAATCGGCACGATGTCATCTCCCTGCGCGAGCACCCAGGCAAGCGCGAGCTGGGCGGGTGTGCACTTGTGCTCCTTCGCGATCTCTTCGACCCTCGCGACGAGCTCGAGATTCTTGTTGAAATTCTCCCCCTGAAATCGCGGGCTTTGTCTCCTGAAATCGTCCGCGGCCAGATCATCGATGTGCTTGATCTGTCCGGTAAGAAATCCGCGACCGAGCGGACTGTACGCCACGAACCCGATATCGAGGAGCCGCAGCGCATCGAGCAGGCCCTCCTCGGGGTCGCGGCTCCAGAGTGAGTACTCCGTCTGCACGGCGCTTATCGGGTGAACGTTGTGCGCGCGGCGAATCGTGGCGACCGCGGCTTCGGAAAGACCGAGATACCGCACCTTCCCTTCTTTGACCAGATCCGCCATCGCGCCGACAGTCTCCTCGATCGGTGTGTTCGGGTCGACGCGGTGCTGGTAATAGAGATCGATCGTCTCGACGCTGAGCCGCTTGAGTGACCCTTCGCATGCCTGTCGCACATACTCGGGGCGACCGCTGATGCTGCGCTTGGTCGGATCGTTGGGATCGCGAACGTTGCCGAACTTGGTTGCGATGATGACGCGGTCGCGCTTTCCCTTGATCGCCCGGCCAACCAGCTCCTCGTTCTTGAACGGCCCATACATGTCGGCTGTGTCGAGCATCGTGATGCCGAGCTCGAGGGCGCGATGGATTGTCGCTACGGACTCCTTTTCGTTGCTCGGGCCGTAGAACTCGGACATCCCCATGCACCCGAGACCAATGGGAAAGGTCTGAAGACCCTGGGCACCGAGGCGGCGGACTTTCGAGTTGGCGGGAGTCATCTGAATTCCTGGGACTTAAGGTGATATCCGAAAGCACCGCAACACGCACGCCGAAACGAAGTAGAACGACCCTCGTATTACCAATTAGAGGTAGGGAGGTGAATCATGGAGCTGAGATCCGATCTAATACGCGGAGCGCTCCTGGGACCGATAATCCTTGGTATTGGCGGCCGCCTGAGACCGTGGGCGCGGACTGCCGCATTCATTGCGGATCTGCGAGCTTATCTCCTGGCGCGGCGTAAGCGGTCTGCTTCCACTGCCGCAAGCGATGTTCATGACGCTCGCTCTCGTCTTTCTAGTCATGGTCGACTCCCTCGGACGTCGCTCGGGCCATGCTCGCGCCAACCCGGGGGATCAGGTACAGCCAGCGTTTTGAAATCCAAGGGGTGTTGAGTCTCGCGGCCAGGCTCCGCCGCTATCAGTCTTAAGCACATGCCTCCGCCTCTCGCCGCCCGAAATGTCTCACATCGCTTCGGCTCCGTTGTCGCGCTCGATGATGTCAGCATCGACGTTCCCGCCGGCCACGCGGTTGCCCTGGTCGGCGAGAGCGGGTCGGGCAAGACGACGCTTCTCCGCTGCTTCAATCGACTCGTCGAGCCTCTGAGTGGGCAGGTAAAAGTCGGCGGCCGTGATGTTCGCACCCAGCCCGCTGTATTGCTGCGCAGGGAAATCGGATACGTCCAGCAACACGGCGGGCTTCTCCCTCATTGGCGGGTGCTCCGCAACGTCGCGCTCGTACCGACGCTTAGAGACATACCCGATCCAGCTGCTGCAGCCCGGGATGCGCTCGACCTCGTGGGCCTACCCGCCTCGAGTTTTGGAAATCGTTTTCCCCACGAGCTGTCAGGCGGCCAGCGGCAGCGCGTGGCTCTCGCGCGCAGCATCGCCGCCAAGCCTGGGGTAATCCTTCTCGACGAGCCGTTCGGCGCGCTCGATGCGATTTCGCGGGCTGACCTTCAGGAGTCGTTCGACGCGATGCGTCGCGACCTCTCGGTAACTACGCTGCTGGTGACGCACGATCTCGCCGAAGCGGGACGCCTCGCCGACGAAGTAGTCGTGATGAGAGCGGGACGGGTCGAGCAGCAGGGAACGATGCGCACTTTGATAAGCGCGCCGGCAACAGAGTACGTCGCGCGGCTCATCGAGCGCGCCAGAGCGGGCCTGGAGGCTCTGCGGCTATGAGCTTCGCAACCCGATTGCTGTCACTGATGAGTGTGGCGATTGCCGGCACTGTCAGCGCTCAATCAACGCCGCCTTTGGCTCGCAGTGAAAACCGACCGGTGATCGTCGCCTCCAAGCCATTCGGTGAGTCGTATCTATTGTGCGAGATGTTTGCACAACTTCTCGAGTCCCGGGGTTTGACCGTCGAGCGACGACCCGGGCTCGGCGCCACCGAGATCGCATTCGGCGCGCTGCGCACCGGAGCAATCGACGCGTACCCGGAGTACACCGGAACAGGGTTGGTCGCGATCCTCCACGATTCCCTCGCCGATTCGGTCCTGGCCGATCCACGCGCCGTATTCGCTCACGTCGCGCGCCGCTTCGCTGACGAGTACAACGTGCGCTGGCTTCCACCGCTCGGATTCCAGAACACCTACGCGATCGCCGTCACGCGTGCGACGGCAAACAAATACCGGCTGCGGACACTGAGCGATCTTGCACGCGAGAGCGCGAATCTCACGGCTGGATTCACGGCCGACTTCATCGGCAGAAGCGACGGACTCGTCGGTCTTTCACGCGTATACGGCCTGCATCCTCGTGCGGTGAGGCCACTGGCGCCGGCTGTGAAGTATCAGGCGCTGGCATCGGGTGCGGTCGATGTGATCGACGGCTATTCGACCGACGGCCTCCTGGCGCGGTACAATCTCGTCACGCTCGTCGACGACCGGCACCTCTTTCCTCCGTATGAAGCAGCCGCGCTGGTGACGGAGAAACTCGAACGGGAAATGCCGGGCGCGGTTGCCGCGCTCACGCTGTTGAGCGGGCGTCTCGACGAGAAGACGATGCGCCATCTGAATCGCCGAGTGGAAGTCGATGGCGAAGACGTTCGTGTCGTGGCGGCCGACGAGCTGAAGGGTCTCGGACTAATTGATGGAGGGGAGGCAGCTGCGAGGGTGGAGGGACAACCGCGCTCCGGCTTCGGCAGATACTTGTGGGATCGGCGAGCGGACCTGGCGTCGCTCACGCTACGCCATCTGCTGCTGGTTGGTCTCGCCCTTCTCGCCGCGGTAGTGATCGCGGTCCCGCTCGGACTCTTCCTCGAGCGGACCAGACCGCTGGCCGAGCCGACCATCGGCGCGCTCGGGGTCCTGCAGACGATCCCGAGCATCGCCTTACTTGCGTTCATGATCCCCCTGCTCGGAGTTGGTGTGACACCGGCCTTGGTGGCTCTATGGCTGTACGCTCTCTATCCGATTGCGCGCGGTACCTACACAGGGGTGCGTGATGCCGATCCCGAAGCGGTTGCCGCGGCCGAAGCTCTTGGCACTACGCCGGTGCAAAGGCTGCTCTGGGTTCGGCTTCCGCTCGCGGCGCCAGTGATCATGGCGGGGATCCGCACCGCTGCGGTCATTACGGTGGGAGCTGCGACTCTCGCCGCGTTCATCGGCGCTGGAGGGTTGGGCGAGCCGATCGTTGCCGGACTCGCACTTGCTGATACGCGCATGATTCTGTCAGGGGCGCTGCCGGCCGCGCTTCTGGCGCTCGTGGTGGATGGCGCTCTCGGTCTGGTGGAACGGCTAACTGCACCGGCTCACAGACGAGTAAGAGTATGGCGAAGGCGAGGCTCTCCGCCGAGCGTGAACGAATCGCTTAGCAGAACGCCGGCGGTCTAGTTGAGCGTAAGCAGCGCGAGGGAGGCTACCACGGCGGAATCGAGGAATTCCCGAGTCTGTTGTTCCTGCGAGGATGCGGCTCCGAGCCGCGAACCGCAGAGAACGGCGCCGACCCATTCATTCGTGTGCCACACCCCGCTTCCCCAGAGTGGGCGCGACTCAGTGCGTGATGCGGGAGGCTGTGGATTCATGCTGACGTAGAAGTACGGCTCGTCGTAGTACTGATCGCCCGGCTGCAGTCCGATGCCGACGGTGCGTCGCGGCGCGACCTTTATGAGCGTGCCGATGTTGAAGCGCTGCGGCCAGCATCTCACCTCGCTCGCGGGCATCGCCGATCGAGTGAGCGAACTGAGCATCGCCGCGCCGTTTCCGAGCCACTTCGCCAGCTCCTCGAAGCGCGACGGCTCGCTGGCGTCGAATGATTCGCCGATCGCCACGTCGTGCCTGGGTACGTCATAGCTGTGGGTGAGGGTGTAGCGCGAACCGTCCGCGCCCAGGAGCTTGATCTGCGACCGAACCCAGTCCTTCGCTTCGGTGATGGTGCGGCCGTGGAGCTGGTATTCGGCGAGAGGCCGGTTGTCCGCGGAGACGATCAACAATCCGAGCTTGACCGGCTTCACGCCGACGCGGAACGCAGTCCGCCCGGGTATCACTCGTGAAAATAATCCGCCAAGGGCGGGCACCCACTCGAGATTGGTGTGGCTGTCGTCCGGAACGGGTTGAAGAAAGGAGATTCCAGCGGCCGCTGCGAATTGTGCGGCATGATGAAGCTGTAGGCGGGAATCGGTAAGCCGCGCTGCTTCTTCGGGTCGAACCGGCTGCCAGATCCTGGGGGAAGGGCGCCGTGCTTCGTACGTTTTCTGGGGGACCAGTTCCACGGAAATGTCCGGTAAGGAACACCCTCAGCATACGTGAACCAGCGGGCGGCCACAAGCAAAGAAATCAAATGACTGCTCATGCTTCACATCGTCCCATGGCGCACCTTCACGGCATATTAGGAACGATAATGACAATTCGAAGCTGGGCAGTGGCTGCCGCAGGTATAGCTATAGGCTCGATACGCGTGATGTTCTGGGGTGCAGTGGCCATGGCTCTGACAGGCGTCGGGGCCCTGTTCGGAACAGTCGTGTGACCGAGTCATGTGGCGCATCGAAAACGATTCTTTCACTGCCCCGGAGCGTTAAGCAGCATCTGCCGTCGGCTGCTTCCGCACGGCTTCTGCGCGAAATCTTCCGTAGGTGAAGTAGATCGCGAGTCCAATCGCGAGCCATACGAACAACCTGATCCAGGTCGTAAGCGGTAACCCGGACATCAGATAGAGGCAGATCAGAGTTCCAAAGATCGGAACCCAGGGCATGCCAGGTGTCTTGAATGGACGCGGTGTGTCCGGCTCAACTCTGCGCAGGATGAGCACGCCCGTGCAGACGATCGCGAAGGCAAGAAGCGTCCCCATGCTCACCAGCTGCCCCAGAACATCGATTGGAAAGAGACCTGAAGCGATCGCGACGACCAGGCCGGTAATCGCCGTTGTCACGTGCGGCGTGCGGAAACGTGGATGCAGTCTGGCGAAAATCGGAGGCAACAGACCGTCACGACTCATGGAATAGAATATCCGGGACTGCGCCAGAAGATTGACGAGGATGACGCTCGACAACCCGCAGATCGCGCCGATGTTGATGATCGGAGCAAGCCAGGAAACTCCCGTAGCCTGAACAGCCACTGCAATCGGCGACGCAACATTGAGGCGGGTGTACGGAACGAGCCCCGTCATTACCAGCCCGACGGCAATGTAGATCACCGTGCAGATCGCGAGCGAGACCAGGATTCCAATCGGGATGTCTCGCCCAGGATTTTTGGCCTCCTGTGATGCCGTGGACACGGCGTCGAATCCGATGTAGGCAAAGAAAATGATTCCCGCGCCGCGCAGAATTCCACTCCAGCCAAAGGAGCCGAACTGCCCGGTGTTCGCCGGAATGAAGGGGTGGAGATTGGCAGTGTTGACGTACTGCGCGCCGACGATGACGAAGAGCGCGAGGACGGCGACCTTGATTATCACGATCGTAGTGTTGACGCGCGCCGATTCGCGAATTCCGACCACGAGGAGGGTGGTAATCGCCAGGCATATGAGGACGGCGGGCAGGTTGAACAGCGCGATGACCGAGCTTCCATCGGGTAGCAAGACAGAAGTACCCGGAGCCCCCGTAAGGCGCGGTGGGACAGTGATGCCGAGCTCACGGAGAAGGATGATGGCGTATCCTGACCAGCCGACCGCTACGCTCGACGAGCTGAGCGAGTACTCGAGGATGAGGTCCCAGCCGATGATCCAGGCCACCAGCTCACCCATCGTAGCATAGGCATAGGTGTATGCGCTTCCCGACACCGGAATCATGCTCGCCAACTCGGCGTAACAGATCCCGGCAAACGCACAGGCGATCCCGGCAAGAACCATCGAAAGCGTGAGCGCCGGCCCCGCGTTCTGAGAGGCGACGGTTCCGGTATAGACGAAGATTCCGGCTCCGATGACGGCGCCAATGCCGAGCGTCACCAGCGCGAGCGGTCCAAGCTCACGTCTCAGCGTACCGGCATCCGCTTCGGCCAGCAGTGCCTGTAGGTCCTTCCGCACGAAAAGCGACATCAGCCCTCCCCGGGTTGTTCCGTTATGCGTTGCCTGTTGCCTGCCGTCCGTTTCCCGCTACCCGTTGCCGGTACAGCATTTGGATACGTATTTGTATACAATCCCGGCTGGCTAGAATAACTCGAGAGGCTGGAGGGCGCAAGAAGGGAGGTATTGGGCGGGCGGGGAGCGTTATATTGGCGCATCGTGCCGAGAAAGAGAGCCAGTAATCAACGTGCCCCGTCGGCGAAGGGACGTCCCGCATCCGGTGCCAGCGAACGGGCCAATCGACTCTACGAGTCCCTCCGGAACATGATCGTCCGGGGACAGCTCGCACCGGGGGCTCGCATAGTCGAGACCGAAGTCGCCGAACGATTCGGCGTCAGCCGGACGCCGGTTCGTGCCGCGTTTCAGCGCCTCGAACGGGAGGGCTATGTCATCGCTTCGCCCACCCATCAGGCGCGCATGACGGTTGCTCCTCTTACGCGTGAGGATGTTGGGGAGCTGCTCGAGATCGTCGGGGAGCTGGAGGGTCTCGCCGCTCGAAGCGCCGCGCGGCTCACCGAGCCCGAGCGGGAGCGCCTGGCAAAGGAACTGACGTCTTTGAATGCCGATTTCCGACGGGCGGCATCGGCTCGCGGTGCCCAGCCGGGCAGGCTATACGAGCTCGACGAAAAATTTCACCGCCGCTACGTCGAAGCCGGGGCCGGCTCCCGCCTTCAGTCGCTACACGATGCCGTGAAGCCACAGGCGGAACGCTACATCAGGATGTACATCGCGCTTCTCCTGGATACCGTCGCAACCGCCGGGACCGAGCACGACGCCATCGTCGAGGCAATCCGGACGGGAAATGCCGCCTCGGCGCAGCGCGCGGTGCAAACGAACTGGCGTCACGCGGCCGACCGATTGGTGCGGGCTATCGACGTCATGGGAGAGCAGGGAAACTGGTGACCCGCTAGCGTTTTCTCTTCGTGTCGGCAATCACCTTTTCCAGCAACGTTGGCTCGTGGAAGGGGTTTCGGACGGCGGACTTCAGTCTTGCGAAAATCTGGAACTGCCGCAGGATATGAGTGTCACGCGTCGACGACAAACTACGTCTGCTCACTAGCCACGAGGGAAGATCAAGATGGCCACCAGGAAGACGCCTCGCAGAACCAAGAAGGCCGACAACAAGAAGAACACCGGCAAAAGAGTCATCGCCGTAGTCGGTGCCACCGGCGCGCAGGGAGGTGGCCTCGTCCGCGCAATCCTCAACGACAAGAACGGTCCATTCACGGCGCGCGCGATCACCAGAAAGGTGAACTCCGACAAGGCGAAGGTGTTAGTGGACGCCGGGGCCGAAGTGGTCGCCGCTGATCTCGACGATGTGAAGAGCCTCAGGCAGGCATTCGAAGGCGCCCACGGCGTGTTCTGCGTCACCAACTTCTGGGAGCACTTCAAGCCGGAAAAGGAGATTTCCCAGGCCCGCAACATGGCCCAGGCGGCAAAGGATGCGGGTGTCCATCACGTCATCTGGTCTACGCTCGAAGACACGCGCAAATCGATTCCCGTCTCGGACGACCGGATGCCGACGCTGATGGGCAAGTACAAGGTTCCGCACTTCGACGGGAAGGGCGAGGCCGACGCTGTTTTTACAGAGCTCGGCGTCCCCACGACGTTTCTCGTAACGTCGTTCTACTGGGAGAACTTCATCTACTTCGGAATGGGTCCGAAAAAGGGCGCGGATGGCAAGCTCGCGATCACCTTACCGATGGGAAACAAGAAACTGGCGAGCATAGCGGCGGAAGACATTGGCAAGACCGCCTACGCGATTTTTGAAGAGGGCGACGAGATGATCGGCAAGACGGTCGGAGTAGCCGGCGGGCACCTGACCGGGGCCCAGATGGCCAAGTCGATGTCGAAAGCGTTGGGTCAGCAGGTGAATTACAACGCAGTAACGCCCGCCGCTTTTCGGGCTTTCGGATTCCCCGGAGCTGAGGACCTCGGCAACATGTTTCAGTTCAACAGCGAATTCGAGCAGGATTGCTGCGACGCGCGGAACATCAGCTCGACCAAGAGTCTCAATCCCGAGTTACAGACGTTCGACCGCTGGCTCGCCGAGAACAAATCGAAGATTCCCCTCGGCTAGCGGGCGCGCCGGACGCGCTCGAAAGAGTTAGGGCAGCCGCTCGGAGGACTTTACCTGCTTTCTCTCGAGCGGCTGGGCAGCACCGGCTCCGATTGCACGCGCTCCTTCTCCTTCCGTGAAGAGCCGGGTCAGGAATCGCTGTCCTTCTCCGATCCGCTCGACCTCGACGGCAGTTGCTTCCACCGCCTGTTCCATCCGGGATAGTCGATCGACTAGCTCTCTCGGGAACGAGGTGACGACGGCGGCGCTTCTCCGCCAGACCCGTCGCGCCAGCGCGATGGACAACGGAAGCAGCACGATGACCATGAATATTGTGCCGACAACGTAGGCTTCCTCTGGCGGCCCCTCGCGGACGTAGACTGGCGGCTCGACTACAGCACCGGGTATCGCAGACGACTGGGCAAGCGAAGCTGCGTTTGAAGCCAGCATCTGATCCACGGCGGAGATGCGCGCAGCCACATCCGTCATCCGAGTCTCGAGCGCCGTTTTCTCGGGCCCTGCCGGTAACTGCTGCAGCTGCGAGGAAATCTCTCGACGCGTACTCTCGAGCTCCTCGAGCTGGTCGCTCAGCTCGCGGCGCTGCGCTTTGAATCCCTCGTAGATCGCCGATGCGCTCGGAGCCGTACGCGCACCAGCGGCCAGGACAGGTGCGGTCGGAGTCGGAGGGGGAGAAAAGGCCTGCCCTTGTGGTTGGATCACTTGGTCCTCGAAGCGAACGGGTGGTTCTCGTAAGGTTCTTTAGCGTTGGGCATTCGAATAATCTACGTTTTCGGTCGATGTTTTTCTTCATTATTGCCCACATGCCGAATGCAGGCGCGGAATAGCAGATGAATTTCTCGTCGGCCACTGGGAGCTACTCGGCTACGGGTATTTCGCGGCTGAAGCGAAGGCATCGGGCCGCTTCGTCATAAGTGTGATCCACCCCGACAACGAACCATCGATCAGAGTCGCGGAGCGATTAGGGGAGAAGCTGGAAAGACGGACGGAGGTTGCGGGGATGCCGACGCTGATCTACGGGATCGATCGCCCCACGCAGTAGCCCCCGCTATATCCTTATTTTGAGAAAACGGGAGGAATTGTGACGCAGCAGCGGATCTACAAGGACATAACGGAAACGATGGGCGACACTCCGCTCATCCAGCTCAATCGCGTTGGAGCCGGGTTGCCTGCGCGCATCCTCGTGAAGCACGAAGGATTCAATCCGTTCAACTCGGTAAAGGATCGCATCGGCACGGCGATGCTGGACGACGCCCTCAAAGACGGATCGCTTCGACCAGGGATGGTCATCGTGGAGCCGACGAGTGGCAACACCGGAATCGGGATCGCGTACGCGGCGGTCGCTCGCGGATTTCGCTGCGTGTTCACGATGCCGGAAACGATGACGATCGAGCGCAGAAACATGCTCCGCGCTCTGGGCTGCCGAGTCGTGCTGACGGAAGGCCCGAAGGGGATGAAGGGGGCCATTGCCCGCGCGAATGAAATCCTGGCAAAGTTGGGCAACAAAGCCTGGATGCCGAGGCAGTTCGACAATCCGTCGAATCCCGCAGTGCATTATCGCACGACTGGTCCGGAGATCTGGGAGGGCACGAATGGCGCCGTAGACATCTTCGTCTCGGGGGTCGGCACAGGGGGAACGATCACTGGTGCGGGGCGATTTCTTCGCGAGAAGAAGCCAGGGATTCGAATCGTGGCAGTGGAGCCAGCTGAGAGTCCCGTTCTCTCGGGTGGTGAGCCGTCCCCTCACAAACAGCAGGGGATAGGCGCCGGCTTCGTGCCGAGCATTCTCGACACCAAGATCTATCAGGAAGTCATTCAAGTCACGAACGACAATGCCATCGCGATGGCGCGCCGTCTGGCCCGCGAAGAGGCGATCTTTGCCGGAATCTCATCAGGCTCGATCACCTGGGCGGCACTGCAGGTCGCCGGTCGTCCGGAGAACAAGGGAAAGCTGATCGTGTCGGTGATCTGCGATTTTGGCGAGCGGTATTTGTCGAACCCCGTGTACGCCGAGCTGCCGGACCCGGACTACTCCGATATTGAAAGTGCATTGGCCTGATTCGCCTGCGCGACTTCAGTAACCGAAGAAAGGAGTGACACCACTCCCTTTTGTCTGGCCATACGCACTGGTTTTCTGGGCTGTGAATGTGTGGGCTTTTCTCCCGGAAATGAGAATCGTCCGTGGCGGGCTCGCAGGCGGCAAGAGTGCGGACTCGAAGGACAGCGGCTCGATGAAAGTTCTGCTCGCAGGAACGGGAGTGGCATCGTTTATTGCCTATCCCGTTGCGTTCGTCGAAGCATTCTCCTTTCTGAAGAGCTGGCACTTGCCGCTCTTCATCGCCGGACTGCTCATCACGATCCTCGGGAGCCTACTGAGGCGCTACTGCTGGCGCACACTTGGTGAATACTTCACCGGCGACGTAAGGGCGAGGGCGGACCAACCTGTCATCCGCTCCGGTCCGTATCGCCTGGTGAGACACCCATCCTATACGGCCGGAATGATGATGTATATCGGGATAGGATTGGCTCTGGGGAGCTGGTTGAGCCTGGCGCTTCTCGCGATCGCAACTATCGCGACCTACAGCTATCGAGTCGCAGTCGAGGAACGGGCGCTACTCGAAACTATCGGCGAACCGTACGGCGCCTACATGAAGGAGCGAAAACGCTTCATTCCGTACATCGTGTAGGCATCATGAGATCTCACGAGGCTCCGGCATCAACAGCTCAGTTGGAAGGGCCTCACTCCGGGGGTGTTCTGGAGGCAGAGGCTGGACCCAGCGCACCAGCTGATCCTCTATTCCCATCGTGAGCCGCCGGTATTCCTCTCTCATCAGCGGTGACGAGACGAGAAAGTCCGCCGTAGCGCGGTTGCACGCAACTGGGATGTTGTAAACCACGGCAATCCGGAGCAGCGCTTTGACATCCACGTCGTGCGGATGCGGCTCGAGTGGGTCAGAGAAGAAGATCACGAAATCGATTCGGCCGTCTACGATTGCGGCACCGACCTGTTGATCTCCGCCGAGTGGCCCGCTGGCGAACCTGGTGATATCCAGCCCGAGCTCGGCGCTCAGTATCGCGCCAGTCGTACCCGTCGCGAAGAGATCGTGGTGCATGAGGATGCCGCGATTGCACCGCACCCAGTCGAGAAGGTCGTGCTTCCGGTTGTCGTGGGCGATCAGAGCAATATGCTTCCGTGGTGTTCATGAGCAATAAACGACGGCTGGCCATTGTACGCCTGGGTTGAGTGTTGCCGACAAGGTATGGGTGCCGGGCTATGATCCCGTCACTGTAGCGTTTGCGTTGGGTAACGTTTCACTGCCCCGAGACTTGCAGCGAGACGCGAGATGTTGCACTAACTGATTGTTCAGTGATGGGAGACTCAACTGATGAGATTTTCTTCTGCCGTACTTGTCCTATCGGTTTGCGCCGGCGCTCTGCACGGACAGGCGAGCCGTGGCGCGTCTCTTCCGCCGATACAGCTGGAAGACCAGTGGACCACAGCGCTGGTGCAGCGCGATACTCGAACCTTCGATCGACTTCTGGCACCCGGGTTCGTCTACACCGAAGACGCGTCGGTCATGAACCGCGACGAAGTGATCAAGAGCGTATCGGGACCCGATCGCGTCGAGTGGGCACGCAATGAGGGCATGAAGGTTCACGATTTTGGTGACGTGCAGGTGATCACCGGAGTGCTGCACCTGAGAGGCAGGGGAAAGAAGGGCCCGTTCGACCGGCGGTTCCAGTTCACCGATACATGGCAACGCCGCAACGGGCGCTGGCAAATCATCGCGGCTCAGGACTATCTGATTCCCAAGTAGATTCCGGTTGGGAGACGAGGAGACGAGGAAACGAGGATGACGGCAGACGCTCGGCGATCGATTACGACTCTGGTGGTCTGGTTACTCTCTGCGTGCAGCGCCGAGCGGAAAACCGTGGCGAGTGACAGTAGCACGACTGATGGTCCGCAGGCGACGTCTGCCGCCGCCATCGGCACGGCCAGTCCTTCGGGGGCCAGGATCGCCGTGCCCCACGCCGGCCCGCCGGGCGAATGGCAGATGCCGGCCGGCGATTATGCCAACTCCCGGTACAGCGAGCTGTCGTCGATCACTCCGCAGAATGCCGCGAATCTGCGCGTGGCCTGGGCATTCTCGACGGGTGTGCTGCGCGGACATGAAGGTCAGCCACTCGTCATCGACAATACGATGTACGTCGTGACGCCGTATCCCAACGTGTCATACGCAATCGACCTGGCTCAGATCGGGCAGCCGCTCAAATGGAAATTCCGTCCCGTGAACTCGCAGCAGGCAATTGGCCGCGCATGCTGCGACGTGGTGAATCGCGGCGCCGCGTACGCAGATGGAAAGATCTTCTACAATCTGCTCGACGGGCACACGATCGCCATCAACACGGCAACCGGAAACCAGGTGTGGCGAACGAAGATGGGCGATCTCGCTCGCGGCGAGACGATGACAATGGCGCCGATAGTAGTGAAGGGGAAAGTCATCGTCGGATCGAGCGGCGGCGAGATGGGCGTGCGCGGTTGGATCGCCGCGATCGACGCCGGGACGGGCAAGGAGGTCTGGCGCGCATACAACATCGGCCCCGACCGGGATATCAAGATCGGTCCGAAGTTCAAGACGTTCTATGCGCACGATCGCGGGAAGGACCTCGGAGCGTCTTCGTGGCCGGGCGACACCTGGAAAACCGGCGGCGGTGCGGTGTGGGGTTGGCTCTCGTACGACCCGGCGCTCAATCTCATCTATCACGGCACGAGTAACCCCGGACCGTGGAACGAGAATCAACGGAAGGGTGACAACAAGTGGACGGCGGCCATCCTGGCGCGCGATGCAGATACCGGCGAGCTGGTGTGGGCCTTCCAGGTTACGCCACACGACATGTGGGACTACGACGCCGTCAACGAAAACATTCTCGTCGATCTGCCGATGAAGGGCCAGATGCGGAAGGCGTTGGTGCATTTCGACCGCAACGGGTTTGCGTACACGATGGACCGGGCGACAGGGGAGGTGCTGCTGGCCGAGCCGTTCGTGCCATTGAACTGGTCAACGGGAATCGACCTGACCACGGGCCGTCCGAACGTCGTGGAAACGAAGAAGACCGCGCAGGACAAGCTCGTTAAGGACATTTGTCCGAGCCTAGAGGGTGGGAAAAATCAGCAGCCCGCCGCGTTCTCGCCTCAAACCGGGCTCTTCTACGTGCCGACGAACAATCTCTGCATGGATTTCACGGCGCGCGCAGTCACCTATATCGCGGGCACACCGTTCATCGGCGGCAGCGCGCCTGAAAAAGGTGGGCCGGGAGGCTATCGCGGAGAGTTCATCGCGTGGGACGCGACTACGGGCAAGAAGATCTGGGGGATCAAGGAGCCGTACCCGGTGTGGGGCGGCGCTCTGGCAACGGCGGGCGGTGTAGTGTTCTACGGTACGCTCGACGGCTGGTTCAAGGTGGTTGATGCGTGGACCGGGAAAGTGTTGTGGCAGTTCAAGGTCGGCTCAGGAGTCGTCGGCAATCCGGTGACTTACACGGGTCCGGATGGAAAGCAGTATGTCGCGATTTATGCAGGAATAGGCGGAGACATGGGGCTGCTGATCGCCGGCGATGTCGCGGCAAATCTGCCCTACGATGTTCGCGAGCGTGGGACGACGCTGCCGGATATCGCCAGGTGGACGAGCTGGGGCGGGGAGCTCTTCGTGTTCTCGCTATGATGCTGGAAGGAGTCTGGTCGATGCGAAATCAGAAGCGCTCCCAATGCTTCCTGATGCTCTGCGCAGCGTGCGCGGCAGTCGGATGTGGACGCAGCGCTGGGGAAAGGAGCGACACCACCGGAGGTTTTGCGGCGTCAGCCTCGTCCACCTCACCTGAGCAAGGTGCCACGAGCCGTCTACTTGTTGCAGGCGATAGTCTCCGCTTCATCGAGCACCCGGAGAATCTCCCTGCCGGATTTCCGTCTTCGATAACTCCGTTGCTGGTGACGAATCCTTATGAGGGAGACGCGCGCGCGATCACCGTCGGCGGACAATTGTTCGTCGGCTACAACTGCATGGATTGTCACGGTGCCGAAGGATCGGGCGCGATGGGCCCGAGCTTTCAGGACGGACGCTGGCACTTTGGCGGATCGCCAGGAGAAGTATTCGAGTCGATCTATCAGGGAAGGCCGGACGGTATGCCGGCCTGGGGCGGACGCATATCCAATGAGCAGATCTGGATGCTGACGGCCTACGTGCGCTCGCTGTCGTCCAAGGATCTGAGCACCGAAAACTTCACCGGCAAGACGATCGAACGCAGCGGACACTGAGAACCGGAACGCCGAGCGGTTGCCGAGGCCCTCGGGCTTCGTCCGAAAGAACCGGCTAGTGTCGCCAGCGGCAAACATCCTGCAGGATGATTGTGGCGAGGTGAAGATGATCAGCAGAATCTGGCACGGCTGGACTACGCACGACAACGCGGACAAGTACGAGTCCCTTCTCCGGGCTGATATTCTGCCGGGAATCCATCGCATCGGGGGCTATACTGGCGCTTATCTACTAAGGCGCGCCGCCGCCGACGATGAAGTGGAGTTCGTCACCATGACTCAATTCACCGACATCAAGGCGGTGATAGAGTTCGCGGGCAAGGATTACGAGCGTGCTGTGATTGCGTCGGGCGTCGGCAAGCTCCTCAGTCACCACGATGCGCGGGCAGCTCACTATCAAACGTTGCTGACTCCTTCGGACGTAAGGGCGCTAGCAGCGCGGGCAAGCGGCCGGCATCGGGTACTGTAGGACTTACAAAGAAGGTGGCGCTGGCGGCACTCCCCCGAACGCGTTGATGATGGCAAGTCCCATATTCGCGAGGGTCAGCTGCGGCTCGTTGTCCAGGATCCAGCGCTGATCCTTGTTCTCCTTCGACATCACGCACGCCACGACACGATTGCGCAGGTACCAAAGCGTACACTCGGTCCGCACCGCATCGGTCTCGCCATCCTTGTGAGCGGCCCGCGCTCCTCCGGCATACCGCTGGAGCATGAAATCGGTCGTGTTGTGCTCGAGAATGTCGAGCATCGCCGAATCCGCCGCGGGACTTACCGCCTTTCCCCGCGCCATCAACTCGAACAGGCGTGCCATCTCGTTCGGTGTGGTCACGCCGAGTCCGTACTTCACCGAGCTATCCATGGCGACGCTCGAGTTGCGGAGGAAGCTCTTCGAGTGCACGCGTGTGTGGTTCAGGCCGAGTGAGTCCATCTTCGCCCACACGCGGCGGATGATGATTCGGTCGAGCAGGAGATTGGTCGCGGTGTTGTCGCTGATGGTCGACATGAGCCATGCGGCATCGTGAACCGTGAGCACGGTGCCGTTGTGCAGGAACTGGATAATTCCGGAACCGGGGACCTGATCGATCTTCAGTACCGTCAGCGGGTCGTCGAGTGAGAGCTGCCCTTTCGCGACCAGGTCATAGACGGTCACCAGGATCGGAACCTTGATCAGGCTGGCGGTAGGGAAAGTCTCGTCGCCCCGCCTGCTGATGCGGGCTCCGGTCTCGAGATCGATGACGCTGTAGCCAACGACACCGTGGTGCGCATCGGCGATCGAGTCCAGAGTCCGCCTCAACGCGGCAGTATCCGCGCCGACGACCGACCGGCCGCGAACTGGCGAGTAGCCAGCTCTGGCGGCGCATGCTACGGCTCCAGCGAGGAGGATGGCGACGTAGCTAGCGGCGACACGGAGTCTTCTGGAACCGGCGGAGGAGAATGAGCGAGCGCGCATAACGGGACGGAGGACTGGAAAGTGCGTAGGTGACAATCCTGGCCGAGATAATATAGGTTTCCGCGCTTGCGGACACGTTAGCAAGCGTTCGAGGTGTGCGCCCATGACGTACGATCTGACAAAGTTCGACCTCGGCGACATGCTGAAATGCAGTCTGCGGTTGCGCGAGACGGCAACGGGCGCACCGACGCTCGAAGCATCGGCGCAGCGTGTCTGCCGCTTCCTATACGACGAGCTGCATGGTCCGGACGGACAGCGGGCCTGCGCCCTCGTGCGTTGCTACAAGACCCATGCATATGGTGCTCTCGACGTGGACCTCCAGAGTTTCGCGCGCGATGTACTCGGTAGCGAGACCCCGCGATCGACGATGAAGGTGCTTACCCTCATGGCGACGGTCGGGCAGAGTGCGGGCTGGAATTCCAGGCACCTGTCGAGGGGCCACAGGGCTATCCCACTGCCCAGCCCCGAGATTGTCGAGAAGACTCCGATGATCTCTCAGCTGATAAAGGAGCTTGGGTTGGAGCTGACCTACATACTTCAACCGTCGCCCGACATCGTAAAGGAGCTCGCCGGCAAGAAACACGGCGTATTTCACGTCGAACAGGCACTCGGAAATCCCTACATCCCCGCGCAGCAGGAGTTCGTAGTTCGCTTCGGGATCAGGTCGGTGCTAGGGTTTGGTGGAATGCTGGCCACAGGCGACCTGTTTGCCGTCATTCTGTTCGCCACCGTACACGTGCCAGCGAGCGCCGCCGAACGTTTCAGGTCGCTGGCGCTGGATGTTAAGAGCGGCTTTTCCAGATTCAACGACCGGACAATCTTCGACGAGATGACTCCGTCGACCGGTAGCGCTCTTCGGCAGCGCGAGTGACAAGAGAGAAGGCGTATGCTTTTTGCCTTGTATCTGCCCCAAACGACTCTTGCCCGAGGTGGACTATCGGCGCGGTTTGTTCCAGACCCCTGGGAGATGGAAGACGAATGAAGGCATCGCTATTCAGGATGACACGACTGGCAGTAGCGGCCCTGGCCCTCGTTGCGTGTAGCAAGAAGGGGAATGATCGAGCCGACACCACCGCTGCCACGAGTGCTGCGGCAACCGACACCTCAGCGGGCGCCGGATCCACGGCTTCGGGAAGCTGGACAGATGACAACATCTTCGCGCTTCTTGATGAGGCGAACGCGGCCGATAGTGCGGCCGGCGCCCTCGCGGTAACCAAGGGAACCGCATCCGCCGTTCGAGATTACGGCCGGCGGATGGTGCGCGATCATCACCAGCTCCGCGCGCGAGGCGAGGCACTCGCCAAAAAGCTCAAGATCATACCAGCCGCGCCCGCGGACGATCCGGTCGCGTCAGCCGCCCAGAAGCACATGGACATCATCAATGCGACAGCGAAGGGGAAAGACTTCGACAAGGCGTACATCGACGGCGA
>JANMMF010000246.1:0-6251 GCA_031372985.1 Gemmatimonadota bacterium
GAGTCGTCGCGTAGGTCATCCTTCTCGCTAATAATGTATTCGCCCACGAGGCGCATGAAGATCGCGCGCGTGAGCTGATACTCGAGCTTCACGCGAGGAATGATGTTGCGCGCGACGAGCGTGTGATCCGTGCGGCGCCAGTAGTCCTGGTACTGGAAGTTTCCGTCGATGCGCGCGCGGTCAGTGGCCCGAACACTCATGTTGAGCGACAGGTAGTTGATGTCCGCCTGTGCCCACTCGAAGAAGTTCTCGTCCTGCCCGCCGATGTACAGCAGGTCAGCGTTGAACCTCGCCCAATGCGGCGTCGCCAGCGTGAACACGTAGTCGTGGTTGGTAATGCGCGGCCTGCCCACGAACGGCAGCGTGTCGCCCACTGGAGAGAGAAGGCGATAGTCGGAGTACAGCCCGCGATCGTAACCGAAAGTCTCCAGGAAGAATCCGGTACCGATTGACCAGCCACCGCGGAGCCTCGCGCTGCCGCTGAAGTGGAGCTTCTTGTCCTGCGCGTCGCCGCTACGAAAGAAATTCGAGTACTGCCATTGGTCGTCGAGGACAACGTCCCCGCTCAATGCCTCGAGCATCGACCCGCGCTGGCCGAACCAGGTCGCGCGGTGAGTGAGGCCCAGGTGGACGATTCCGGGGCGAGAGATGAAGCCGCTCCGCGCGCGGAAGTCTTCATCGATCCCGGTGAAGATGTAACGCGTGCTGAATTTCTTTCCATTGCGCGCAAGAATTCCTTCCCACAGCGGCGCATTGAGAGCGACCCCGCTCGTGTTGTCGAAGCTCTTCGCGCCCTGGAAGGACGCACTGTAGACGTCTCCAAAGACGATGCGGCCATCAACGTCGGCGACGCGGTTGTAATCGCTGCCGAGGACGCGGTCGGTGTACGCGAAGCCGAGTTTCGACTGTCCACCGATGTCGCGCTGCGCGCGGACGATGTTGTAGATCGCCCTGTCGCGGCCGGTCGGTGACAGCGTGCGGTCGTCGGCAGCCGAGAGCACTCCGATGCTCGTACCGGCGACTTTGCCAGTGAGCTTGAGCGCCGCATCCGGCTGCACGATACGCCGCGTGTAAATCAGGTTGTGCGGCGTATTGAACTGATCGAGTCCCTCGAGGAAGAAAGGGCGCTTTTCTGGGAAAAACAATGCTTGGCGTGGATCGAACGCGAATTGCCCGGCGTCGGACTCAACCTCGGCGAAGTCAGGATTCACCGCGCCGTTGAGGGTGAGGGTGTTGGTGATTCCCCACTGCACTCTCCCTCCAACCTGGGGTCCGCCCCGATCGTACGCCCACCCGCGTGGGCCCGGGGCGCCGGTGATCTTCTGCGTGACCGATGGGTTCACGTCGAGCACGAGTCCGCGGGTCAGTCCAGTCAACCCAACGAGCGAGCCGGACTGCGCCAGGAATGATGTGCTGGACCGCTTGGCCGGAACCCAGGAGTCTTCGTGCCCGGAGTGCTGCACGTTGCGCACGATGTTGAGATCCCAGGTCTGGACATCGCCCGATTGGTACTTGAGGCTCTTGAGCGGGATCCGGATCTCCACCTCGTAGCCGTAATCGGTGAGCCGTCCCTTTGACGTGAAGACGAAGTCCTGGCTCAGATTTGGTGCGACGCGTCCGGAGAGAGTCGGTGTCCAGCCGCCGAGGCTCTGTCCCTGCTCGACGATGGTGCCGTCCATCTGGACGCCCAGTGGATTTACCGCGAAGACGTAGGCCTGCCGGTGATCGTTGAAGGTCCCGAGCAGGATCTGGACGTTGTCGTCGGCGGCGATCTTGTCACGATCCGCCAGCGTTGCGTGCGCCGCGCCATGTGGCTCGAAGGCGCGGACGCCGAAGTGCACGGCGGTCGGCGAATACCAGACCAGAACATGAGTTGAATCCGCTGCGGGAATCCCATCGTGAGGGGAGAACTCCGAGAAGCCGGTGAGGACGGCGGCCTGTTGCCAGACGGGCTCGTTGAGGACACCGTCCACGGCCACGTCGGCTGTAACGCGCGGAATGGGGACGTGCACCTGATTCTCGCGGCCAACGTAGGTCAGCGCGGTCAACATGGCGGCGAACCGCGCCCACAGGAGTAGACTCAAAAGCATTTCGCCAAGATGCGGCTGCTGTCACTGGACAGCAATGATGGAAAAGCCCCGCAATCACTGCCAATACAGAAGTTTGGGGGACGAGTGTCCGTCGGGTGAAAGTCGATCCCTTGGATCGCTCAGGAGCGCTCCCTCACATCGCCTGCGCGATCTCCTGGAAGCGGGGTGTCGCGCGGATCTTCTCGAAATCGGTATCGTGCTCCAACCATTCCCTGTCGGCAAACCCCTTGTCGACAGCAGTCTTCAGGGTCGACAGCGCCTCCTCCGACATGCCGAGCTGCGAGTACGCACAGGCGATGTTGTACAACATGTTCGAGTCCTCGGGATCGATCTCCAGCGAGCGACGGATGTAATCGATGGTCCGGTCCCGGTCGCCGCTTTTTGCCAGAATCGCCGCGCCCAGATTGGTCGCTCTCGCATCGTCGGGGTTGAGCTGGAGCCTTTCCTCTATGAGCTTGAGGGCCCGCGATCGTGCTGCTTCTCCCTCGGCCCTGGCACCCATGTCGGTGAGTGCTCCCGCCAGGAAGTTCGCGGCCTCGAAATCCTCGGGCCGGAGCAGCGAGGCCCGCTCGAACATTTTGGCGGCCTCCGCAAACCGCCCCTGCGCCTTGAGCGCACGACCGTAGAAATAGGCTGCTTCGAAAAGCTTTGGGTCGAGCTGCAGCGCGGTCTCGAACTCTTTATCCGCTTCCTCGTATTCCTTCGTGAGCGCGACCGCGATGCCGCGCGCAACGTGCGCTTCGGCGAGACCCGGCTCCAGCTCCAGCGCCTTCCTGCTGGCGATGTCGGCTTGGCGCAGGTTGAGCTCGCTGGGATCCCAGTGGGTGTATAGGAGCGAGCAGGAGTCGGCGACCCCGGCGTAGGCGAGCGCGTAATCGGGGTCGATCTCGATAGCGCGATTGAACATCTGCCGCGCATGCTCCACGCTCTTGCGCCGCCACTCATGGACGTACTGGCGCCCACGAAGATAATAGTCGTACGCCTGCACATTGGTTGTGCGCGCTTTCTCGATCGCCTTCTTCTCGCCTTCGGTGAGTATTCCCCGCAGCGCCTTCACGATTGCCTGGGAGATGTCGTCCTGGATCGCGAAGACATCCTCCATCTCCCGATCGTAGCGCTCCGACCAGAGGTGATAGCCATCGGCGACGTTGACCAGCTCGGCGGTGATGCGCAGCCTTTTGCCCATTCTCCTGACGCTGCCTTCGAGCACCGTTGAGACCTTGAGCTTGTGGCCGATTTCGCCGATGTCCTCGTTCTTTCCCTTGAACGCGAATGACGATGTCCGCGATGCCACTCTAAGCGACTGTATTTTCGACAGGGAGTTGATGATCTCTTCCGCCATCCCGTCGGCGAAGTACTCGTTGTCCGGGTCAGCGCTCATGTTGGCAAAAGGGAGCACCGCCACGGATTTCGCGGCCGATACCGCCAGGTGTGGTACTGTCGCAGTATCCGTGGGTGTCACCAGGCTCGTCGAGCTCAGCGCCTGGGCGAACAACGCGGATGTTTTGTACCGGTTATTGGCGTCGGTCGAGAGGGCCTTGAACAGAGCGCGGTCGACGTTTTCCGGCACACCGCTCCGGACCTCGCGGATGCGCCTCGGCATCTCGGTGAAACGCTTCGAGAGAACCGCCTGCGCGCTTGATCCGTTGAAGGGCCGCTCGCCCGCGAGCATTTCGTACAGCACGCAGGCAAGACTGTACTGATCACTACGACCATCGAGCTGGGTCTCGCCCGCCGCCTGCTCGGGACTCACGTACGCGGGTGTGCCCACCATCATTCCCGTCGAGGTCAGTCCTACCGCCTGCGAGCCCGCGACGCTCACCGCCTTGGCGATTCCGAAGTCCATCACCATCGGCTCACCCTCGTACAGCATCACGTTCTCGGGCTTGATGTCGCGGTGTACGACGTTCTGGCGGTGGGCGTAGTCGAGTGCCGAGGCGATCGCTCGAGCGTGGTGAACCGCCTCTTCGACGGGGAGCTGTTGCTGGCGATCGAGTCGCTCACGAAGCGACTCGCCCTCGACATACGGCATTACGTAGTAAAGAAGGCCTGCCACCTCGCCCGAATCGAAGAGCGGCAGGATATGCGGGTGATTGAGCCGCGCGGCGACCCTGATCTCGCGGAGAAAGCGATCCGGCCCGAGCGACGATGCCAGCTCGGGATGCAGCACCTTGAGCGCGACCACGCGCTCGTGCTTCGAGTCCTGCGCCAGATACACAGTCGCCATGCCGCCTCGTCCCAGCTCGCGATCGACTGTGTAGGTCGGCGCCAGGACTTCGCGGATCCGTTCGATTGGGAGGCTCATGCCGTTGCCAACTTCGGTTGCCGGGATTGCCGAAACCGCTATGCTGAGGCTTCGACGAGTGCTTGGTTTCGGGGGACGAGAAAGGTAGGGTTGGGCGCCCCGTCACCGCAACATTTGTTTTTTCGGGCAGATTCGCGTTTGAGATCAACGCGTTACCCCGAGCCAGCTATTTACTTTCTTTGGGACCGGTCCTAAGCTTTGCGCGTGACCAGCTCCTTTATCGCAACCTATTACTACGGCTTCTTCGGGTACAATCGAGGGAGGACCCGGTCGAGCGTGCGGTAAAGCAAAGTAGATAGCATTGCACACTGACTCCGGGCCTCCGCAATCGCGGGGGCCTTTGTTTTGGAATCCCTCGAATCTGACGGCCACACTTAAATCACTTTACGTCGGAACACCATGTTGAAATCGAAACCGCTCCACTCCCACACCGCCAGCCCGAACGGGTCTCGGCCAGACGCTCAAGACCTGACCATGCGCGTCGCATTTCAGGGCGACCGCGGCGCTTACGCCGAGAGCGCGATCGCCGAGATATGGCGACACCCGGTCGAGGAGATTCCGGTTCCGACTTTCACTGGTGCGCTACGCGCGGTGGACGAGGGCGAGGCCGATGCCTGCGTAATCCCCGTCGAGAACTCGATCATCGGCAGAGTGGAAGCAGGGTGGCAGGCTCTCGCCGCCTACCCGGGGATGCGGATCGTGGCCGACGCGTTCGTCCCAGTGCGTCATTGTCTCCTCGCACCCAAGGGTGCAACGCTGCAGGGATTGTCTACTGCCTCCAGCCATCCGGTCGCTCTCGCCCAGTGTGGCCGCTTCTTCGAGACCCACCCGTGGATCAAGCCGAGCAAGTCGTTCGACACCGGCGGCGCCGCACGCGACGTCGCGGAGGGCGGCGATCTTACCCACGCCGCAATCGCGAGCAGCGCGGCGGCGGATCTTTACGGGCTGGCGGTGCTGGAGGAGGGAATCCAGGATCGCCGCGACAACCACACGCGCTTCGTGGCCGTCGTCTCCAAGCGTTCCCGCCTATGGCGTCGCACGCATGCGATTCGCGGCGCGATCTCGGTCGACAAGGACGATCCGCGTCTGATCGCCGAGGCGACGCGCGAGCTGCTCGGGGGGATCGTCGAGCGGAACACGCTCGACCAGGACGAGATCATCAGCGTCTTTTTCACGCTGACCGCCGACCTATCTTCAGCCTTCCCCGCCCACGCAGCTCGCGAGATGGGCTGGGACGACGTGCCGCTGCTCTGCGCCACGGAGATTCCCGTGCCGGGATCCCTACCGCGGTGCTTGAGGGTACTCATTCAGGTCGAGCTTCGCGCCCCGCGGCCGCTCGACACGCACGTCTACCTGCGCGAGGCTGTCGCGCTCCGACCGGATGTCACCGGGAAACTCGGGTAGCGGGGGCCGGGAATCGGGAGTCGGGAATCGGGTTTCGGGAGCCGGATCTCTTCTATTGACGCAGCGCCGCGGCTAGGTACTTTTCGGTAGAACATTTGCAGTGCATACTTATACAAACCAAATGATACAGCTCCGCGCTAATAACCGACTTCTTCCTGTTTCCCCGATTACAATCGGGGCGATCGGGAGACTTTGCGCGGGCACCAACACAGACTCATAGCAGGTTGACGGACTAACGCGCAGAGGGCCTCTCCCAAATCGGGTTGAGGCCTTTTTTTTGTGTATGAACGCCACCCACAGGAGCAAACGCTCCGGGGATCGACGATGACGGCAAAGCAGGGACTGTACGATCCAGCTTACGAGCACGATGCCTGCGGCATCGGCTTCGTCGCCCACATCCACGGCGTCCGCTCCCGCGACGTCGTGACGAAGTCGCTCGAGCTGCTCGACAA
>JANMMF010000261.1:0-2036 GCA_031372985.1 Gemmatimonadota bacterium
AGGCGGTCGATGATTCGCCCGCCGAGTCCCATGTACTCGTGCATCACGGGATCGATGGCTCCGCCGACAGGAAAGAGCGGCAGCCAGTAGGTGAATGTCAGCAGCGCCAGGATAGCCAGCCAGAAATCCGGCATCGAAAAGAAGAAAAGCGAGATCGCGCTGAGCGCATGGTCTGTCCCGGATCCGCGTCGCGCGACCTGAATCAAAGCGATGAGGATGCCAAGTGCGAAGCTTCCCACCAGTGCGATCACCATGAGAAGCAGCGTATTCGGAAGTGCGCTGGAGAGGACTTCGCGCACGGGCCGGTCGTGGGAGAACGACCACCCCAGATCTCCGTGCGCGAGCCGACCCACGTACCTGACGAACTGCTCGGGCAGCGGGCGGTCGAGCCCATACTGCGCCCTCAACGTCGCCCGGACGCGCTCGCTGACGTTCGGGTTGTCCAACACGGCGCTGAACGGATCGCCGGGAGCGACGTGAATCAGGGCGAAGGAGATCGTCGCGACGATGGCGACGATCACCGCTGCCTGGACGAGTCTTGCCGCTATGTAGCGGAGCACCCGCTACGGGGTTTTCTTGCCGGCCGATTCCGCCGGCGCGATCGATGTCGCGGCCGGGGCGTTGTCGCGCGGAATGCGCTTGTCAGCCTGAATCCACCACTCCGGGATGTGCGCCCACCACGCATCCGATCTCAATGGCGCCAGCTCCAGCCGCGAATGATATCCGACCGTTGGCATCAGCTCCGCCAGCCAGATGGCCGGCGCATCCTGGATGATCGTATCGTAGGCTTTGGTGAAGTACGCTCTCCGCGCGGATTGATCGAATGACGCCAGCGCACTGTCGACGTACGCGTCGAATACCGGATTCTCGTAGGAGCTGTAGTTGGTTCCGCTCGTTGAGCGCGAGCCGCCGGTTCCCCACGAGCCGCGAACGCTTCCCGGGCTCGGTTGCGTATTCCATTGACCCATTGCGGCGTCGAACGCCCTCTTTCTCTCGCGCTCGATCAGCACGGGAAAGTCCAGCTTCTCGACGTCGACTTGCACGCCAGCCTGCCGCAGCTGTTCCTGAAGCACGGTTGCCAGCTGAACGCGGGCTTTGCTGGAACTCGGGACGGCGAGCGAGAACCGCAGGGGACGTCCGTTGCGCTCGCGCACGCCGTCACCATTTGCATCGCGCCACCCGAGCGAGTCGAGGATCAGGCGCGCGCGCGGCAGATCGAACGGAATCTGCCGGAGATTTGGATCGGTGGTCGGATACGCGCGGACAGTCGGCCCGAGTGCGGGACGCGCGAGAGAATCGTAGACGCTGCGCACGATCGTGCCACGATCCGTCGCCATCGTCAGCGCCCGGCGGAGCTCCCGGTTTCCGAATATCGGGTGCGGGCGCGCGACATTGGCGGGATCGCGAAGATTGAATTGCGCGAAGACATACGAAAGGCCGCGATACTGTTTCGTTCGGAGCTCGGGATGCTTGGCGACCTCGGGCAGATTCTCGGGCCGCAATGCCTCGAAAAAGTCGGTCTCTCCAGAAAGGAATCTCGTTACCGCCGTATTGAAGTCGGGAGCGATGCTCCAGATAACGCGGCTCAGTCTGGGCGAACCGCGATAGTTTCCGGTGTCGGCGGCGAGCTCCACCGACACACCCGGAATCCAGCGCACGAACCGGTATTGTCCGGATCCGATCGGATGCCTCGCGGGCTCGGAGCCCCGCCAGGCCGAAGGCGCGATCCCCTGCCAGACGTGCTCGGGCATGATCGGCATCTGGTACGTGGCGTCATAGAACTGCTGCGGAGTGCGCGCGTGGAACCAGAAGACGGCCGTCGCCGAATCGGGCGTCGTGACAGAATCGATGTTCGACACCAGCGGCCTGACGCCCGAGCCCAATGTGGAGTCGGTCGTGCTCTGAAACGTGAAGCGCACGTCGCTCGAACGAACAGGCTTGCCGTCGTGCCATTTCGCGCGCGGATCGATGTGAAACGCGATGCTGAGCGAATCCGCGGCCCAGGTCCAGCGATCCGCGAGCCGCGGTGTGAATCC
>JANMMF010000288.1:0-13164 GCA_031372985.1 Gemmatimonadota bacterium
GCGAGCGCGATCCGCGCGGCTGACCCCGACGCTCGGGTTTCCGAAAGAGATCGACGCATGGAGGCGCGCCGGCGGCGGCGCGTGGCATCTCGCGATCGATACCGGAATGAGCCGCGCGGGAATTCCGTGGCGGGAAGTCGGACAGATAAAGCACCTTCTCCAGCTCGTGCCGCCCGAGGGCGCATTCACCCATTTCCATTCGGCCGAGCTCGACGATGGAACTCTGGCGCGACAGGAGAGGCTTTTCAGAGAGGCGGTCGCGGCGCTTCCATCCCGCCCCCGGCTGCTCCACGCCGACAACAGCGCCGCGATCGCGCGAAAGGGCCGAAGTGAATGGGATCTCGTGCGCCCTGGCATCTTTCTCTATGGCGTCGGGAGCGGCAGGAGCGCGGCAATGCAGCCCGAGCCGGTAGTGCACCTCCGGGCCCCTATCGTCGAGATACGGAATCTGGAAGCCGGTGATACTGTCAGTTACGCCGCTACGCTCCGTGTGGAGCGTCCAGCCCGAATCGCTACAATCGCAGTGGGATACGCGGACGGATACCCGAGGTCGCTCAGCAAGGCCGGCTCGGTGCTCGTCGGCGGGACGCTCGCTCCCGTCGCCGGGATGGTTACAATGGACATGACGATGATCGATGTCACGATGGTGCGATGCGAAGTTGGCGACGTTGTCACACTGATCGGGAGGGCGGGCGACACCGTTCTCACCGTCGAGCGCGTCGCCGACGACGCCGGGATGTCTCCATACGAGCTGCTGACCGGACTGCGCTCGCGAGTTGCCCGGTCCTACATCGGTTCTCCGACTTGAAGCGCGCGGTCATCCTCATACTCGACGGAGTCGGAATCGGGGAGGCGCCAGACTCAGGCGCCTACGGTGATGCGGGGAGCGACACCCTTGGCAACGTTGCGCGCGCCTGCGGCGGGCTCGCACTTCCGCGGCTCGAGCGCTTCGGTCTCGGCAACATTCGTCCGGTCGATGGACTCGCGCGGCGGGGCGACGCGGTGGGTGCGTGGGGGACCATGCGTCCGGCTTCGGCCGGAAAGGACAGCACGACCGGACACTGGGAGATCGCTGGCGTCCACCTCGAGCGCGCGTTCCCGACCTTTCCCAACGGGTTTCCGCGCGACGTCATCGAGAGATTCAGACGGGAGACCGGCCGAGGTGTGATCGGAAACGTCGTCGGGAGCGGGACGGACGTAATCGACCGGTACGCAGATGAGCAGCGGACGACTGGAAGCTGGATCGTGTACACGTCGGCGGATTCGGTTTTTCAGGTCGCGGCGGACGAGGGACTGATTCCGCTCGCCGAGCTCTATCGTGCTTGCGAGATCGCGCGGGCGATGCTCGTGCCCCCACATGATGTGTCGCGCGTGATCGCGCGTCCCTTCGCCGGCGCGCCGGGCAGCTACAAGCGAACTGCGAACAGACGCGACTACTCGGTCGAGCCACCTTCAGAAACTCTTCTCGACGCGCTCGCCAACGCCGGAATCCCTCGCGCCGGAATCGGAAAAATCGATGATCTTTTCGCCGGGCGATCCATCACCTCGACGCACACGGCGTCGAACGCCGAAGGCATCCGCCGCATCAAGGAATGGCTTTCGACTGCTCCAGGTGGGTTACTGTTCGTCAACCTAGTAGATTTCGACCAGTTGTTCGGGCACCGCAACGACGTTGCGGGGTTCTATGGTGCGCTGCGCGAGTTCGACGCGGCTCTGCCCTCCATCACATCACGGCTCAAAGAGGACGATCTGCTGTTCATCACGGCCGACCACGGCAACGACCCTACAACCCCCTCCACCGATCACGCGCGCGAGCTCGTGCCGCTGCTCGCCGGAGGAATGCGCGTAGTGCCGCGGGACCTCGGCGAGCGCGAGACGTTTTCCGATCTCGGCGCGACGGTTGCGGAGTGGTTCGGCCTCTCATTCAGGGGTCGTGGAAAATCGTTCCTGTCAGAGCTGGTAGTCTGATGAAGAAGGGTTCAGAAAAGGACGCCTCCCTCCGGGAGGCCGCGCTTCGCGCGCTGGACAACGCCTACGCGCCCTACTCCAACTTCCGGGTCGGCGCCGCGCTGCGGACGAAGGATGGCCAGATCATCACGGGCTGCAACATGGAGAATTCGGCTTACGGGCTCGCCATCTGCGCGGAAACCCTTGCCGTGGCTTCTGCTGTCTCACAAGGACTCACCGATTTCGATGAGATGGCCATCGCAACGGAAGACAGTGAGCCGACTCCGCCATGCGGGGCGTGCCGGCAGGTCCTGAACGAGTTCGCGCCGAAAATCAGAATCTCGAGCTATACCCGCGATGGCCAGGAAGCAGCGTGGACTCTCGACGAGCTGCTTCCGCACGCCTTCGTTCTTCACCAATCACGTGGAAGAATCTAGTGAAGCTTTCGTCATTACTGCCGCGATCGTTCGCGACTGCGGCGTTGTTGATAGCGGTGTCATCGTGTTCGGAGAATCTCGATAGCTCGGGAGTTTGCGGTGTGCTGTGCCCGCCGATTGGCGGCGACGTTCAGAACATCACGCTCGACGCCGTCGTGATCGACACGACGATCCAGTCGGTTGCGGGCCTCGGGAGCGAGCCTACCCTGCTGCTCGCCTCGCGTGGCGACACTCTCGACACCCGCGTGATCATCCGCTTCGACTCGCTGCCGTCCACGTTCATCCCGACTGGCGATACCTCCCAGGCGATTACCAGCGTGGACAGCGCCTACATTCAGCTGCGGGTCGACACGCTGACGGTCAATGGCACCGGGCCCTTCACCATCGAGGCCTACGATGTCGACACGACCGCCACCGACACGGCTACCGCCGCTGTCATCGCGCTCTTCCGTCCCGATCGGCTCATCTCATCGCAGGTCCTGGCCCGCTCGGACCTGAAGGACACCACCAGGTACTTCATCTCCAACCAGGCGGTGCTGGCAAAGCTGCAGAGCGGGGCGCGCCTCCGCGTCGGATTGCGCGTTGCTGGTCCGGCATCGTCCCAGATCCGGATCTCTTCCGCTGAGCGTGGTGCGCCGCCGGTGCTCTTCTTTCGCGCAACGCCCGACACCGCTACCAAGCCGCTCAGCGTGCAACCGCTGTCGAAGACTCCGGCGGACGATCCGATAGTCGCACGTCAGCTCACCGACTACACAATCATCGTGAAGGGTCCGCCGCGCGCGCCGCTGAGTTTACTCTCGGTTGGCGGGCTCCCATCCCGTCGAGTCTACTTTCGCTTCGACATCCCTTTGAATATCACCGACTCCACGACCGTCGTTCGCGCTACACTCCTGCTCAATCAACTTTCGAATCCCGCGATCGATCCGACGGATACAGTCGCAATCGTTCCGGAGCTCGTCCTGGCAGGCCGGGCCGTGACCGACCCCGCGAAGGCTTCGGAGATCACCGCGGCAATTACGGGCGACACTCTGAGGGTGCGTCCTGGTGATTCCGGCCTGACCGGCGTGGAGCTCGCGCGGGCTTTCAGCATCTGGCGACAACAGAAGCCCGATACACTCCCCCGTGCGATTGTGCTGAGGACGCTCGATGAGGGGAACTCACCGCTCGAGGTATGGTTCTCCACGATCTCGGACGTCAACCCCGCCGTGCGTCCCCGTCTGAGAATCAGTTACACTTCCCGAGTTCCGCTGAGAGTCCCGTAATGCGCAAACTACTCGTCGCGATTTCAGTTGCCTTGATCTCCTCGCGCGGAGGAGCTCAGGGGGCGCTCAGTCTGCAGGGACTGGGTTACCCGAGCGGTGGCTTCAGCGCCCGCGCGGAGGCCACCGGTGGTGGGTTGGCTGATTTCGATGCGCTCAGTCTCGTCAATCCGGCGACGCTGGCGGGCGTCGGGTCTCCCGCTCTTTTCTTCCAGTACTCGCCCGAATTCAGGCGCGTGACAGCGGGGTCGAGCTCGGCCAAAACGACGACCGCGCGATTTCCATTGGTGGTGGGAGTGTTGCCGATGGGGCAACAGTGGACGCTTGGGCTCAGCTCCTCGAGTTTCCTCGACCGGTCTTCGGAAACCAGTCTCATAAGGCGGCAGGTGGTCGGAGGCAGTACGGACACCGTCAACGTCACCGAGCGCAGCAGGGTGTTGGGAGCGATCAATGATGTCAGGTTGGCATTAGCCTGGGCGAGGAGTCCAGTCTTCAAGATCGGCGTAGGCGCGCACGTATTTGCGGGGAGCAACCGTATCGCATTTGCGCAGCTTTTCCCGGACAGCGCCAGGTACATCAGCACTTCGCAATCCGGCCGCCTCAGCTTCGCCGGTTTCGCCGGCTCGCTCGGCATCGAGTACCATCCGTCGCGCGCGATTGGATTTGCCCTGGCCGGCCGGAAGGGCGGCAACCTGACCGCACAATCTGGTGACACGACTGTCGGAAGCGCGCGACTACCCGATCACTATTCGGCATCGGTGATCTTCGAGGGAATCCCGGGTGCCAGCATTTCGGCGCGTGTCGCGCACGATGCATGGAGTTCACTCGAATCGCTCTCGTCGTCCAATACCAGGGCTTTCGACGGCTGGGACACCGGCGTAGGGGCCGAAGCTCCCGGACCCCGAATCATGCAGCGTCTCATTACGCTTCGCGCCGGCGCCCGGTTCCGCACGCTGCCCTTCGGCTTCAACGGCGAGAAGGTTTCCGAGACTTCGTTCACGGCGGGCTTAGGCGCACCTCTCGCTCGCGATCGCGCGAGTTTCGACTTCTCCATTCAGCGCGCGAACCGCTCGACGGGTGGCGACGTGAAGGAGAGAGGAATCATCCTGAGCTTCGGGCTGAGAGTCTCGCCCTAGTGGCTGAAACGGGCAAGGCAAGGCCCGAAGTCATCCTCGTCGCTGACGATATTCCCGCCAACGTCGAGCTCCTCCTCGACCAGCTGAACAGCCTCGGGTACTCAACAATCACGGCGACAGATGGCCCCTCGGCTGTGGCCTCCGCGTTCGAGAACCAGCCGGATCTCTGTATCCTCGATGTCTCGATGCCGGCCGGAGATCTTGGTGTCGACGACCGGTCGGCCGGGTTCGAGGTCTGCCGGCGGATCAAGCGGGACCCACGCACCTCGCGCATCCCCGTCATTTTCGTCACCGCCCTCAACGATACGAGCGATCGCGTGCGGGGCATCGAAGCGGGTGGCGACGATTTTCTGACCAAGCCGCACAACCGCCTTGTCCTGGGCGCGCGGGTACGGAGCCTACTAAAGCTCAAGGCCGCGACAGATGCGCTCGAGGACAGTCTGCGGAAATTGCGCGAGCTCGAGAAAGTGCGCGACGATCTGATGAAGATGATCGTGCACGATCTCAAGACTCCACTGACTTCGGTGCTCGCAACGCTCGAGATGCTGGCGGATGGCGACTTCGGGCAGGTGACGACACCGCAGAAAGCGGCGATCGGCGAAGCGGAAACGAAGTCCGAGGATCTCCTCGGGCTCATCGACGACATCCTCGAGGTGGCGAGGATCGAAGAGACGAACATCTCCCTCACGCTCGCGCCGATTGCCCCGGGCGCGCTTCTAGCCGAGCTGGTTCACGAATGGGCGCACCGCTTTCAGCAGGAAGGAACGACCGCGTCGGTGTCCGTCGCGGACGACGCGCCGGTATTTTCTGGCGACAAGGGTCTGGTCAAGCGCGTGTTCTCGAATCTGATCCAGAATGCGGTCACTCACTCATCCCACGCCGTGCACCTCGATCTGAGCGCGCGCCGCGCCCGCCAGGGCGTGTTGTTCACGGTGACCGACAACGGGCCGGGAATTCCTCCCGAGTACCATGACCTGATCTTCCGCAAGTTCGGCCAGGTCGAGATGCCGCGGTCTCCGCGCACGCGCAGCTCCGGGCTCGGTCTCACGTTCTGCAAGCTGGTCGTCGAGCGCCACGGGGGGCGGATCTGGGTCAAGAGCGCCGAAGGGAAGGGAAGCTCGTTCTACATCGAGCTTCCGTCGGATCCCACCGCGGTCGACAACCAGTCCGTCGGAGCGGCCGCGGCATCGGGATGGGGCGCTCCCGGCCGATGAAGGTCTTTCCACCGCGGTTGTAACTGAAGACTATCTTTGACCCATGCTCCAGTCCCCTCGCCCCACCGTCTATATCGAGACCTACGGCTGCCAGATGAACGTCAGCGATTCCGAGCTGATGCTCGGCAAGCTGACGGAATCGGGCTATGACGAAGTAGGCCAACCCGACCAGGCGGATGTCATCCTCATAAATACGTGCGCGATTCGCGATCACGCGGAGCAGAGGGTGATGGGCCGGCTGGGTGAGATGAAGAGCAGGATGAAGAGCGACGCGGTCGTGGGAGTGACTGGTTGCATGGCGCAGCGGCTCGGATCACAGCTCCTCGATCGTGCCAAGCACGTCAGCCTCGTGATCGGGCCAGATGGATACCGCGATCTGCCGGCGCTCATCGAGGGCGCGCGCGCCGGAATCCGAGCCACCGCCACGGAATTCGATCTCGAGGAGCACTACGAAGACTTCACGCCCCGCCGCTTCGAGGGAGTGAAGGCCTGGATCCCTGTCCAGCGCGGGTGCGACTACAAGTGCACCTACTGTATTGTGCCTACCACTCGTGGCCCGGAACGAAGTCGCCAGCTGGTGGAAGTGATGCGCGAGACAGAGTCGGTCGTCGCGTCAGGGATGTCGGAGATTGTGCTCATCGGCCAGACGGTGAACTCTTACTTCGACGGCAAGCACGATTTCGCCGACCTGCTGCGCGCGGTCGGCGGCGTGCCGGGCGTGAAGAGGCTTCGCTTTACGAGCCCGCATCCGAACGACTTCAGCGAACGCGTGATTCGCGCGATGTCCGAAACGGAAAGCGTGTGTGAGCACGTGCACCTGCCGATGCAGTCGGGCTCGACACGAACGCTCAAGCGGATGCTCCGTCGCTATACGCGTGAACGGTACCTGGAATGCGTGGACGAGCTGCGCGCCGCGATCCCGAACGTTGCGCTCACGACCGATGTCATCGTCGGCTTTCCGGGGGAGAGCGACGAGGATTTCGAGGAGACACTCAGTGCCGTCCGCGCGGTCGGCTTCGAGGAGGCGTACACATTCAAGTTCTCGCCCCGCGATGGGACGCCCGCGACCCGGTTTCCGGCGAGCGAGACGGTTTCCGACGAGGTCGCCAGCGACCGGCTTGCGCGCCTCATATCGACAGTTCGTTCCGCCAGCCGTGAGCGCAACCTGAAGCTCCTCGGAGTGAAGCGCGAAGTCCTGGTCGAAAAGCTCGCACGCCGTGGCGGCCTCCTTCAATCGCGAACCCGCGATTTCAAGACGGTGATGATTCCCGGCGATCCTTCGCTCATTGGGAGGTATCTGACCGTCGAGCTCACCGGCACTACCGGCTCTACCTTTATCGGACGAGTGGTTGGACAACGGGCGCCACTCCCGCTCGCAGTCTAGGAAGAGCCGGCGCGTTTCGATTGCGCGGTGTGGTGAATGATTCCGCGCGCGGGATGTTAAGGGCCTAGGATCCGGCGGCAGGCGACCGGAGCCGCGCTGCCACTCATCACCGCGACATATCTCGTTTTCGTTGGGGGCCTGCTGGCGGGGTTCGCCGGCTACGCGTGGATCGCGATCGTGCTGGCGGCCGTGTTATTTCTCCCGGCACTTTTTCGCGGACCGCACGAGCGAGTCGCTCTTCTCCTGATGTTCGCCGCGGCGGCGATCATCGCCGCGTCCAGCCCGGCACCAGAGCGACGCGTCCCGAGTCTGCGCAGCGCTCCAGCTCCGACGGACATCCTGTCGCGCGCCCGGGCGCGCGCAGCACGATCGATCGACCGCACTTTCGGCGACGACGCGCCCATGGCGAGGGCCCTTCTTATCGCCGACCAGCGCCAGATCCCTACCGAGATGCGAGATCGCTACGCGGCGGCGGGTCTCGTTCACATGCTGTCGATCTCGGGACTGCACGTCGCAGTGATCGCGGCGGCGATGGAGCTTTTCTTCCAGGTTGCCCGGATGTCGAGACGGGCATCGCTGCTCGGCGCCTTCGTCGCGACGGGGGTTTACGTCGCGGTGATCGGTGCGCCGCCACCCGCTCTCAGATCGGCGGCGATGCTTGGTGTGGCGATGGCGTCGCGGGTGGCGCAGCGACCGACGTCGCCCTGGGCTGCGTGGGCGATCGGAGCTTTCGTTCCGCTCATCGCGCCGCGGACGATGCTCGACATCGGTTACCAGCTCAGCGTTCTGGGTATGTGCGCTCTCGTGGCGGCAGGATCGTTGTGGCGGCGACATCTTGCGAATCGTCTCGACGGCTGGAAGGGACGAGTGTCGCGAGAGCTTTTGACCTCGTTCGTCGCCTGTGCGGTCACGGCTCCGCTCGTCGCGTGGTTTTTTGGAAGGCTCAGCCTGATCGCGCCCCTCTCGAACCTGATCGCGGCGCCGATCGTGACGCTCGCTCAGCCGGTTCTCTTTCTGGCCCTGCTGCTCGCCCCGGTCGCCCCGCTCGCGCGTTTCTGCGCCCAGGCCGTGCACCCGCTTCTGCTCGCGTTCGACTGGATCGCCTCAACCGCGGCGTCGGTACCGGGCGGGGCGATCACAGTTACGACCACGCTCCCGACCGCGCTGTTGGGCGCTCTTGCTGCGGCGGCACTCGTCTTTGCGTGTGTGAGCCGCTTTCCATCGCGGCCGGCGATCGCGGGGGTCGCTGCCCTCGCCGCGATGGCAATCTTCCCGGCAATCCCGCTCAATCGGGGCAGCGGCGTCGAGCTCCATGTCCTCGACGTAGGGCAGGGCGACGCCATCCTGCTGCGCACCGATGTGGGGCGCTGGGTGCTGTTCGATGCCGGTCCGGCGTGGCGCGGCGGTGACGCTGGTCGCAGCACGGTGCTGCCATACATTCTCCGACGCGGGGGCTCCCTCGAGGCGTTCGTCCTCTCGCACCCACACACCGATCACGTCGGTGGGGCGGCGAGCGTTCTCGGCTCAATGCGCCCGCGGGCATACTGGGATGCCGCGTTCGCGGGCGGCTCGGATGCGTACAGCCTTTCGCTCGCCGCCGCGAGGGAGGAGGGCATCGAATGGCGACGCGTGCACCCCGGCGAGTCGGTTCTCATCGATGGTGTCACTCTCACCTTTCTCGCGCCCGATTCCACATGGACAGTTGGACTCAAGGATCCCAATCTTGCGAGCACGATCGCCGTCGCGCGATTCGGGATGGTGCGCTTTCTGCTTGTTGGAGATGCAGAGCTTGAAGAGGAGGACTGGCTCCTCGAGCACTATCGTGATGAGCTGCGAGCCGATGTCCTGAAGGTTGGTCACCACGGCAGCTCAACGAGCAGCAGCGATGAATTTCTCGCTGCCGTTCATCCCGACGTGGCGGTCATTTCCGTTGGCGCGGGCAACAGATACGGACATCCCAGTGCTGATGTCCTACGCGCGCTTGCCCGGGTCGGGGCTGAGGTTCTCCGCACTGACGAAGCGGGGACCGTGATCGTCCGAACGGACGGTACGCACATCGAGATCGAAGCGGGAGGAGATAGGTGGCAGCTGGCTCGCGACTCGTCAAAGCGCTGATCGGGGAGAGAATAGATCTGCCCGTTGAAACAGCGCGCAAGTATCCGGAGCTTGCACAGGCGACGTATCGCCGGGGCGGACTTCCTGTCAGGGTTGCCGGCTGGGCGCTGGGGACCAGCAGCGCGGCAGCGATCACCTTGTGGCGAACGATCTTCGTTTCTCCACGCACGCCGCTTACGCCCGAGCTCCTCTTGCACGAGCTCCGTCACGTCCACCAATTTCTGGAGAGCAGGGCCTTCCCCTTCAGCTACCTCTGGCAATCAATTCGTTACGGTTATTCTCGTAACGCTTACGAAGCAGACGCACGCCGGTACGCCGCTCACCGGCTGGCAGAGCTCACAGCCGAAAAGGAACTGTGAAGTGGTAAAACACACGGCAACCTCAGTCGTAACGATCGACCGATTCATCATCGAGCAGGAGAAGCTGCACCCCGAAGCAACGGGAGAGCTCTCGCGCCTGCTCTATGATCTCGCACTCGCCGCGAAGATGATCGCGAACAAGGTGCGAAGTGCGGGGCTCGCCGACATTCTTGGCGCGACCGATCTGGAGAACGTGCAGGGGGAGACGCAGCAAAAGCTCGACGTCCTGGCCAACGAAATCATCGTCAAGGCGGTCGATCACGGCGGACAGCTCTGCGCGATGGCTTCCGAGGAGGAGCCCGGCATCATTGATATTCCCCCCAACTTTCGCTGCGGCAAATACTGCCTGCTCTTCGACCCGCTTGACGGCTCCTCGAATATCGACGTCAACGTTCCGGTCGGGACCATCTTCTCGGTCGTCAAGAAAATCACACGCGGCAGTCGCGGGGAGATGGAGGACATGCTTCAGCCGGGACGGCGCCAGGTGGCCTCGGGCTACGTCATCTACGGATCCAGCACGATGCTTGTCTACACCACTGGCCAGGGCGCGCACGGCTTTACACTCGACCCTTCGCTCGGCGAGTTCCTGCTCTCACACCCGAACATCCGCACTCCTGATGTCGGCAGGTACCTGTCGGTCAACGATTCCTACCACAGCCAGTGGGAGCCGCAGGTACAGGATCTGATGAAGTATTACCGCGGACAAGATGGAAACAGGCAGCCAATGAGCACTCGCTACGTCGGATCACTCGTTGCCGACTTCCACCGCAATCTGCTCGGTGGTGGCCTCTTTGCCTATCCGGCCAACAGAAAGAACAAGCGGGGCAAGCTCCGGCTCCTCTACGAGGCGAATCCCCTCGCGTTCATCGTCGAGCAGGCGGGCGGAGCCGCGACCGATGGGGAACAGCGCATTCTCGACATCCAGCCGACCGAGCTGCACCAGCGGACCCCGCTCTTCATCGGCAGCAAGAACGACGTCGATGCCGCGCGTTCGATGTTGAGTGGAGACCCGAAGAGCGGCAGCTCGCTCTCCTCTGTCGGCTCGGTAGGCGCTTGACCGTCCCGTCGCGCCCGAGCCCGCACGCGTGAGCCCGCGCGAGCCCGACGAGAAGGTTTCCCCGTCGGGCATTCCAGTCAAAGCGGTATACCGTCCGGAAGATGCGGAGCTGAATTACGCATCTGATCTTGGTGACCCCGGAAAATGGCCGTTCACTCGCGGCGTCCAGCCGACCATGTATCGAGGCCGGCTCTGGACGATGCGGCAATACGCCGGTTTCGGGAGTGCGAGGAGCACCAATGAGCGCTTCCATCTTCTTCTCGACGCCGGACAGACCGGCCTGTCGGTAGCGTTCGATCTGCCCACCCAGATGGGGCTCGACTCGGATTCACCGCGCTCGCTCGGCGAGGTGGGGCGGGCGGGGGTCGCCATCGACAGCGTCGAAGACATGCACGTTCTGCTCGAGGGCATCCCCCTCGATACGGTCTCGACATCGATGACCATAAACGCCACCGCCGCGACGCTGCTGGCGATGTACCTCGTGGTCGCCGAAGAGCGCGGCATCCCGCGCGACAAGCTGAGCGGAACAGTTCAGAACGACATTCTGAAGGAGTACATCGCGCGTGGCACCTACATATATCCGCCCGGGCCCAGCATGGCGCTCATCGCCGAGGTGTTCCGGTTTTGCGCGAACGAAGTGCCGAACTGGAATCCGATTTCCATCTCGGGATACCACATCAGGGAAGCCGGAGCGACAGCCGTCCAGGAGCTGGCATTCACACTTGCGAACACCATCGAGTACGTCACGCGCGCCATCGAGGCCGGACTTCCCGTCGACTCGTTTGCTCCACGGTTATCGTTCTTCTTTGCCGCCCACAGCGACCTGTTCGAGGAAGTCGCGAAGTTTCGCGCCGCTCGCCGACTCTACGCGCGTATCATGCGCGGCCGCTTCCACGCCTCGGAGGCAAGCACTCGTCTGCGGTTCCACACCCAGACCGGTGGAGTCACGCTCACCGCACAGCAGCCGCTCAACAACGTCGTTCGCGTGGCGGTGCAGACGCTCGCGGCTGCTCTCGGGGGAACCCAGTCACTCCATACGAACGGCTATGACGAAGCGCTGGCACTGCCGACTGTCGAGGCGGCGAGGCTGGCGCTCCGCACGCAACAGATAGTGGCATTCGAATCGGGGATCGCAAACACCGCCGATCCGCTCGCGGGGAGCTACTACGTCGAGAATCTCACGACCCAGCTCGAGGAGCGGGCGCTCGAGCTCATTCTCGAGGTCGACGAGCTCGGCGGCTCCGAAAAGGCGATCGCTGCCGGGTTCTTTCAGGAGGAGATCGCGCGCAGCGCGTACGAGCATCAGCTGAGAGTGGAAGCGGGCGAAACCGTCATCGTCGGCGTGAACCGCTTCGCTGACGACGAAGGGCCACCATCCATTCCGACGCCGGACTATACATCGCTGGAGAGGGAGCAAGTCCAGAGCGTCAAGAAAGTGCGCGAGAAAAGAGATGCCTCAGGCGTCAAGCTGGCATTGGGCGCTCTCCGCGACGCTTCCGTGCCTTCGTCGACGCGACCCCAGTTGATGCCGCTTATCATGGATGCGGTCCGTGCGCGGGCCACAGTCGGGGAGATCTCCGAAACACTTGCTGCCAACTGGGGGCTGTACCGACCGTAACGGAAGAGTTCGGTCAATTGTGCTGCACTCTCGCTTCACGCTTGAGCGTGTCCCTGTGACGGGGTAACTTTGAACCACGTCCGCAGTTCTCTCCTCGACTACAAATGCCCACATACGAGTTTCGTTGCCCCAAGGGCCACGAGTTCGAAAAATTCTACCGCTCGATGAGCGCCGCGCAGCTCCAGGTGCCGTGTCCGACCTGTGGAAAGCCGGCCGAGCGGCTGGTCTCCGCCGGAGCGGGGCTCGTGTTCAAGGGTTCGGGCTTCTACATCACGGACTACGGCAAGGACGGAAAGAAATCGTCGGCATCCGCCGAACCAGCCGGCGCGAGGGACGGAGGGTCCAGTGCTACTGACTCCGGCGCCGGGAAGAGCGAGTCAGCGGCGAAGTCGGAGAAGCCCGCCGGAAAGGTGGAAGCGAAGGCCGCCACCGAGTCGAAGCCGAGAGGCGAGGCGAAGCCAGCGATTGCATCGAAGTCGGCTGCCAAGAAATCCTCGACAAGAAAGAAAAGCGGCGAATGAGCGCTGCTGATCAAATCCGCGCCGAGCTAATCCGGGCGGCGCGCAGTCTTGGCGCGCCTGAAGACGTGGACCCGCTCGTCGAGCGTCCACGCGATCCGTCACACGGGGACTGGGCGA
>JANMMF010000290.1:0-7224 GCA_031372985.1 Gemmatimonadota bacterium
GCGATGCACTTCGCGCACGAACTTCTCGGTAACTGCCCGATCGAGAAACTGAAGCAGCGGATCGAAATAGCCGGCGACATTCAACAGGCCGCAGGGTTTGTCGTGCATGCCGAGCTGGCCCCACGTCCAGATCTCGAAGAACTCCTCGAGCGTTCCAATTCCACCCGGCAGCGCCATGAAGCCGTCGGCGAGCTCGGCCATCATTGCCTTGCGCTCGTGCATGGACTCAACGACGCGGAGGTCGGAGAGCGCATGGTTCGCCACTTCCCGCTCGACGAGCATTCGCGGGATCACTCCGATTATGTCGCCGCCATTCTCGGTCATCGTGTCGGCCAGCGCCGCCATTAGCCCGACACTGGATCCACCGTAGACTACGCCAATTCCCCGCTGGCAAAGAAGGGTGGCGAGCGAGCGCGCAGCCTCGACGTATTCCGGGCGCGCGCCCGGGTTTGATCCGCAGAAGATCGCGAGACGGTGGATCTCGCTCACGTGCGGGGCTGCATTGCCGCCATCATGTTGATGCCAACGCCGGCCAGCGATTGTCCTCCGTCACAGACGACAACGGCACCGGTGATGAATTGCGCCGCGTCGCTGGACAGAAAGAGCGCGAGATCCGCGATCTCGTCCTTCGTCGCGAAGCGTCTGAGGGGAATGGCCCGCGTGAACTGTTGTTTTATTTCCGGAGTCGGGACGAGACGACGCATTCCTTCGGTATCGTCGACGGCGCCCGGCGCGATTGAGTTGACGCGCACACCTTCCGCCCCCCATTCGATCGCCAGGCATTTGGTGAGCATGTCCACTCCCGCTTTCGCCGCGCAGACATGCGCCTGCATCGGCATCGGAGTGAACGCCTGGGTTGCCGAGATGTTGATGATGGACGCGCCCGGACGCCTCAGGTGCTCGAAAACCGCGCGACACGTGTTGAACGTGCCCAGCAGATCGATGTCGACAACGGCCTTGAACCCGTTCGCCGACATCCCGAGCACCGGAGCGGGAAAATTTCCGGCGGCGCCACAGATTACGAGATCGATTTCGCCGTGCGCCTCGCGCGCGGACTTGATAGCGGCGGCGAGGGCATCATAGTCGCGCACGTCGGCGGGGTGACCCGAAGCAGTCCCGCCGGCTTTGCGGATCTCGTCAGACGCGGAATCGAGCTTCTCCCTGGTCCGGCCGATGAGGGCAACTCGAGCGCCCTGCATCGCGAAGCGGCGAGCAATGGAGAAGTTGATCCCGCTTCCGCCGCCGGTGACAACGGCATTCTTTCCCGCCAGCAGCCCCTGCCCGAATACTTCCGCCATGTGCGCTCCGACAGAATGAGACGCGACTGATCCACGCGAATGGCAAACTATCCCTGACGCGAGGGCGTTGAAAGTGCTGGCGATGGTGTCGCTTGACTACTATCTGTTGAGGATAGACTCGTCACCCGCTGGAGGTTCATCCATGAACCGATCGATCGTAGTTTCTGCACTCGTTATGCTGGCGACCGGCTGCGTCGTCGCGGTCAACACCACTGGCTCCCGAAGCCGCGCGACAGAGATCTCACTGATGCAGGCGGATCGCGATTTTGCAGTCGCTACCCATGCGCGCGGAATCGACGGGTGGATGTCGTACTACACGCCCGACGCAATCCGTATTCGCTACCGCGGCGATATGGTCAAGGGCCTTGACGAAATTCGGAAGTTCGACATTGCGTATATCTCCGACACGGCCAATGTCCTCAACTGGGAGCCCACCGACGCCCACGTCTTTCGCGATGGCGAGATCGGTTCGACCACAGGGAAGTACTGGGCAGTGAGCCGCACCGGCCCTGACGCCGGAAAAGAGACCGGTCGCGGCCGCTACGTCACGATGTGGCGCCGTGGGGGAGGTAGATGGCTCGTCATCATGGATACTGGCTATCCAGAGCCGGCCACTCCTGCTCGCTAGCTAGCTGTCACTTTCGGATTTGCCTACGAAAAAACCCCGTACCCTTTCGGGTACGGGGCTGGCTACTGGTGGCCCACCCGTCCTACAAGCTCGACCAGTAGCACTTTTATCGGGGGCCGGAGAGACAAACGCCGGTCCTACTTTCTTAGACTCACCTTACGGCGAAATGGTTTAAAAGATTCTTTTTGGCTGAATCAGGCGTTAGGGGCCTGGCGAGGGCCCCGCTGGCTGGTCTGAGAGCTATACATGCCCTTTTCGTGCCCTTTCTAGTTCTGCGCTGCTCGCAGCCTGATTGTTGCGGGCGTTTCGCTTCTGTTACGACTCGGATTTCCGCTTCCGGGTCGTAATCAAGGCCAGATCACCAGTGGAGGAGAAGAAATGCTCGACAGCGGCATCCGACAATGCCGCTACCGTTTCCCGATTCAGCGAGAGGCGGTTTGACCCCCCTTCCGGGTGTTCCTCAATCAATCCGGCCGCGCGCAATGCCTGCACATGGTGGGTGATGGTGGGCTTCGAGACCTTGAGACTTCGCGCCAGGTCGGCAGACGTGGTTGGAGTGCGCGCGAGCATCGACGCAATCGCGTAGCGAGTCGTATCGCCAAGCGCTCTGAACACTGATTCGGCGTTCACCGGACGCCGGGACGGCCGTGAAGGCTCCCTGGTTTTGCGCTCGGGCTCGACGATCCTGTTGGGAGACGCCGTTTCCCGTGCAATCGGAAAGTACAGGCTGAAGCGCTGCGGTCTCGTCTCGTACCTCGCCCACCATCTCCTGGTGTTGAACCCAGACGGAATCACATACAGTCGCTCGACCCGGTCGTATTTGATGGCGGGGCCTGCCTTCGCTCGAAGCTCTCCCGCGTTCTCATCGAACGCAACCGGCAGGTTCAGCTCGCTAGTCAACTCTTCGAGCGATCCGTTCTCGTACAGATCCTTCAGGTGAAACGATTCGGCCCGCAACACTGGCTCGAGCGCGGACCAGTCGCTCTTGAATCCCGTCTGCCAGAAACGGTTCAGCACGAGGGCGAGCTCGTCGCGAAACGAAGCGGGATTGGTTAGGAGTCGCACCATCGCGCTCGTGGCGTGGGAATCAGCCGAGTAGGGCCTGAGGCCGAAATGCGCGAGCAGCTCGCCGCCTGGGAGCTTCTCGCTCGTGAGAAGCTGTTTGAGACTCTTCTTCCCGCTGATCAGCGACTTCACCGTACCCGGGTCGTGCAGGATCCCCGAGAGAATGTTCGACTTCAGCTCTTCGGCCGGCATCTCGTTGACCGTGGAGAGAATCTCCTCGAACGTCATCTCGCCCGGCGTTTCCTGCAGCGCGTCGGCAAGCAATGGCCAGAAGAGAGGGACGGGTGCTACCCGTTTTGCGATGCGCTCGAAATCGCGGGGAAGTCTCGTCAGCGCTTTTTCTTTCCAGCGATCGAGCGGGGAAGGCGCGCTGTTGGTCAGGGTGTAAAGCGCGTAAAACGCCTCGAAGCGGGGCGTCACGACGAACTCGATCGGCAGGGGGTTGGAGCGAGTCATGTTAGCTAACAAGCTAACATCTTTCTAATCCAGCTGGGGACGCCGCACCGCAAAAATCCCGTTCGTCATGTCGATGCGCACCACACCGCTGTTCCAGATATCCCCACCCAGGACGCCGTCGAGAGAAGCCAGAACCTGGTAAACCGGCGCTCGGACCACGGCGCTCTTGAACAGAATGGGAAAGCTGCGGACGAACAATCGCACATCCGGCAGGACCGGCGCGCGGAGCGAGATCTCGCCGCCAAGTCCTCCCACTCTGCGACTCTCGACCCGCGCCGCCTGGAGCTGGAGCTTGTCGAGCAATGTCTCCGTCACGAATGTCTGCTGGGCTCCGGTATCGAGGCCGAAGTGAAGCGGAATGCCGTCGCTGCTGGTGAGCCTCACTACTGGAAGGCCTACCCAGAACATGTTGCGGTCCGATTCCCGCTTCGACGTCGCCGGATTTCTCACCCGAAGCGAGTTGTCGCCGTAGTCAACCTCGACGTCCAGCCGTCGAATGATATCGAATCCGATGATGCCGTCGATCTTGACCTTCGAGCTCATCTCGATGGTTTTTGGCTCGCGCATCTGCATCAGCGATTCATCGACGATCATCGTCGGCGCGTTGCGAACCAGTACGCTGCCAAGCTGAAGCTGCGGAAGGAGCGCGGGATGCGCCTTCACCCTTCCCGTGCTCGTGACTATCTCCAGCGTGTCGGGCACGAGGGGGACAATGTTCAGATCACGCGCGACATCCGACGCGAGCATGGTCATGCTCGATCCGGTGTCGAGCCAGAAATGATACTCCTTGCCTCCGATTCTGACGGGAACGAGAGGCGTGCCCACCGGCGACACCGACATCGGCATGAGTATCGACTGCGAGCGGAACGTGATTGTGGGCGGCGGAATGTTCCTGAACGCCACCGCCCACCATTCAATGCTCGCCTTGTCGGTGCGGTCGGCCTTGGGTTGCGATGGCTCGTCCTTCAGCGCGGCGAGAACGTCCCACTTCTCCTGATACTGCAGGGTTGCGGTGTAAATCACCCTCGACCCGGCGCGGATCACTGAATCCGTCGCTGTGAGACGCAGCTGGGCAAATCCGTGCTCAGCCTTCTCGAAATCTCCCGCCATCAGGCTGGCGAGGGCCTGCGCGAATTTCTTCTCCGAATCCGTGTGGGCGGCGGCGACTGCTTCTGCCGGATATAGCTCGGCCAACGCCTCCCAGTAGCTGATGCGTCGCGTTGGCCGGAGAGAGCTCGGAGAGCGCACGCAAGCGGCGACCAAAACAATCGCCATCAGTACAGCGTATGCGCGCCGCTCGGCGGATTGGCCCGGTCGATGCATAAGTGTGGATAGTCGATTCATGTGACTGAGCACAAGCTAGGATGCTGCACAGCGATATTCCACACGAATTCGCTCGTGACGACGTCCATCTCGGTACAGCAGGGTGGAGCATGCCCACCTGGTGTATCTTTGATAATACCGCGCTCGGCACCGCGACGGCCGATGCGCACACGGTGAAATCACGTCTGTTGGAAAGTCAACGAGTCACGAGATGAGCGACAAGGTCAGGAAAACCGAAGAGGAATGGCGGAGGGAGCTCACTCCGGAGCAATACCGGATTGCCCGGCAGAAGGGGACGGAGCGCGCCTTTACCGGAGAATATCACGAAAGCAAGCAGCCCGGCACCTACAAGTGCGTCTGCTGCGGCACGCCGCTGTTCGACTCCGACGCAAAGTTCGACTCAGGGACCGGGTGGCCAAGCTTCACGCAACCGGTCACGGATGAAAACGTGCGCACCGAATCGGACACTAGCCTCTTCATGCGGCGCACCGAAGTGCTCTGCGCCAAGTGCGATGCACACCTCGGTCATGTGTTCGACGACGGCCCTGGACCGACGCACCAGCGCTATTGCATCAACTCCGGCTCGCTCAAGCGGGAAGACAAGTAGTCCTTCTTGTTGACAGGATTGAAGTCGGACTGCAAGATGTCCCGCTCACAGCAAGAGAACCTGTCAACGGAGAAAGCACATGGCAACCGCGACGACCATCTTCGGTTTGATCGTGACATCAGTTGCTGCAGTGACAGTCGCCACCAGCAGCACCAATTACGCGGCGGATTCCAGCGACGAACCTTCAACTATGACTGCGCCCACGGCAAAGGCGCGCGTCGTCCGGGTCACGGGTGAGGATTTCAAGTTCGATTCGCCGGACGTCCTCCCTGCCGGTCTCACGGAATTCAGGTTCCTCAACAAGGGCCCGTCGATTCACCACATGGCCCTTCTGAAGCTCGCCGGCGGAAAAACAACAGATGATCTCGTCGGCGCACTGGCGAAACCAGGTCCGTTGCCGTCGTGGGCAAAAGAGATGGGTGGACCCAACGCTCCTGATCCCGGAGTTGAGGCGAACGCGACTCTCATGCTCGAGCCGGGCAACTATGCCGTCATCTGTTTTGTGGACCTCGGCGGTCCGCCACACTTCATGAAAGGCATGGTGCGGCCGCTGCGCGTCGTGCCTGCAACAGGGCCATCCGCCGCCAAACCCAGGGTCGACGTTACCGCGACGCTTGTCGACTACGGCTTCAAGCTGTCGTCTCCCATCCGTCCGGGGAATCGCACCATTCGTGTCCACAATGCCGGTCCGCAGCCTCATGAGGTCGAGCTCGTTCAGCTTGCTTCTGGTGCCAGCGTCGGAGATTTCATGAAGTGGATGGACACAATGAAAGGTCCTCCACCAGGGAAGGCGCTGGGTGGTATCGCCGGTCTCGAGTCCGGTATGTCGCAGTACTTCAGCGCGGATTTTGTTCCGGGCAGCTACGCCCTTATCTGCTTCCTTCCTGACAAGAAGGATGGAAAGCCGCACTTTGTGCACGGGATGATGCAGCAGATCGAGGTGAAGTAGTCGGAACCACTGAGCCCGTTGGACACTCCTTCGCCGGTAGTAGTCTCACGGCGAAGGAGTGAGGCCGACTACGACAGGCGCGCTCTCATTTCCACTGCGGTCGACGGCCGACACGCTCACCGCATCCGGCTCGGTTCCGCCGGGCGCGCGCGGCAGCATGAAGAATCGCTGGAGCCCCGGTATCACTTCGGTGGACCAGTCGCTCCCTGTACGAGCGCGAATCACCCATAGCCATGTCCCTTCCGCTCCTTGTGGCTGGAGTGTGAGCGTGCTCGCGCCCGAAGCTGCATCGCGGCCCGCTCGCACGATCGGGGTAGCTGGAGGAACGCTATCGAGCCACGTAGATGCGGGTATGAGTGCCCTCGTCGCGTACGGTCCCGCCACCATTTTTTCCGGAAGCCCATCTCGGCCGAACATGAGCGATCGCATGCTGAAGTAGACATTTCCGGTGGCTCCGCTTTGCGCGCGGGTGAGTGCGATCTGATCCAGCATCTCCTGCGCGGGCCACCCAGTCGGAGTTCCGGTCACCTTGTCTATATAGTTGCCCGGCCACATGTGCCTGCCCTTGACGTTCTGTTCGACCCACCACGGCAGAAGTATCGAGTAACTCAATGCAGGATGGTCAGTCGGCCAATAGAGCTGCGGCGTGAAATAGTCCGCCCATCCATTCATCACCCACTTCCTCGAGTCGCCGTAAAGCTCCGCGTATGAATCAAAATGCCCTCCGCTTTGCGGCGGATATCCGGGACGCCAGGTCCCGAACGGACTGATTCCAAACTTCACCCACGGCTTTGCCGCCCTGATTCCGACGTACACCTGATGGATCAGGCTGTCGACATTCTCTCGACGCCAATCATCCCTTCCCAGCCGTCCACCGGAATTTCTATAACGCCTGTAG
>JANMMF010000295.1:0-5070 GCA_031372985.1 Gemmatimonadota bacterium
GGAGTCTCCAGTATGAGGGGAATCCCTCTGCTGCGCGGATCCTGAATCAGCCACTCGAACGGCTGCGTCCCAATGCGTCCGTCCCCTATGAGAACGTGCCGATCCTTGTTGGAGCCGAGCTCACCTTCGCTGTCGTTCAAATGGAAAAATGAAGGTGGCTCACCAATGGATTCCTCGAATTCGTCGAGCACCGCGGTGAATGCCTGCTTCGACTGGGTGAGGTCATAGCCCGAGGAGAAAAGGTGGCAAGTGTCCAGTCCATAGCCGGTTCGTCCCCTCAGAGACTTCGGTACGTGCGAGAGAATCTCGCGTACTTCCTGCGCGGTCTTTCCCATGGTCTTTCCGGCGCCGGCGGTGTTCTCTACCAGCAGCCGCGTGTCCGATTCAATCGTCGTCAGCGCAACGACGATGGCCTTCGCGATGCGCCTGGCCGAGTCCGCTCGATCGCTCGTTCCCGCCGAGCCAGGATGAAAGCACACGGCACCGACCCCGAGCGCGCTCGACCGCTCGAGCTCCTTGGTGAGCCCGGCGCTCGCCCTCGCCCACTTGTCATCGTCGGGCGTGGCTACGCTCAGAACATAGGCCGCATGCACGACGACGTTCGCCGGCTTGATCCGGGTCTTCGCCAACGCCGCCTTGAAGCGCGCCACCCGCTCCGGCTTGATTGTCGACTTGTCTCCGTAGAAGCGCGGGATCGCGGTGAATACCTGGAGGGCCGTCATCCCCGCGTTTCCCGCGCGAAGCACGGCCATGTGGATGCCGCCGTTGTCGATTGTGTGCGCGCCGATATACCAGGTCATGAGCCGATCGCAGTTGCAAGTACTCTACCGTGAGTGACGCTCGAGGAACCCAAGGGAAGATCCGGTGTTGCACCGGCGTGCGCGGGTGCAGATAATTGAGATGTGATCCCAAGTCCAATGCGAGATCTAACCGTTTACCTCTCTTTGCTCTGTTTCTGCCTGGCTCCGGCAGCACTCGAGGCACAGCCTAGAGCCGGGACTGACATTCTCACCGGGCGCGTCACCGATTTCAACGGCAAGCCGGTCGTTGATGCCCAGGTCGGTGCGACATCGCTCGGGTCAGGCCTCATACGGACCCACACCACCGACGCGGACGGACGTTTCAGGATCTACTTCCCGGAGACCGCGCCACGGTATCTGCTCCAGGTGAAACGCATGGGTTTCTCCCCAGCGCAGCGCACGATTATCCGGCGTACGAAAGAGCCCGAGCAGATGACGGTCGACATGCAGCTCGGCGGAGCCCCGCTCGCGCTCTCGATGGTCGAGATAACCGGAAGCGCGGATGCGCCGATCGTTCGGAAGAGCGAAAGCCTTTCATCCGCCGATACGACGGTGCCGAATCCCGTGGCGGAGATTCTTGCGCTCCGGGACACGCTCCACCTGAGCGCGGTGCAGATAGTCGCCCTGACTGACGTGGCCGACACTCTCCAGGCGAAAAACTCCACCCTCTACAAGCAGATCCGGCTTCTCGTCGCCAAGTCGCAGGAGACGGGCGACGTCAACCAGATGGCTGGAACCATAGCGATGATGTTTCAGGAAGCCTCGACCAACACCCATCGAGCCGTGGTGCATGCTGAGAAGCTCCTGGAGCCGGAGCAATGGTTGATTCTTCCGCAAGCGATCAGGGACCTCCCTGGGCCGGACAGCGCGGCTGCGTCAAGGCAGAACTAAGAAGCCTATCGCGGAACGCCGAGTCGATAGCGGAATGACAGCATTCAGCGCCAGACGCCGACGCGATACCCGACGCGATCTCCTGCTATTCCGGCGGCGTTCTTACCTTCCTTCCACCAAACTGTGATCTTGCCGCGGTCGAGCGAAACCCACGGGGCGACCGCACGGACATCCTCCGGCGTCACCTCACCGCGTTGCTCGAAGATGTGCCCCGCCGAGCGAGAAAGCGCGATTCCAATTGTCGGTATCGTCGCGTTCGGATCCTCGAACACCACGACGACGCTGTCACCGATGCCGGCCACGCTCGCGCCCGACGGCATATTTCCGTAGACGATGGCGACCGGAGCATGGAACATTCCGCCCTTGTCCATCGAGTGGGCAAAGAAGACACCGGCTCCATCGCTCCCCTCGATGAAATAGACGAGATGCAGATACCCGCTCGCGGAATCGTAGAAGACTCCAGGAGCAGGGCGATCGCATCCCCGACGGCCGCGATCGCGCAACTCGACGCCGACCGGCGCCTCCCACGTCGCGCCTCGGTCGCCTGAGCGCTGCATCGACAGAGCCACGCTGCTGTCGCTGCGCGATGCCCACCACACGCGGAATAGATCCGAACCGACTCCAACTGTGCGGATCGTTCGGATGCACGGCGCCGGCGCTTCCGCTACTGCTGGAAGGCTCGCTGACATCACCGCGCTGCGCGCGTCTGGGTCACCGAGTTGGGATTCTCGGTATGAGACATCGCTCCATTCGACGGGCTCCTTGGCACAGCTGGATAGCAGAACCGAAATTAGAATGAAAAGCGCGGGATATCTCATGCGCACAAGCTAGCGGCGGACAGCTGAACGCTGTTAGCTGGCGGCGTTGCCCCTCTCGATGGCTGTTTCAGGGCTCCGTTTCCCACCAACGGCGATATCTTTCGATAGCACTTTGCCCGCCATTTTTGAGGAATTCAGGAATGTCCGCCTCCGCAGTTCGGCCCAATCGCCCCGCCTCGTCAACCTCGCCTGACTCTCCAGGCAAACAGTCCCGGAATGACGACATCGGCGCCGAGAGCATTACGCCGGAAACGGCCGCGCGCACCGTGGCTGGCTTCAACGGAAACCGACGTGTGCCGCCGCCGGTAAACGAGCCGGTCAAGAGTTACGCGCCGGGATCCGCGGAACGCGAGTCGCTCAAGGAGCGCCTCCGCTCGATGTCCGCCGAGCGCGCCGACATCCCTCTCATCATCGGCGGTCAGGAAGTGCACACCGGCGAGCTGGCGCAATCGGTGATGCCGCACAACCACCGTCACGTGCTGGGCCAATGGCACCGCGCCAGCGCTGACAACATCGACCAGGCGGTACGCGCGGCACAGGAAGCGGCGCGCGACTGGGCGAACTGGGCGTGGGAGGACCGGGCAGCCGTATTCCTGAAGGCGGCCGAGCTTCTTGCGACGACTTGGAGATCCACCCTCAACGCCGCCACAATGCTCGGGCAGTCGAAGACCGCGTTCCAGGCCGAGATCGATGCCGCGTGCGAATTGATCGATTTCTGGAGATTCAACCCGAGCTACGCCCAGAGTCTGTACGACGAGCAGCCGCTCAGCGATCGCACGATGTGGAATCAGCTCGACTACCGGCCGCTCGAGGGATTCGTGTACGCGGTGACGCCCTTCAACTTCACCTCGATCGCGGGAAATCTTCCCACCGCCCCGGCGTTGATGGGAAACACCGTCATCTGGAAGCCGGCGTCGAGTTCAATGCTCAGCGCGTATTACATCATGCAGCTGCTCGAGGAAGCGGGACTTCCACCCGGAGTGATCAACTTCGTGCCCGGCGATGCCGGCCTCATCTCCGACAAGCTGCTCTCGCACCGCGATCTAGCCGGCGTCCATTTCACCGGAAGCACCGCCGTCTTCAACAACATGTGGAAGACGATCGGCGCCAGCATGTCGCACTACAAGTCTTATCCGCGCATCGTCGGCGAGACGGGAGGAAAGGATTTCATCGTCGCGCACGAGTCCGCCGATCCGGTGGCGCTATCCGTCGCCATCGCCCGCGGAGGCTTCGAGTACCAGGGCCAGAAGTGCTCGGCAGCGAGCAGGGCCTACATCCCGGAATCGATCTGGCCAGAGGTGCGCGATCGCACCGTCGCGATCATGCAGGACATCAAGGTGGGAGATGTCGCCGACTTTCGGAACTTCATGGGCGCGGTGATCGACAAGAAGGCATTCACGAAGATCAGTGAGTATCTCGAGCATGGACGCAAGAACGCGAACGTCGTAGCTGGAGGTGTCGCGCGAGGAGAGGAGGGATACTTCATCGAGCCCACGCTGATCGAGACGAAGGATCCCGCCTATCGGCTGCTATGCGAAGAGATTTTCGGACCGGTGGTCACGGTGCACGTCTATCCCGATTCCAAATGGGAAGAGACGCTCCGGATCGTCGATCAGACTTCGCCCTACGCTCTCACGGGTGCCGTGTTCAGCAGGGACCGCCAGGCAATCCGCGAAGCAGCCCTCATCCTCCGCAACGCGGCCGGCAACTTCTACGTCAACGACAAGCCGACCGGCGCGGTGGTGGGTCAACAGCCTTTCGGTGGCGCTCGTGGCTCTGGCACCAATGACAAGGCCGGGTCCAAGCTCAATCTCGTCCGCTGGATCAGTCCGCGAAACATCAAGGAGACCTTTTCTCCGGCGACCGACTACCGCTACCCGTTCATGGCCGAAGAGTAGGCTCGGCACGCGCTATGGCGCGGCCTCGCGCCGAAGAATCCACCGAACGTTGGAGAATCGTGAACCGCTCCCTTGTTGAGCGGGATTACCTGCATAGCGCGAATCCCACCGTAGGGTGTAACGCGATCATTGTCTCCGGCTGAGGTAATCAGCGTGACTTCCAGGTGCGCATGATCGCCCCAGTTCACGAGTCCGCCGCCAGCCATGAATGCGGTCGCGGCGCCCGGAGCGCCGGACACACCGTTTAGCCGCCGTTTGTAGTTGGCAACGATCCCGCTGCAATTTGGCGCCCGGACACCGATGTCCGAACGCTCATCGAATCCGAACCTTACCTCCGGATCGACTCCATAGCGGGGGAATGAGCGATTGTTGATGGAGTCGTCCACGGAATTCGGGACGACATACATCGACGTGCTGCGAACCGTCGTTCCAACTGGAACAGGCTCAGCCGTGCTTCCCACGGTCAGCGGTATGCAACCGGCGGCGCAAACAATCGACAACGCGACGGCGACGCGAATCAGGCGCTTCAATTTCAATGTCATGATCCAGCCCAGGTTAGAGTTCGGAAGCAACCTAGGCCGCGGGTTGAGGCGAGTCTTTACGTAAGATTACGTAGGAGATGACGCACTCACGGAAACGCGAAAGCTAGAACCGCGCCTCGAC
>JANMMF010000250.1:0-5656 GCA_031372985.1 Gemmatimonadota bacterium
GAGCTTGCTCTCAGGATCCGGCGTGACCTCCCAATGCGGCAGATATGCGAGCCACACGATGACCGCGCCGAGGAATCCGCCGGCGACTTGCGCTGCGATGTACATGGGAACGTTAGCCCATTCGAACGCTCCGATCGACGCAAGCGCGATCGTAACGGCGGGGTTCAGGTGCGCACCGCTGATGCTGTTCACGCAGTAGACGGCGATCGTGACGGCGAGGGCCCAGCCGGCAGTGATGACGATCCAGCCGGAGTTGTGCCCTTTCGTGCGCTGAAGCACGACGTTCGCGACGACGCCATCGCCGAGCATGATCAGTAACGCGGTGCCGAACAGCTCGGCGAGGATCGGGGACATGAGGATTCGGTGAAAGGTTGGCGAGAAAGAATTTGCGCGGGGCTCGGCGAGTTTGTCAGGGCCTGAGTGGGGTAGCTGTCAGCTTCAACATAGAACGACACAGATGCGAGGGGACAGAGGCGTAGATACGAGTTGCGAGGGCTCGCTCCAAAGGCCCCGACTCTGGTTTGATTTGGTCTTGTTCCAGCAACTCGAATCTGTGCTTCTGACTCCTCGGATCTGTGTATTTCTCAGTTGATCTTCACCCGACCGTTGCGAATGGCCAGCTTCGGGTCTGCGCGCGACCTGGCTAGGACACTCGACGGTGCTGGTCGAGATCGATGGTGCGCGTATCCTGTTCGACCCGGTGTGGGCACGGCGTGCCTCGCCGTCGGCGCTGGCAGGCCCCAAGCGGTTTCATGAACCGCCCCTCGCGCTAGACAATCTGCCGCCCCTCGACGCGATTCTCGCTTCGCACGATCATTACGACCATCTCGACCGCGGCGTGGTGCGCGACTTGGCTCGGAGCGCGACCCAGTCGCGTGCGCGTTTCATCGTTCCGCTCGGCGTCGGTGCGCACCTGGAGCGGTGGGGTGTCTCGCCGGATCGCATCACGGAGCTCGATTGGACCGAGTCCACCACCGTGGGTCCGCTCAAGGTCACCGCGACGCCGGCGCGCCACTTTTCCGGGCGCGGGCTCAACACGAAGTCGCGTCCGAAAAGTGCTTGTCAGCTGCAACGTACGTTGGGTGGCGGGCGAACTAATTCCGGCGCTCTGTCAGCGTCATATCAACGTGAAGCCCGAGCCCGACGCTGCTCAATGCTGCCGCCCGACATTTTCACAGGTTAAAGTTTATCGGGGTCCAATGCTCGTTAGGTGGCACTCACGGGCCCCGGAATCGCCAGATGCCCGCCGTATTCTTGTTGCCGTCGGAGTAGCCCCCTGCTATGAAGACGTCTCCGCCCGGTAGGGGCGCTGCGGTCGCAAAACGATACGCATCGGGGAATCGGCCCGGAACCTCAGAAAACGCCCAGCGGCCGAGGTCGAGAATCTCGGCTGACCGCGCCCCGGCTGTTACGAGAACGCCGCCATTTGGCAGCAGTATGGACGTTCCGGCGATCTTGTAACGGCGGTTGGCCATTGACGGACCTGGATTAAAGGTCCTTGTCCCTGGACTGTAAATCTCAGTGGTCGCGTAATGAACCCGATCGGACCGATCGGCCCCGCCTATGACCAGCACGCGCCCGTCAGCCAGTCTAACGGCATCATGTTTATGCCGTGCCGTTGCGAGAGCTCCGATCGCTTCGAATCGACGAGCCTGCGGTGAGAAGACTTCAGCGCTCGCATATACTTCCATGGCCTGCCGCCGCCCACTATGACCGCCTATGACGAGCACGTAGCCGTCTGTCAGGAGGGTTGCCGTGTGACTCTCGCGCGGTACGTGCATTGAACCCACTGCCTCGCAGCGGCCTGACCCGGCGTCACACACCTCCGCGCTGCTGAGAAATGTCCATCCGCGGCCGACTCCACCAACGAAAAGCACCCGGCCATCAGGCAAAAGGGTCGCGGTGTGACCGCTTCGCGCCTCTACGAGGAACCCGCGCTGCAGAAATCTTTTCGTTGACGGGTCGAAAACCTCCATAGACCTCAAGTAGTCGTCCCCGTTGTAGCCACCGGCAATCAGAACGCGGCCGTCACGGAGCAGCGTCGCGGTGTGACCAGCCCTGTCCTCGGCGAGGGAGCCGAGCTGCTGGACGGTGTTGTTCGTGGGGTCGAACAGCTCAACAGTCGCGAGGCTGCTGCCGCCGGTCGCCATTCCCCCGACTACCAGCACCTGCCCTGAGGTGAGAGTGGTTGCGGTGTGCGCAGCTCGCGCAGCACGCAGTGTTGCGACTTGCTCGATCGACACCGCCGGTCCCGTCTGAAGGGAAGCAGGCCGGAGCAGCATAGCCAGGGCCGCGAGACCGCCCAGCTTCAAGAAGGTGGTAGTGCTCATATGGCTACCTCGGAGATCGAAGTCGACGAACCGATAATCCCCCAATGTTGGATGCCGCGGGGAAGAGCCGCGTTTAAATCCGTCGGCATCCCGCCACTCACGGCACGCCAATAGACTCAGAGCACGAGTGCCGCCTAACGCCTTGGTTCAGCTGCAAGCACACTATAACGATTGCGGCGTAGCCGCATCCGAAAAGTGCTTGTCAGCTGCAACGTTCGTTAGGCGGCATCGAATCGTCGCAGGATATTTCGACACGCAGTTCCTACCTCCCGTCTAGCGTCGGCTTCAATTCGCGAAACGATAGCGTCGCGCTCTACTAATGCGGTTAGCCTCCCAAAGTTGGCGTTCAGCACCAACTGGCAGATGGTCGGTCTCACTATCGAGCGAGCGAAAAACCACGAAGTCAGGATCGACCGCCCAGTCCGGAACCAAATCATGCGCGAGATTTGAGAGGAGGCGAGCACCTTCAATGATTCCCAATTTGCCTTGCAGAATTGAGCGCGCGCCCTCGAGGGCCTTGTCCCGGCCATATTCTCTGGGTCCCGAGTCGAGCGAATTTCTTTCGACCATGTGTGACTTGTCCGCCTGACGACGGGTTGTGGTGTGGCCGCTCAACAAAATGCTCCCGCTTCCCTGCCACGGCGATTTGTACCAACCACCGTTAGGCGGCACCTCGCACATCTCGCCAAACGATCTTCTCGTCCTTGCGCGCTGAGAAGAAGTCGGCACAACGCCCGTCGCCGACGCCACTCAATCCGCCATCCGCATGGCAGATGATAGTACCTGAGGCGCTGTATACGTTGCTTGGGATATCACAGCAGCGCGACGGAAGGTAATAGACGGTCTGCCCCTGGTATTCATATCGGGCGATGAAGGCCGGAGGATTCGCCACGGGTTGGGTCTCAAGCTCCTGGATGAGCGCGGTCACCCACTCGGGAGCGTCGCTCACCGACGTTACTGTCGCGCAAGCCGCGCTCAGCGCCACTGCGAGTAACAAGGCCGTAACAGATGCTTTCATCGGACTCTCCTTCCCTAGAAACCAGTGTGTCCGCCTAACGCCTTCAGTTCAGCTGCGAGCGACCGCTCGAAGGGCATTCATACGTGTTCAATAGCACGCGCGCTCGTCTGCTGCAACGTTCGTTAGGTGGCGGGCGGGGGAGGAGCCCTCTTTATTTCCTCTAGCCGATCTCGGAATTCCTTTACCTTATTCGGTCCGACGTAGACATACTCAACTACCGCAAGAAAGAAGTCGCGAATCGCGGACGCATCGGGTTGTGTGACTTTGGCACGAGAGTAGTGCGCGCCGATATTTCCTACAATTCGAAGCGCATCGGTCATCTCCGCCAGTCCCGGCGGAATATCTCCTTGGGTCGCGAGTTGACGAAGCCGATCGTGCAGCGAGCCGCCTAGCGCGCCGCGATGCTCACAGACTCCTTCGAGGGCGCGACGAATCTGCACAGCATAAGCGTTCGGAGCGAGCACCATAATCCGCGAAGCTTCTTCATATATATCGGCGATTTCCTCGGGGACAGCATGATGCAATTCATCGGGTTCAGGAAATAGAAGTTCCGCCCCTTCGAATGACAGATGCTCGACGTCAATTTGAAAATCTGCGTACACGAGGATCCTTTCACATGTTCGGCAAACCGCGACATAGTGCGCGCCGATAAACTCTTCTCCCGGAGTGATTTTGCCACCGTCATGACGCCAGGATTCCGTCGTAAAATGCTGAGTGCATAGAACTTCCTGCGGGCTTCTGTTCCCACAGTGTGGACAGAAGCCAACACGTCGTGCAGTTGTGTCATCTTGCATTCGATGGGAGCGCGCGAGGAGGCCTTAATCGAAGTCGGGCTTCCTCTTGTCCATTCTCAATGTCGATCCAGTCTGCGTGCAGCATCTGCATTTCACCTTGTTCAACCAAGCTTTTTAGGAAATAGCGCTTGGTCGGAACGTGCGGTGAAACGGCGCTAACATTCAGACCAAGGCCTAGCGACGGCCAAATCAGAGACACATAAGAGGAATAGTCACCACCTGCCGAATCAGGAGGCATACTGGAGCTAACGAGGCCGCAAATGTGTCCCGCGGAATTGAATACGGGCCCGCCACTGGCTCCGGGATCAAACACAGCGTTTGTGTGCAGGCAGGGGAAAGGCAGTATTGCACTGTCGCGCGCCTGATGGTGCACATCGACCACGTCCCCTGACGTCGTATGCGGGTCCAGGCCGACTTTCGAACTACCATCGGCTTCAACGCGGTAGGTTGAATTCGGAAAGCCGAAGGAGGTTATGCGGTCACCAACACTTGGTGGCAGGGCCTCAAAACGAGGTAAGTGCCAAGCGAAATCAGCTGGAAGATCATCCGGCGGGTCGAGAATCAGCGCTGCGATGTCTACAGACGAGGAATATCCATAGTCCATGACGTCCCATTTAAGAAGCGCCGTTCCTTGCCTATTAGCGAACTGCACACCGAACCCCAATAGTCCCTTCGCTGTTGTGGGACTGCAACCGGCGAAGCGATGAAAGATCTCATCGATAACGTGGCGTGCCGTTAGTGCGACGTACGGAGCACAAAGGAATGCCGTTCCCATTGGGATCAGATCCGTTTCGTCGGTACCGGCGACGACTAGCCCTACGACCAAGGTTATAGGACTGTGCCAGGGTGTGTAGTCAAATGTGGCGTTCATTGAGGGAGAACTATCTGGGCCACCTAACGCCAATTGGGTCGACTACTTGGACTGCATGAACGCATGTTGCTAGCGAGCGCTTCGCAAGAGTTCGCCCTTCGATTGTAAGTGTTCGCTTCGGAAGACGCGTAACGATAAGGAGTTGCGTTCATCGCGTCCAATCATGCCGTAATTGGGCAGCAAGATCAATGCAGCCCAAATACGGATCTGCTCGTTCGTTTCTGGAGATGAGCGAAACAGACCACTCCTCCTCTCACAGCCGATCTGCGAGATTCTTGACACCCATCGCTCCCCGGTTCAGCACGTGAGTGTCGATCATCGTCGTCCGGACGTCATGCGGCCCGAGTAGCACTGGAACGTCCGATCGTGACGGCGTAGGCCCGTTGCGATTCTACCAGTCGGTCGGTCGGTAATCCTTGAGGAACTTGCCCCAGACGTGAACGCCCGTGTTGAACCCGGAAATAATCGGGTCAACGATTCTTGCCGCACCATCCACGATGTCCAACGGAGGATGGAAGCGATGCTCGGCGGTCTTCCGCGCGGCAATCTCCTCCGGATCCTCGTCTGTGATCCATCCCGTATCGACGGCATTCATGTGAATTCCGTCAGAGACGTAGTCAGCAGCAGAGGTCCTGGTCATCAT
>JANMMF010000339.1:0-7336 GCA_031372985.1 Gemmatimonadota bacterium
GGGCTCGTCGAGGACGAGAATTCTCGCCCCGCGAAACAGGACTTTCAGGATCTCGACGCGCTGGGCCTCACCCACGGATAGATCCGAGACGAGTCTTTCCGGAGCGATTGCAAGCCCGGTCTCGCTCGAGAGCTTTTGCACGTCCTCCGCGGCGCGCTTGTAGTCCAGCTCGACACCCCGCGTCTTCGGCTCGCAGCCAAGCACGAGATTCTCGGCCACCGAAAGCGTCGGCACGAGCATGAAGTGCTGGTGGACGATGCCGATACCCGCGGCAATCGCGTCATTGGTCGGCCAGCCGGTTACATCACGGCCATTTACCTCGACTCGGCCGGCATCGGGTTTGATCAACCCCCCAAGGACGCGCATCAGCGTCGATTTGCCGGCGCCGTTTTCGCCGACGAGAGCGTGGATTTCTCCGGGCATGACTTCGAGCGAGGCGCCGCGAAGGGCTACGCAGTCGCCGAACGTTTTCGCGATGCCGGCCATCCGGATCGCTGGAATGGAGGTCGGCCCCTGCGCAGTGTTGCCTGTGGGGCCGAGGTCGCTAGTCATCGAGTGCTGGGCACCTTGATGCGGCCGGCGATTATCTCCTGCTTCAGTTGTTCGACGCGGGTGTGAACGCTGTCGGGAATGAGCGCGCGATTGCGGTCGTCGTAGATGTAGCCGACGCCGCCCTCCTTCAACCCGAAGGAGTAAATGCCGCCCTTGAACGTCCCGCTCTGGACGCGACTGATGGCGTCGAACGTCGCGGCGTTGACGCCTTTGATCATCGATGTCAGGACGTGCCCCGGAGCTTCGTCGTTCTGATCGGAATCGACTCCGATTGCGAGCTTGTTGGTCGCGCGCGCCGCTTCAAAGACTCCCTGCCCTGTCGAGCCGGCGGCGTGGAAGATCACTCCGACACCCTGATTGTACTGGCTGAGCGCGAGCTCCTTCCCCTTGCCGGGATTCTTGAACGCGTCGGGAGTGACGCCGGCGTATTGCGCTATCACCTGGCAGTCCGGACAGACCTTCTTCACTCCAGCGCGATAGCCAGCCTCGAACTTGTGGATCAGCGGAATGTCCATTCCGCCAACGAACCCCACTTTCTTCGAGTGGCCGACGAGTGCAGCCAGTGCGCCGACCAGATACGAGCCTTCCTCCTCGCGGAACTTGAGCGCAGCAACGTTGGGTGGCGGGGGAATGACGTTGCCGGTCTTGTCGGTCGAGAGGGCGTAATCGATGCCGGCAAAGGCAGTGTTCGGATACTCCTTCGCGAGGTTGGAGAGATCATCGGTGAAGATGAAGCCGACGCCGATTACCAAATTCATTCCTTCCGCAGCGAGAAGTCTCAGCCCTGCTTCGCGGTCAGCTCCTTCACCCGGCTCGATGAACCGAATGTTCGAGTGGAGCAGCTTCGTGGCGCTGTCGGCGCCGGCGTAGGCGCCGTCGTTGAACGACTTGTCGCCGCGGCCGCCGACGTCGAGCACGATTCCGATGCGAATCGACGAAGTCTCCTTTCCTTCGGCGATGGCGCTCCGACGTGTGAAAAGGAGAGCAATGTGTACGGCGAGCAGGAGGGAAGTGACGAGGATCAGCTTTCTCATCTGAACAGAAGAATCGCCCACTGCGCACCTGCTTGCAAGGCGACGGTCGCACCCCTTTCAAATGCATCATGCCGCGGGTTGATTTCATCTCATGGCCGAGCGAATACGGACGCGCTTTCTGGTGGTGGGGAGCGGGGTTGCGGGTCTTCACACTGCGTGGCGCGCTTCTGCCGATGGCGATGTGATGGTCCTCACCAAGCGATCGCTGTTCGACAGCGCCACTGCCTATGCTCAGGGGGGAATCGCCGCAGCGCTCGGCGCCGGAGATTCGCCGGAGCTGCACCGCCAGGACACACTGGCCGCGGGTGCGGCGCTATGCGACGCGAAGGCGGTGGAGATTCTGGTCGAGGAGGGGCCCGCGCGAGTGCGCGAGCTGGCGACTGCGGGCGCGCATTTCGACCTCGAGCCAGGCGGTAACTTCAGGCTTGGCAAGGAGGCTGCTCATTCCCGGCGACGCATCGTGCACGCGCATGGAGATCAGACCGGGGCCGAGGTCGCGCGTACGCTCATCAAGCGCGTCAAGGAGAGCGAGCGAATTGTAGTCCTCGAGAAGGCGCGAATCCTCGACCTCATCGTCGAGGACGGCGTCGTGTATGGTGTACGCGCCGCTGTGGCGGGTAAAGCGGTGGAGATAATCGCGGATGCGACGGTGCTCGCCACGGGTGGATGCGGCCAGGTCTATCGTTATACCACGAACCCTCAGGTTGCGACCGGCGACGGGTACGCGATCGCGCACCGCGCCGGAGCCAAGCTCGCCGACATGGAGTTCGTGCAGTTTCATCCGACCGCTTTGGACACCCCCGAGAATCCACTGCAGCTGATCTCGGAAGCGGTACGCGGAGAGGGAGCCGTACTTCTCAACGAAGAGCACGAGCGCTTTATGCTCAAAAAGCATCGCCTGGCGGAGCTGGCGCCGCGGGATGTGGTGGCGCGCGAGATCTTTCGCGAGAAGGCGGGTGGCCGCCATGTCTGGCTCGACGCACGCATGCTGGGGCCAATGTTCGAGGGGCGGTTTCCCGGGATCTTCGCCATTTGCCGGGCACGCGGCATTGATCCCAGCAAGGACCTGATCCCGGTGACGCCGGCCGCGCACTACATGATGGGAGGAATCGTTACCGATCTGCGTGGGAGGGCGAGTCTCGATCGACTGTATGCGTGCGGCGAGGTATCGCGCACCGGCGTCCACGGCGCGAATCGGCTCGCATCCAACTCGCTACTGGAAGGGCTGGTATTCGCCGAGCGGGTGGCGAGGGATATGATCGAGGCGAAGAAGCTATCGCCCGCACCGAGAAAGAAGAGCTGGGAAGTTCCAGTGCTGCGCGATCGTGGGGCGGCGTTGGTGGCCGCCGACACCATCAGACAGGTGATGTGGGATTACTGCGGCATCGACCGGAGCGCCAAGGGGTTGAGGCTCGGGCACACCAAGCTTACCGAGATAGAGTCGCGCCTGCCCGAGGGCGCAACCGAAGAGGCGAACATGGTACAGACGTCTCTCCTCATCGCCGACGCCGCACTGTTGAGAAAGGAGTCGCGGGGAGGGCATTATAGAAGTGATTTTCCCCGAGCAAAGCGAAAGTGGAGCGGCAAGCACATCGAATGGTAGACACGACGGCCAGGCTGTACGAGAAGCTGCAGCGGGAGATCAAGCAGCTAGCGCACGCCCGAAATGCTGTGATCCTGGCGCATAATTACGAGCGCCCGGAGGTTCAGGATGTCGCCGACTTTGTGGGAGACTCGCTCGGGCTGAGCCGTGAAGCTGCGAAGACCAAGGCCGACGTGATCGTCTTCTGCGGCGTTCACTTCATGGCGGAGACAGCGGCGGTGCTTTCGCCGCAGAAGACGGTGCTTCTTCCGGACCTTGCCGCCGGGTGCTCATTGGCGGCAACGATCGATGCCGAACAGCTCCGCGACTGGAAGGCCGAACACCCGGGTGCAGTAGTCGTGTCGTACGTCAACACAACGGCGGAAGTGAAAGCGGAAAGCGATTACTGCTGCACCTCCGGCAACGCGGTCGAGATCGTCAACTCCGTTCCTCTCGACAGGGAGATTCTTTTTCTCCCTGACATGTTCCTCGGCGCGCACGTGCGCCGCATCACTGGCCGGAAGAACATGCACGTGTGGATGGGCGAGTGTCACGTGCACGCGGGGATCGATCCCGAGGACATCAGGCTCCAACGCGCGGCACATCCGGGCGCGGAGTTCCTCATTCATCCGGAATGCGGGTGCGCGACGAGCGTGGTCGAAGCGGTGTCGGCCGGAGACATTGATCCGGTGGGGGTTCAGATCCTCTCGACCGAGGGAATGATCAAGAGACCGAAGATCTCGTCCAACGACGAGTTCATCGTAGCGACCGAAGTCGGAATCCTCCATCGACTCCGCCGCGAAAACCCGACCAAGACTTTCCATCCCGCCAATCCAGAAGCGGTCTGCGCATTCATGAAGGTGACGACGCTGCCCAAGGTCCTCGCTTCGTTGGAGCGGATGCAGCACCGCATCACCGTGCCGGAGGAGATCGCGTCGCGCGCCCGCCGCGCGATCGAGCGAATGGTGTCGATCGGCGGTCAGACGCCGTTGTCGCCGGTTCCGGAAGCCTCGGTAGATCCCGGCGAATGACGCAACGGCGAGAGAGCGTGCTCGCCGCTCACGGGTTCTATTGGGAGGAAGGGGTTCACTTTCCTCTGACAAAGAAAGAGCTGAAGGCGCTAGTCGCCGCGGCGCTGGAGGAAGACGACGCCAAGCACGACATCACGACAGCGGCGACCGTGTTGTCGGACAGGCGGGCGAGATGCAGGCTCGTATCGCGACAGACCGGAGTAATTGCGGGCTTGGCGCTCGCACACGAAGCGTTCGAGCAGCTCGACAAGGCAGTAACGATACGAGTCGAGCACGAAGACGGATCGCGCGTTGACGCGAAGTCCACCGTGATGTTTCTGTCGGGTCACGCGCGTGGGCTTTTGTCCGCCGAGCGCGTAGCACTCAACTTCGTGCAGCGGTTGTCTGGGATCGCCACTCTTACGGCGCGCTACGTCGATGCCGTCGCCGGCACGGGCGTACACATTCTCGATACCCGAAAGACGACGCCGGGATGGCGGCGCCTCGAGAAATACGCCGTGCGCTGCGGGGGAGGGCTGAACCATCGGATGAATCTGTCGTCGTCGGTGTTGATCAAGGACAATCATCTGGCGGCTGTAGATGGCGACATCGTGCTGGCCGTCAAGCGCGCGCGGTCGGTCGGGCCAGCCGGTATCAAGGTCGAAGTCGAATGCGACAGGCTCGATCAGGTGCGAATCGCGATCGACGCGGGGGCCGACGTGATCATGCTCGACAACATGGGGCTGGCAGATCTCCGCGAGGCGGTCAAGCTCGTGGACGGCCGCACCGTGACGGAAGCATCGGGCGGTGTCAGGATCGACACGGTGCGACCGATCGCCGAGACGGGAGTGGACTGGATTTCGGTGGGGGCGCTGACACATTCAGCGCCAGCGCTCGATCTCGCACTGGATTTCGACTGATGACGGTCGATGTCTGCGACGTCTGCGGCTCGACTAGCGTCAAGGAGATCAAGTGCAAGGTGATCTGCCAGAACTGTGGGACTATTCTGAAAACGTGCTCTGATCTGGAGGCACATGGATCGTAGAGATTTCGTGCGGCTTGGCGCGCTGGCGGGAGCGGTTGCCATTGGGGGAAGACCCCTCGCTGGTCAAACGATGTCCGTGGGCTCCGAGTCCACAGGCGGGAAGGAACGGTTTGCGATTTCGCCCTTCGACCTCGAGGAAGCGACGCTGGCGGATCTTCAAGCGGGGATGAGCTCGGGGCGCATGACGGCGCGCTCGATTACGGAGCAGTACATCGCTCGAATCGAAGAGATCGATCGCAAGGGACCGACTCTCCGCCATGTGCTCGAGGTCAACCCTGACGCGTTGGCGATTGCTGATTCTCTCGATCGCGAGCGAAAATCGGGACGGATGCGCGGTCCGCTCCACGGCATTCCGATTCTGCTCAAGGACAACGTCGATACCGCGGACCGGATGACGACGACCGCCGGATCGTTGGCGCTGGAGGGATCCATTCCGCTCCAGGATGCGTTCATCGCGGCGAAGCTCCGCGCGGCGGGCGCCGTGCTGCTCGGAAAAACAAACCTCAGCGAGTGGGCGAATTTCAGGTCGACGCATTCGTCGAGCGGCTGGAGCGGGCGAGGGGGCCAGGCAAAGAATCCGTATATCCTCGATAGAAACCCGTGCGGGTCGAGCTCAGGCTCTGGTGGAGCGGTGTCTGCCAATCTTTGCGCCGCAGCGATCGGAACAGAGACCGATGGATCGATCGTTTGCCCATCGTCAGCCAATGGAGTCGTCGGGATCAAACCGACACTCGGCCTCGTGAGCCGTGCCGGGATCATTCCGATCGCGCACAGTCAGGACACCGCGGGGCCAATGACTCGGACGGTGAGAGATGCAGCCGTCCTTCTGAACGCGCTCGCCGGGATTGATCCGCGCGATCCCGCTACGCGGGGGAGCCAGACCCGCGGCCAGATGGACTACACCCGGTTCCTCGACGCGAACGGATTGCGCGGGGCCAGGATCGGGGTCGCGCGAGAGAAGTTCTTCGGCTACAGCGACGTTACGGACAAGCTGGTGAACGACGCGATTGAGGCAATGAAGGCGCAAGGGGCTGTGATCGTGGATCCCGCCAACATCGAAACCGCCGGAAAGTTCGACGACACCGAGTTCGACGTCCTGCTGTACGAGTTCAAGGCCGACCTCAACGCTTATCTCGCCGGCCTGGGGCCCAAGGCTCCAGTCAGGACTCTGCAGGACATCATAGACTTCAACGAGCGCAACAAGGATCGGGAGATGCCCTGGTTCGGCCAGGAGATTTTCGTGATGGCGCAGAAGAAGGGGCCGCTGACGGAGAAGAAGTATCGCGACGCGCTGGCGAGGAACCTCAGAATGTCACGGACCCAGGGGATCGACGCGACGATGACCAAATACAAGCTCGATGCGATCGTCGCTCCGACCGGCAGTCCACCGTGGGTGACCGATCTCGTCAACGGCGATCACTTTTCCGGCGCGAGCTCGACTCCGGCCGCGGTAGCAGGCTATCCGAACATCAACGTTCCGGCGGGGTTCTCGCACAACCTTCCCGTGGGCATCTCGTTTTTCGGGCGGGCGTACAGCGAGCCGACGTTGATCAAGCTCGCGTACGCGTACGAGCAGGCCACCAAGCATCGGCGCGCTCCGCAATTCATTCCGACGCTAGCCGACTAGAGGTTTGGCGCAGGGCTCAGAGCCGGACTGCGGTCGTAGTTCGATCTATTCTTCGAGGATGGCGTCGGTTACGAAGTAGCCTTTCCCGTCGCGCACTGAGCGCGCGACGGAGCGGCGGGTATCGTCGACTTCATCCGCTCGCCCGTCGAGCATGTTGCGGTTACCGCGAAAGCGCCGGCCGGCTTCAATGCAGAACAGGTCGCACAGCGTGATCTCGCTATCGACCTTGTCGATGCCGCGCTCGTCGATCAGGCTTTGCGTCCGCGCGATGACGCAGGCAGTCGCGAATAAATCGATCGCCATGTTCGCCAGGCGCTCCAGCACCAGCTGGTTGTCTACAATCCTCTCGCGATGACGCATGATTGCCCGGTCCGTGGCGCTGCCAAGCTCAGAGACGTGCTTCTCGAAGTACTCCTTGTGCTTCTTGAGCCGGGCGTGGACCTCGATGTCGAGCGTTGATGTCTGTCCGAGGCGTAGCTTGACGCG
>JANMMF010000342.1:0-3165 GCA_031372985.1 Gemmatimonadota bacterium
ATCCTGCGACATGAGTGCGGGCTCCCATCCACCTCTGCTTCGCTCGTTGAGAAGATCGGTGAGCGTGTCCTCGTCCTCGCGTGTGTGTCGCGTCAGCTTGACCACAACAGCCTGGTATTCTTTCATCAGGAGTTAGAGATTTATGAGCCGTTAGCGTCTATTGTGCCGATGCTGGAAACTTGAGGCTAGAATGATCGAGCGTGTCAAGGAATTTCCTTCGCTGACTATTATCCGGCATCCCCTCGTTCAGCACAAGCTAACGATTCTCCGCGATCTGAAGACCGAGACGAAGCACTTCAAGGAGCTCGTCGACGAGATCGCGATGCTCATGGCTTACGAAGCGACCAGCGAGCTCACGCTCGAGCCAAGAGATGTGGAAACGCCACTCGAGACGACATCCGGCTGGCACCTCAGCGGGAAGAAGCTGACCCTCGTGCCCATTCTGCGTGCTGGGCTCGGGATGGTGGAGGGAATCCTTCGCCTCGTCCCATCCGCCCGAGTCGGACACATTGGACTGTACCGGGACCATAACACCCTCAAGCCAGTCGACTACTACTTCAAGGTTCCGGGAGATACGGCCGAGCGCGATTTTTTTTTGCTGGATCCGATGCTCGCGACTGGCGGGAGTGCGGCCGCTGCGGTCACGTCGCTCAAGAGGGCAGGGGCAAACCGGATTCGATTTCTATGCCTGGTAGCCGCACCTGAAGGAGTACGCTTTCTCAGCGAAGCGCACCCCGATGTCCAGATCTATTGCGCGGCGCTGGACCGGGAGCTGAACAGTCAGGGATATATTCTGCCTGGTCTTGGCGATGCCGGAGACAGGTTGTTCGGCACGAGATGATTCTCTAGCCGAACCACTCTCTCGGATTCAGCCTTTGCTGATCGGCGGCGTCCACGACCCACTGCTGATTCCGCGAATCGGTTACTTCCCCCTCCACCGACTCGAACCAGTGCGCGGCTTTGCCGGCATCGCCGATCCGCCTCCATAGCTCACCCACCAGGTATGTGAGGATCGCGCGCTCTTCCCGCGGGACAGCATCGTACGCTCGTAGCGCTTCCTCGAACATCCATGCTGCATGACGCCGGAAGTACCGCTCAGCTTCGACATCTCCTTCATCGACACAGCACCAGGCAGCGCGAAGGAGCAGATCTGCGATGTGCCGGGGATCCAACCCCTGCCACTGAGCGACCTTGGCTGCGGCTTCGTACTTCTCTGAGCCGCAGATCAGGGCTGGACGCACCGGAGCGAGCTCCTTAAGCACCTGCTGTTTCAGAACTGGACTTACATCTACCGCAGCAGTGAAATCGGCTTCCCCGCCGGAGAATCCGCACTCGCTGCACATATGGACGAGATAGGCGAGGGGCTGAGTTCCAGCGGCTCGCTCGTGAAAATCAGTCCGTTTCCCGCCGAATGCATTCGTCGAGACCACGCTCTGAGACTTGAACTCGTTGTCGCACACGGGACAACGAAGGTCGATCTGACGCAGCGTTGTCATGGCTGGCCTCCTCTCTCCTCGGAACTTCGAAAGAAATGAGAGGGAATATTTGTGCCACAATTTTCAAAACTTCTTTTTTGGAGGAGATCGGCCTTGTTGAGACTTTGGGTCGAATGTATCTTCTCGCATCGCAAAAACCGCGAGTGGCTCCCTACCCCCGCGACCTGGTCGTTGATGCTCATCAACCTACTGCCTGACTTTTTTGCAGTTCACAACAGTACCGACCGTGTCGCCGCCTATCTCCGCTACTTCGAAAATCATCGCCGTTTTTTAGAGGCCTACTGGCACAATTACGTCCTCGATCCGGCGGGGCCGCATTTTCTGGAAGTCGTTCGCTCTGCCGCACTTGCGAGCCGTGTAGACCTTCGTACGATGCTCGAGAGGATAGACGTCGTCTCCCTCGCCAGAAATACTGAAGAGCAGTGCAGGACCCTGCTGAATGTCGATACTGACATCGACGTCGTGCTCATGGTGGGCGTAGGTGCGGCCAACGCCGGTGAGCTGGTCGTCGATGGAAAGGGCATCGCGTTCGTCTGCCTCGAGCATTTTACGAGCGTCACCAATCCCGAAACCCAGGGATTGGGGCTCGATCCCGAGCTGATTCCTCTCTGGCTGGCTCACGAGATCGCTCATACGGTCCGCTACACCTCCTCTACGAGCCGGAGTGAGCTGAGACAGCTGATCGAAGATGCCGGCGGCTACTACTCCTACTGGGAAACCGGCAGGCGTGCTTCGCTACGCGAGCTCATGATCAATGAGGGGCTTGCAACTCATGCTTCGAGGATGATCAGCCCCGGACACGCAGCGTGGGAATACTACGGCTATACCAGGCGCGAATATGCCAGCGTTCGAGAGCTCGAGCCGTTGATGACACGATCTCTCACGGCTGATCTCGATCGCGCCGGCCTCGGCCTGCGGCTCCGCTACCTCTCGGGAGGAATGAGTGACGATGCGCGCACCGTCGATCGCCATGTTTTCCCGGAGAGGGCTGGTTATTTCCTGGGCGCCAGGATGGTCGAGTCGGCGGTAAACGCTCGCGGGCTCTCCTGGTCGATCCGCGCCAGCGCGAGCGAGATCACCTCCATCGCGAGTTCCGCCGCCGCTTCAGCCTAGGCTACTTCCCCACACAAAACGAGCTGAATACCCGGTCGAAGATTTCTTCCACTTCGACGGTTCCGATCAGCTCTTCCAGGGTGGAAACCGCCGTTCGAAGGTGGACCGACGCGATTGTCGCTGGGAGTTTGTCCGCCTGCCAAGCTCGATGAAACTGCTCTATTTCGGAGCAGGCCAACGTAAGAGCATGGCGATGCCGGGCTCTCGTCAACATTGGCAGGTCGGGAGTAACCTCCCCGTGTTCCCTGCTTAATACCTCATCGATTGCCCCCAGAAGGTTCTGAAGGCCGGCCCCGGTTTCCGCACTGACGGCAATGACGGGTGGGTGTCCATTGGATTCTTCTCTAATTGATACTAAATCGGCCTTCGTGTGAACTGGCAGTACCGGCGCGCTCGAATTCTGCGCAATCAGGTCAACAGTATCCGCCAGACTTTGAGAAGTTTCCGCACAGGCGAGCACCACATGTGCGTCGGCGAGATAGCGCTCGCTCACCTCTATCCCAAGACGCTCGATCCGATCATCGGTCTCCCGAAGCCCCGCCGTGTCGACGAGCCG
>JANMMF010000378.1:0-2957 GCA_031372985.1 Gemmatimonadota bacterium
GTCGGTCGCGTTCTACGACGGACACCGGGTGCTCGGCGGCGGGTTTATCGAGTCGTCGCGGCCGAAGCGCGCCCCACTTCCAGTACTCGCTGCATAATGCGCCCCGCCCAACTTCCAGTACTCGCGGCGTAATCATGCGAATCGTGCTCCGTATCATCGGTCTCGTCGCTTTTGTTTCCTCGGGCGTGATCGCTCAGGAGCCCGGCCCCTTCGCTCCACCGAAAGCCGAGCCTCCGATCGTCATCGCGGGGAGGACGATTGCGGATCCGCCCTCGGATGCGATCGTGCTCTTCGACGGAAAGGATCTATCACGGTGGCGTGGACAGGATGGCGCTCCGGCCAGGTGGACGATCCGGGATGGATACGTCGAAGTCGCGCCGGGCGCGGGCGACATCACGACGAGGGACGGGTTCGGCGATCTCCAGCTGCACATCGAGTGGGCCACGCCGGCCGTCGCGAAAGGTGAGGGGCAAGAGCGCGGGAACAGCGGCGTCTTCCTGATGGAGCAGTACGAGATTCAGGTTCTGGACTCCTACGACAACAAGACGTACTTCCACGGCCAGGCCGGCTCGGTCTACAAGCAACACGCCCCGCTGGTCAACGCGTCGCGCAAGCCGGGCGAATGGCAGACCTACGACATCGTATTCCACGCTCCGAGGTTCGACGAACAGGGAAAGGTGATCGACCGCGCGCGCGTTACAGTGCTTCACAACGGCGTTCTCATTCAGAACAACGCCGAGATCTACGGTATCACGTACAACGACCGACCAGCTCTGTACATCGCGCATGAATCACGGCAGCCGATTCGCCTCCAGGATCACGGAAATCCAGTTCGGTACCGGAACATCTGGGTCAGGCGGCTGTAAGCCCCGACTCCGCCGCTTCTCCTCCGGGTTCTGCCGCGGGCTCCCGCGTTGCCAGCCAGAAAATCAACAGCGAGCCGAGGGCCAGCCCCGCCGCAGCAAGAAAGGCTGCGCCCGGAACGTGCACGCTCGATTCTGGCGCGGTGAAGCGCGCGAATAGATGGGTCATTAGTGGTGGTCCGATGATCGCGGCCAGTGAGAAAAGGCTGGCGACTGCCCCCTGCAGCTCCCCCTGGGCGTCGGGACTGATGCGATGTGACATGAGCGCTACAGTGGTAGGCATTACGATCGCTGCGAAAAACCAGCTGGCGAGCCACGCGAACATCATCCAGCCTGCCGTCGCGAGTCCGAACCCGGCATAGCCCGCCATTCCCGAGGCGATACCAATCAGCGCTGCTCGGCGCTCACCCAATCGCGGCACGAGAAAGCGCATGACGATTGCCTGGCTCGAGAACATCACGAGTCCTACGACGGCGAAGGAGGCTCCGATGGTCGCTTCGGACCAGCCGAATCTGAGTTTCGTGTAAAACGCCCATGTGTTGGGCATCACCTGATTCCCCACTCCCCAAAGGAACAGCGCGCCAAGGAGACCGAGAACGACTGGATGCTTTCTCATCTGGGCGAGCGTGCCCAGAGGATTGGCGCGGCGCCACTCGAACGCCCGCCGCCTCTCCGCAGGCAGCGATTCCGGAAGCACGAAGAATCCGTAGGAGAAGTTGATCAGGCTCAACGCGGCGGCAGCGAAGAACGGCGCCCGCGGTCCGAGGCTGCCCAGCAGTCCACCGATCGCCGGACCGATGATGAAGCCGATTCCGAAAGCGGCACTCACGATGCCGAAGTTCTGAGCCCGTCTCTCAGGCGGACTGATGTCAGCGACGTAGGCGTAGGCCGGCGTGAAGGAAGCGCCAGCCGCGCCGGCGATCGCCCGGCCCACGAAGAGCCAGGCGAGTGTCGGCGCGAAGCCCATTACGATGTAGTCAATTCCGAGTGCGCCGATCGCGAACAGCAGAACCCGGCGCCGCCCGAAGCGATCCGACAGATTTCCAAGGACTGGCGCGAACACGAATTGCATGGCGGCATACACGAAGCCGAGCCAGCCGCCATAAACAGCCGCACGACTGAGGTTCTCGCCGGTGAGCTCAACGAGCAGCCTCGGCATTACGGGCATGATCACCCCGAAGCCAATGGTATCGAGCAGCAGCGTGACCGCGATGAACGCGAGCGCGTGCTTACGGCTCGGGACAGAAGTTGCCGGAGTTTCAGGTGCCATTCTGTTCAGGTGGGTAAGTGTGGCGAATCGCTGTCAGAACGCGACTTTAACATCGAAGCGGTTTGCTGAGGTGAGGCTACAACAGGAGGAGCAGGGGAGCAATCACCAGCAAGAACAAGCCGAGGACCATCGCAAACGTCATCTGTCTGTGAGTCAGAATTCCCTCTCTCGAAGACCGGCGAAAAAAATAAACGCAGAAAGGAAGGTTGACCGCCAGCGCCGTGAGCCCCCCCGGGGCGTATCCACGGAAGACGACCATTGCGGACAGATGCGGAAGGAAAACGTTCCAGAGCAGGGCTGCCGCGATGACGGCGACGACTTCGCGTTTCGAGACGCTGTCGAGACCGGTAGTGGCCCAGCCGATGATTACCGCGGGCACGAGCGTGACTATGAGAAGGGCGGTGTACAGTTGCGGCAGGGAGGGCGGCAGGCCGGCGTCACGCAACACCGGAACTCTCGCCACGTATTCACCGACTCGCGGGAGATAAGCACCCGCGGTGACGGCTTCCTCGGCGTTGTGCAGCGCTATCACAACGGCCAGCAGACGCTGGATGGAACGATACGGGAGTCGATCGAAAAGCATTCCTGCCCCTCTGCCGTCAACGGGAAGGCAACAATGACGCGCAGGGTGCGCGCTAGTACTTCATGCCGCCCGACTCTGCGAACTCTTTCATCATCCGCTCCTGCTCTTCCGACAGCTTCTCGGGAACCTGAATCGACACTTCGACGATCAGATCTCCTTTCTTTTCCCCTTTCTGAATTCCCTGTCCACGCACTCTGAACCGCTTTCCGGACGGAGTACCTGGCGGGATTTTGATTGCCAC
>JANMMF010000264.1:0-5094 GCA_031372985.1 Gemmatimonadota bacterium
GTTAGGCTCGAACGTCACGGTGTTTCACCAGGGCGCGGTGTTGCTGGAAGGGCCTTGCGATCACGTGTTGAGCGATGAAAAAGTGCGCGAGCTCGCTGATGGTCGACCTGGGTCCGGTCAGCGGACGTCGGGTGCCAAGCAAGAAGTAAGGCAAAGTTGAAATGGCTCGCGGCATGCAAGCTCCGCCTCAGCGCCGACACCGGAGAATAAAATGAAGCATGGAACGAAGGGTATCGCTCGCTCGGTTGCCGCAATCGTAGCTCTGCTCGCTTTCGCTGGTTGCGTGAAATCCGAAAGCCCCGGCGCGGATAGTGTTGCAAGCACTTCGTCGACTGCATCGTCTGCGACGTGCGCAGGCGACAATGGCGGGATCACGCTTCCGGATGGATTCTGCGCCACGGTGTTCGCCGACACCCTCGGCCACGCGAGGCACATCGTTGTCAACTCGAACGGCGACGTCTACGTCAACACCTGGAGTGGAAGATACTACACGACCCCCGCACCACCGGGCGGATTCGTGATTGCCATGCGTGACACCAACAGCGACGGGAAAGCCGACATCATCAAGCGCTTCGGACCGGACTCCGCGCACGGCAGCGCCGGGGGAACCGGCATTGGCCTTTACCAGAGTGCGCTGTACGCTGAAGAGTCAGGCGCCAACGCCGGCAGGATCGTGCGTTACGCGATCTCGACCGACAGCATGACCCCGACAACGTCCGCGGCCGAAGTCATTGTCAGCGGATTGCCGGTGAGCGGCGGTCACCCGATGCATCCATTCGCGATCGGACAGTCGGGGGACCTGTTCATGAGCTCCGGCTCCGCCACCAACTCGTGCCAGGTCAAGGAACGGACAAACGAGTCTCCCGTGAGAAAGCCGTGCCCCGAGCTTTCCACCCGAGCCGGCATCTGGCGGTACAGCGCCAACCGGACGAATCAGCGATTCTCTCCCACCGAGCGATATGCAACCGGCATCAGGAACGCGGTGGGCATCGGCTTCGATCCGGGTGGACAGCTGTACTCGACGCAGCATGGCCGCGATCAGTTGTATGAGAACTGGCCGAAGCTGTACACGTCGGAACGGGGACAGAACCTTCCCGCGGAGGAGCTGCTCAAGATCGAGCAGGGCGGCAACTACGGCTGGCCGTACTGCTACTACGACGGACAGCAGCGGATGCTCGTGCTTGGCCCGGAGTATGGCGGGGATGGCGGCAAAGCAGTCGGAGATTGCGTCACGAAGAAGGGACCCGAAGCCTTCTTCCCCGCTCACTGGGCACCCAATGGACTCGTCTTCTACACGGGCTCACAATTCCCCGCCCGCTACAAGGGCGGAGTTTTCATTGCTTTCCACGGCTCGTGGAACCGCGCCCCAGGACCGCAGCAGGGATACAACGTCGTCTTCGTGCCTTTCGCCGGCGGCAAGCCGGTCGACCCGGCAAAGTACGAGATCTTCGCCGATGGATTTGCGGGCGGAAAAAAGGACCCGACTGCCGCCGCGCATCGCCCCTCCGGAGTAACTCAAGGACCTGACGGCGCACTGTACATCACCGACGACAAGGCCGGCCGGGTGTGGCGGGTGGTGTACAAGGGGGCTGCCAGGTAGCGAAGCTCACGCCGGCGCGTAACTCCTGCCCCGGCGTGTCGTCTAGATGGTGAGTCGAGCGGCGGTCTATTTGGCCGCCGCTACTCGCATCTACCCGACCAGGACAACCAAATGAGTAAGTCCCCCTCCCGTTTAGGTCTCCGCGTGCTGGCTGGCGCATTGATCGTCGTCATCGCCTCGAGTGCCGCTTGCGGCGGTGGGCACCACCTCTCCGAATATCCGTTCTCGAGCCGCACCCTGGCGGTCGTCTATATTGCGCCGCCGTCGCCGGTGCTGCTGACGAGCTACTACGATTTGCGTAGCTCCCAGAACGCAGTCGAAGCGGTAGTTCGGGCAGGCGCCGATGTCGTGCGGGAGCGCGAGGGCCGTCGCGCCAGCGCGAGACTCGACAGCGCCACGGCTCGCGTCGACATCCCGGCGGTTCTGGCGCAGCGAACGCTCACGCGGGCAAGCCGATACCTCGGAACCCGGCCGATCACCGACGAGCAAGCGGCTGATTATCTCATGGAAGTCCGGATGGACAGGTTCGGCATCAACGCCAAGGCCGATGAGGCCGCGTACCTCTTCACCTACTCGGAAGCGGTGCTGATCGATCGGCGCACCGGACGGGAGATCTGGAACATGAAGGTCCACGGGCGCGATCGGCTCACGCCCTACGTGGCGAGCTCGAACGGGATTCCGGGATCGATCATCACTGCCAGCACGCTCGGCTCGGTGAGCGTCGCCGACTTCCAGGGAGCGCTCAACCAGCTGATGGACCTCTCGTCGAACCTCATCACCAACGAGCTGCGGGCCGCGCTGAGGGACGTCCGGAACAAATAAGACCCCTGGCCGGCGGTCTCTTGCCGTGAATCCGGATTCTCCGTACGTTCGCTAGGCTCAGCCCCATGCCGAGCGAACGCCGTCCCTCACCTGAAACGGGGGGTCCCCAATGCCCAAGCTACAACGCTCCACGAGCATCGCCGTCTGTGTGTGCGCTGCTCTCCTCGCCGGATGCGCCAAGAAGGACAACGCTGCAGTCGACACGAGCACTTTGGCCGCTTCGACTCCAGTCGCCACTACCCCCGTGCCACTGAACCTTGCCGATGTTGCCGGCAAGTGGAACGTGACCGCCGTCCCGGCCTCGGGTACCGATACCGCCGCCACGACATACGTGCTTAACGCGACGGGGACAACCTCGGGATGGACGATAACGTTTCCCGGGCGTGCGCCGATGCCTGTGAAAGTGTCCGTCGACGGAGACAGCATCATGATCGACGCCGGTCCGTACCCCAGCGTGCGGCGCAAGGGAGTAACCGTGTCTACCAACGCCGTTTCACGCCTTCAGGGCGGCAACCTGGTCGGTCGCAGCACTGCGCACTTCCGGGTGAAGACGGCAGATTCGGTGCTTACGCTCAATTCGGTCGGCACGCGCGCCCAGTAGGGAGTCAATCATGTTCAGGTCGAAAGGACCAGCATGCCAGAGCTGTGGAATGCCGCTGAGCAAAGACCCGCGAGGCGGCGGCACCAACGCCGACGGTAGCAAGAGCAGCGAGTACTGCAGCCACTGCTACAGCGCGGGATCTCCGCGTGAGAGCGCGGGCGAGGCCAGAGCGGGCTGATTACGTCGGCAGCTACGTAGCTTTACGTACAGCGCCCCGCCTCCGCGCGGGGCAATGTTGGATCAGCAAGGCCAGCGACTCGCCGAATAGGGGCGGGGCGCTGGCCTCCACTGGTCTTACGGAGGCCGACATGACCGCACCCATATGGCTTCAAGGATACGACGAGGGCGTCCCAACCACGCTCGAACCCTACCCCGATCGGACGCTGCTCGACTACCTGTCGGAAACAGCGCGTAAATGGCCCGATCGTCCCGCTCTGCTCTTCAAGGGATCGAAGGTCACCTATGGGCAGCTCGAGAAAGAGAGCGATTCGCTCGCTGCCGCGCTTGTGACAATCGGGGTCAAGCCCGACGACAGGGTCGCCCTCTGTCTCCCCAATTGCCCCCAATTTCTGATTGCCGAGTTCGCGGCGTGGAAGGCTGGCGCCATCGCCTGCCCATTCAATCCCACCTACAGCGATCGTGAAATGGGTGAGGCGCTGAGCGCCACGGGCGCCGAAACCCTCGTCGTGCTGAATCGGTTCTACGATAAGGTCAAGGGAATTCAATCGAGCACGTCGCTGAAGCGAATCGTCGCCACAAACATCAAGGAATACCTTCCGCCGCTGCTTCGCGTCGCCTACACCGTCCTCAAGGAAGAAAAAGAGGGCGACCGCATCGCGATGCGTGACGGTGACTACCGGTTCACCGATTTGCTCCGGAGCTTCAAGCGCGCGCCCCGCCCCGCGGTATCCATTACGCCGGATGATCCGGCGGTCATTCTGATGAGCGGAGGCACGACTGGCACGCCCAAGGGAGTCGTTGGCGTGCATCGCGGGATGGTGGTGGCCGGCATACAGCTCCAAGCATGGCTTCGCCCCGCCATGAACGAGTGGACCGACACGATCATGCTGCCGCTTCCCCTCTTTCACACCTACGCCAACACTGGCGTGCAAAGTCTGGCGCTCATCAATCACAATCCAATCGCACTGATTCCAAATCCCCGCGAGATCCGTGACGTGCTGAAGGAGATCGCCGACGTACGGCCCGCCTTCATTTGCACGGTTCCAACGCTTCTAAACGGGATCATGAACCATCCGATGGCGCGAGAGGGAAAAGTCGATTTCAGCTCGATCAAGCTCTGTTTCTCCGGCGCCGCCGCACTTATGGCGGAAACGAAGAAGAGGTTCGAGGAGCTCACCGGAGGCGTGATCGTCGAGGGATACTCACTCACCGAAGCGCAAATGGCGGTGGTTGCCAATCCAGTCCGCGGTGAAAAGAAGATCGGGTCGGTTGGCATGCCCCTGCCCGATGTCCACGTGACGATCGTCGATTCCGAGGACGGGACGACGCCAGTTCCGCGCGGTGAGGTCGGGGAGATAGTCCTTCGCGCGCCGCAGCTGATGCAGGGCTACTGGCGTCGGCCCGAAGAAACGAGCGAGATGCTCCGCACCAGCGACCGCGGCGAGCGGCTTCTCTTCACCGGGGATCTTGGCTACCTCGACGAAGATGGGTACGTCTTCATCGTCGACCGGAAAAAGGATCTTATCAAGACGTGCGGCTTCCAGGTGTGGCCGCGTGAGATCGAGGAAGTGCTGTCAGCGCATCCCGCTGTCGCCGAGGTTGGAGTTGTCGGGCTGCCGGATCAGATGCGGGGCGAGACTGTAAAGGCATGGATCGTACTGCGTCCCGACCATACTACTACTGGAGCGGAGCTCAAAGCGTTTTGCCGTGATCGGCTGGCGCCGTACAAGGTGCCGGGGAAATACGAATTCGTGAAGGAGCTGCCGAAGACGCAGATTGGCAAAGTTTTACGGCGAGTGTTGAGGCAGCAGGCGGCGGAAAGCGAGGAGCCAGTCGAGGTTGGGGCGACGACTTAACAGCCGGTACCCGGTACGCGAAACCCGAAACCCGA
>JANMMF010000016.1:0-23933 GCA_031372985.1 Gemmatimonadota bacterium
CGACGCCCTCGCCGCGCACCTGCAGGGGAAGGCTCTGGTTGGAAAGCTGAATACCGATCAATCGCAAAGGACCGCCGGCGGCTTCAACATCCGCGGCATTCCGACGACGATCGTCTTCAAGGGAGGAAAGGAGGTAGCGCGCCAATCGGGCGCGCTTCCGCTGGAGGGTTTGAAGCAGCTCGTCGCGAAGGCGGGCGTCGAGGTTTAGAGCCCGCGCGCGCCGCCTGTCAGCTCAGGAAGGCGCCGGAGCTTTGAGCACCGCCTCGACTTTCGCTGCGAGCTCCTGACCGGAAAACGGCTTGTTGAGAAAATTCGCTCCGGGCGGGACGCCTGACCTGGAGTCCTGGTCGGCGTAGCCAGACATGAAGAGGACGCGCAGGCCGGGACGCCTTGGCGCGAGCGCTTGAGCGACTTCTGGCCCGCGCAAGCCCGGCATGTACATGTCGCTGAGCAGCAGGTCGATCTTGTCGGGGTGGGACTCGGAGATTCGCAGCGCGGCTTCCCCGCTCTCGGCTTCAAGGACGTTGTACTTCGCGCGACGAAGAATTTTCACCACGATCGAACGTACCGACTGCTCGTCGTCGACGAGCAGTATGGTTGGAGCATCCAGGGTGTCGGGGGCGGTCATTGGTCGATCGGAACCTCGAGCGGCGGTCGCCGTGAGAAAAGCGTTCGACAAAGGTATCCGCCCGCCCCCGTTCGACGCGATGCCTTCGGGCGAATGCGAATCGAGACCGTTCTGAGATCGACAGCCCCCGATACGACTGCCCCAGAAACGGCGGCCGGCCCTGACGAGCTCCTATCCACCTTCGCCGAAAGTGACGTTGAGTTGTTGCGACGGCGCAACAGTTTTGTCGCTGGGCTGAGACTCTACCCTAGGGCTGCGGAGCCATATCAGATGTTAACCCCTTCCTGGGGCCACGAACCAGGGATGTTGCGCCACAACACCGTGGCGAGACATCTGAACTCAGCTATTGCCGATATTCCGGGTTCCACTAGGTTGTCTCCCTTCGCATCACGAACCTGCGCGCCTACACTTTGTCCACAATCCAACAGCCCGACGGGGATTCAATGACAAGCGCCCTGACAAGGAAGGATTTCCGCCAGTCCTCCGACTCTGCGCAGATGTACCATCCTGGAACTGAAAGAATGCGCGCACTGATTGTGGACGATGACAGAACCCTCCGGGAAGGATGCGCGAGTGTGCTCCGCGCCGAAGGGATGAATGTGGAGGTCACGGGTCGCGGCGAGGAGGCGATCCAGATGATCACCCGTTCGCGCTTCGACATCATGCTCGTCGACGTCTACCTGGAGCCCGTTTCCGGTATCGATGTCCTGAAGGCCGTGATGGCGACTTCACCCGGTACGCTGGTTGTGCTGATGACCGGAAACCCGAGCGTCGACTCGAGCATCGAGGCGATGCGCATTGGCGCCTGGGACTATCTGCCGAAACCTTACTCGGGAACTCAGCTTCAGCTGCTCCTTGGACGTGCGGCGCACACGGTAAGCGCCCGGCGCGAGCAGGAGACGCCTGGCGAAGATGCGTTTGCGGTCGGAACCGACGGCAACCGTCTTCTTGGCATCTCGCCTGCTTTCAGAAAAGCGACGGAGCTGGCCCGGCGCGCTGCGCCAACCAACGCGTCAGTTATGATCGTCGGGGAGACGGGTACCGGCAAAGAAGTAGTAGCCCAGTACATCCACCACCACAGTCGCCGCTCAAGAAAGAGACTGGTCCCTATCAACTGCGCCGCGATCCCTGAACAGCTTCTGGAATCGGAGATGTTCGGTCACCGCAAAGGAGCTTTTACTGGCGCGGATCGGGAGAAGATGGGACTTCTGGAGCTCGCGAACGGCGGGACCCTCTTCCTCGACGAGCTGACCGAGATGTCGATGGCGCTGCAGACGAAGATGCTCCGTGTGCTGCAGGATGGTATCGTGCGCCGGGTGGGAAGCGAAGAGGAGGAGGCAGTCGTCGACGTCCGCTTCGTTTCCGCGACAAATCGTGATCCTCGCGACGCGATTCGGAGCAAGCAACTTCGGGAGGACCTGTACTACCGCCTCAACGTCGTGCAGGTAACGATTCCTCCGCTGCGTGAGCGCGTCGAGGATATCCCCCTATTGGCGAACCACTTCCTCCGGGTCTTCTGGAGCCGGCATCGGGCGGCGAAGGATGCGATTCCTTCATTCAGCGACGATACCATCGAGTTCCTCTCGTCTCGTCCGTGGCGTGGCAACGTGCGCGAGCTTCAGAATTTCGTCGAGCACGTGACGATTCTTGCGCAACCCGGGGCGAAGATTCTGATCCACCACCTCCCGCTAGATCAGGAAGTCGATCTCGGCGCCGCCACAAACGGTTCCGGAATTCTGCCAACGAGCGACGCCTACCATGTCGCGAAGGAGCAGGTGCTCGCCACATTCGAGAAGAACTACGTGACGCAGCTCGTTGCGCGCGCGTCGGGAAACATGTCGCGCGCGGCGCGACTTGCGAGCGTTGATCGTACCACCCTCTACCGACTGTTCGAGCGCCACGGCTTTCGACGGGACTTCAGCGGATCGGGCGTCGCCAGCGACGAACTTTCAGAGAGTCCGGAGCGTGGCGAGAACGCGGAGCCATTGGCTTCGGACGTTCTGCCGACCTAGTCGCTCGAAAGCTGCGTGTGTGACCGTCGCGCTCGACCTGACCCTCTCAACTCAAATGGCTACACACACTTCTTTCACGACATCGCTAACAATCGACCCAGCGGCTGCGACAGAACGAATTGTTGAAGCGCTACGGCGACACCTCGCCGTCGATTTTAAGCGAAAGGGATACGTCGTCGGAATGAGCGGCGGCGTGGACAGCTCTGTGAGCGTCGCGCTCGCGGTTCGCGCGCTCGGACCAAGCAAGGTCTTCGGGCTCTTCATGCCAGAGCACGAGAGCGATCCGGACAGTCTCCGCCTCGGGAAAATGCTCGCGGAGCACCTGGGCATCGATACGGCAACCGAGGACATCGCTCCGATTCTGGAAGGTGCCGGATGCTATCGTCGACGGAACGAAGCGATTCGACGCGTCGTACCGGAATTCCGCGACGACTGGGGCTGCAAGCTCGTGCTCCCGAACCACAAGCTACAGGCCGATCTGCTGAACGTGACGTATCTCGTGGTCCAACCGCCGGGCGGAGAGATGCGCCGCGTGCGACTGCCCGCACCCGAATATCGTCAGATAGTCGCCGCATCCAACTTCAAGCAGCGCGTTCGGAAGATGATGGAGTACTATCACGCCGATCGCCTGCACTACGCGGTAATAGGTACGCCAAACCGACTGGAGTACGATCAGGGGTTCTTCGTAAAAGGCGGGGATGGCCTGGCCGACATCAAGCCCATTGCCCACCTCTACAAGACCCAGGTTTATCAGCTAGCGGAGTATCTCGACGTTCCGAGTGCCATCACCTCACGGCCACCGACGACGGATACATTCTCGCTGCCACAGTCGCAGGAGGAGTTCTACTATAGCCTGCCGACTCGCAAGCTTGACCTCGTGCTCAATGGATTGAATGTGGACCTGTCCGTGGAGTCGATTGCGGCAGAGGCGGGTCTCTCTGTGGAAGAGGTAGAACGCTCCATCCGTGACGTTCAGCAGAAGCGTAAGACTACGCGATATCTGCATATGCCGCCGTGCGTCATCGAGCCGGTGATCTCGGAAACCGCCGACGTTCCAGTCTGATGTGTGGCATCGCCGGCATCGCGACGCAACATGCTGGAAGCATTGCGATCGAGAAGCTCGCCCACATGGCGGCGGCGATTCAGCATCGCGGTCCCGATGGATACGGATTCTACACCGGCCTGCATGTCGGGTTTGCGCATGTTCGTCTGAGCATCGTCGATGTTGCCGGTGGCGCGCAGCCGTTGACGAACGAGGACGGTCAGATCGTCATCACGTACAATGGCGAGGTGTACAATCACGTCGAGCTTCGTCGCCAGCTGGAGTCGCGCGGCCACGTGTTCCGGACGCGCTGTGACACCGAAGTTCTGGTGCACGCCTACGAGGAGTGGGGCGCTGACATGCTGTCACGTCTCAACGGACAGTTCGCCTTCGCGATCTCGGACTCGCGAGACCAGTCGGTGTTCATCGCGCGCGACCGATTTGGCGTGCGTCCCCTGTTCTTCACCGTACAACGCGGCAGCATGTATTTCGCGTCCGAGCTGAAGGCCCTCCTCGCGAGCGGCGACATCAAGGCTGTGGTAGATCCGCAGGCTCTCGACGAGGTCTTCACGTTCTGGGCGACACGTCCACCGCGGTCCGGGCTGAGCGGGATTCAGGCGCTCGAGCCAGGTACCTATGGCCTCTGGCGTGATGGCCGGCTGCGCATCCATCGCTACTACGAGCTGGACTTCCCCGAGAGAGAAGTCGAACCGCGTGACGCAATCGAGCAGCTCGATGAGCTCATGCGCATGGGAGTAGACCTGCGCATGCGCGCAGATGTTCCGGTCGGCGCATATCTCAGCGGAGGTCTGGATTCCTCGATCACGGCGACGCTCGCGGCAGCCGCGTCACCACATACGCTTCGCAGCTTCTCGATCACGTTCGACGATCCTCGCCTCGACGAGAGCGCTCATCAGCGCGACGCTGCGCGGGCGATCGGATCGATGCACTCGATCGCCACCATAGGTGGGAATGCAATCGCGGAGTGCTTCCCCGAGGTGATATGGCACGCCGAAACGCCATTGATCCGGACCGCGCCGGCACCGATGTTCCACCTTGCGCGCCTGACCAAGAACGCCGGAATAAAAGTCGTCCTCACTGGTGAAGGCGCCGATGAGCTGTTCCTTGGCTACGACCTCTTCAAGGAAGTCGCGGTACGTCGCTTTTGTCTCCGGCGCCCTGACTCGACCATGCGTCCGCGACTCTTTGATCGACTGTACCCGTATCTGCTCGACAACGGCAGCGGTGGCGAGTTCTGGCGTCGCTTCTTCCTGGAGGCGGGAGCCCCAGGCGATCCACTGTTCTCGCACTTGCCGCGCTTTCAGGTCACGTCGTGGATAAAGCAGTTCTATTCCGCTGACTTCGCAGCGGGCCTGTCCGGCATCGACGTTGTAGAGGAACTTCGTCAGTCCCTCCCGACGCGTTTCTTCCGTTGGTCAACGCTGAATCAGTCGGCGTTCCTTGAAATGACGTTGCTTCTTTCTCCCTATCTCCTCAGCTCGCAGGGGGATCGCATGGCAATGGCTCACGGTGTTGAGGGCCGCTTTCCGTTCCTCGATCACCGGCTGTTCGAGTTCGCCGCCGCTCTTCCTACCGGTTCCCGTCTTCGCGGCCTCAAGGAGAAAGAGATTCTTCGTCGCTGGGCGCGCCGGATTCTTCCTGCCGCGGCCAGTGCACGCCCCAAACAGCCCTATCGTGCCCCGGACGTGCCCTCCTTCTTCGCACCCAAGGCGCCCGAGTACATCGCCGACGCGCTGTCCGGTGCATCGATTCAAGCGACGGGTGTGTTCTCTCCGACTGCCGTGGCAGGTTTGGTTCGCCGGTGCCGATCCGGCCTGGCAACGGGCTTTCGCGAGAACCAGGCGCTCGTCGCTGTGCTGTCTACTCAGCTATGGCACGACCAGTTTGTCGCACGACCCGCATACCCGCGAATGCTCGATATCGCCGGGGCGGACGTCGTTTTGCAAGACGCAATCCCGGTCAGTTAGTCGGACACTTTTTCTATCACCCATTTACCGTATCAATACGCCGATGCAGCTACCCGAAACTCAAATTCGCGAGCGCGTCCGTCGCTTCCTCGACGAGAACTTCCTTTATATGCGCCCAAACTTCGTGCTGGGTGATGACGACCGCCTCCTCGAGCGCGGCGTCGTCGACTCAATGGGCGTCGCCGAGATGGTCACGTTCATCGAGGACGAGTTTGACATTAAGACGTCAGACGAGGACATCACCGAAGCCAATCTGGGGTCGTTGAGTGCCATCGGCCGCTTCGTGTCCCAGAAACGAACGAGCATCGCGGCGTAACGCGCGCATTGCGATTCCGATCGTTATGTGCGGGTGCGTGCCAACATCGCTTCCGGCGCCCATGCGACAGCGCGTCATATGTGTTGCGCCGTTGCGACAATCGCCTTGCCTGCATGCGTCGCCACCGTGGCTGCGCGTGGTTAAGTATTTGCCCGTAAGGCATTTAGGAGCGCATCGCGGCCCAGTTGGAAGCGCTGGGCTCAGGTGCCAAGATTGCACTTCGTCGCGTGCGATGATGGTCGCTGACGCGTGACGAAACGAAACCCTTCTTTGTTCTCACTCTATTCGATGACCCGCATTTCGATCTCGGTACTCGTGCTAAGTGCGGCAACTGCCGCTTCGCTTCGTGGGCAGACGTCCACGACGGTAGGGTCGAGCTATGAGAGCCGCGCGCATCTTGAAGCCGAAGTACGCGAAGCCGAAAAAGCGAATCGGACTTCCGACGCCTGGCTGCTGCGCTCGCGCCTGAAGGTAGGGGATTTCCAGGAGGGCGATCGCATCGTCATCGTTCTCGAGAGTAACCCCACAGCGACCGATACCATGCAGGTGAGAGCCGGAAAGGTCCTCCAATTTCCGCGTATGTCCGAGGTCTCGCTGGAGGGTGTGTTGCGCTCCGAACTCGCCGACACGCTGCGGCGCCATCTGGGCAAGTATCTCACGAACCCTGACCTCCGCGCGACTCCACTTGTGCCGCTCGCCGTGCTGGGGAGCGTTCGAAATCCCGGCTTCCTCTATGCGCCGGCCGATTATCTCCTGCGCGATCTCATCATGAGGGCCGGTGGTCCGGCTCCGGACGGTGACGTGAGCAGGGCGGTCGTTCGACGCGCAGGTCAAACGATTTGGAATGTGGAGGATGTTCGTGTGGCGTTCACGGAAGGACTGTCGCTCGACCGCCTTCACCTTCGCGCGGGCGACGAAGTATACGTTCCGCCCCAGCGGAACAGGTTTCAGCTTTCCACCATCATGACGGTTCTTTCCGCCACCGCCGCGGTCTCGGTGGCGGTCATATCGCTCCAGCGTCGCTAGCCCCAGTCCGCGAGAATTCGTAATGCGTCATGGCCTAGTTGCGGCGCACCCGCCGGCGCCGAACCCCGCATCGCTCTCGTACGACGACGATCTGAACGGAGCGCTGCTTCTCCAGCCAAATGCCCTCGAGCGGCCGCTCGCTGCGATCCGTCGCTACAAGTGGCTCATCGTGGGGACCGTGATCGTGTTCGCGGTGGCGGGCATCGCGGGATCGCGGCTCATAAAGGCGCAATACGACGCACGTGCAACCATCTGGATCGCATCGGAAACACCAGAGCTTCGATCCAGCGGTCCGATTCGTCCAGGAGAGCTCCTGCACTCAGGTGCGTGGATCGAGCTCCTGCGGAGCTACCGGGTTGTCGATGAAGTCGTGCGCAAATTGACGCTGTACCTCACGCCAGCAAATCCGGCGCACCGGCCATATTTCGCGGGCTTCACGCTTGCCGACAGGTTTGTTCCAGCCGGGTACGAGCTGGACATAGACCGAGCGAAAAAGACGTGGGTGCTTCGTGTCAAGCTGGATGGGGTCTCGCCGGAGGGTCAGATCTCGGCTGAGCGCGGCGGGGCAACCGATTCCGTTGGCCGCAAGTTCGGGTTCAAGTGGGTTCTGCCCGCGACAGCGTTCGCCGGATCGGGAAGCGAAACCGTCGCGTTTAGCGTATCCACGCCCCGCGAGACGTCCATTCGCCTCGCCGATCGACTTGGCAATCGGCTCATTCAGGGTAGCAACTTCCTCTGGTTGACGTATACGGATCCCGATCCGCGGCTCGCCGCGCAGACGTTGAACACCTGGGCCGATGAATACGTGCGCGTTGCCGCCGAGCTGAAGAAGCGAAACATGGTGGAATTCGCGCGCATACTCGAAGGCCAGATGCTTTATGCCGAGAAGGCAACGCGAGACGCCGAGTCGGCATACCAGAACTTCCGCGTGAACGCCATCACCTTGCCGACCGAGGGTGGGCCAGTCGCCGCGGGTGTCGTGGAACGCGAGCGGGATCCCGCGCTGCTCAGCTATTTCGATCAAAAGATCGAATACGACAACTTACGACACGACCGCGAGGCGCTTGAAACGAGCATTACGAACGCCGCGAGAGCCGGCGTGCCCTACGAGGGACTGCTGCTCATTCCAAGCGTGGCGCAAAGCCCGGGTGCGGAGGCCCTTCGCGAGGCGTTTCGCTTACGGTATCAGCTCCAGGCACGCCTCGCCGCCGAACGCCAACAATTCACGGACGAATACACGACGGTGAAGGAGGTCAGGGGAAGCCTGGACGTTCTCCAGAACCGTACGATTCCAGAGCTTGCCAATCACCTGCTCGCGCAAATGCGAGAGCGTGAGACGGACTATCGGCGCCGCATTCAGTCGGCATCGAGAGAGTTGCAGTCCATTCCGCCGCGTACGATCGAAGAACGGCGTCTCAATCGGGCCGTGGTCGTCTCGGAAGGACTCTACACGAATCTGAGAAACCGCTACGCTGAGGCGAAACTCGCGGAAGCCAGCGCAACGCCCGACATCAGTGTCCTCGATACGGCCGTTGTTCCCCTCAGGCCCACCAAGAACACCGCGACCATGATCATTCTGATGGCGATTGTTGCGGGGTTCGCGACGGCTGGCGCGCTGGCGCTGGTACTGGACAAGCTCGATGGGAAGTTCCGGTACGCCTATCAGGCAGTTGCCGAGCTAGGACTAGTGATTGCGGGTGCCGTTCCTCGCATCCCGAAGCACGGTGCCGGCACAACGAATCCCGAGCAGGTGGTTCAGTTCATGGAATCCTTTCGTACGCTGCGCCTGCACATCACGCACAGTGCTCGCGGCGATCGCGTGAGAGTCGCCGTGACGAGCGCCGCGCCTGGTGACGGGAAATCCCTGGTCTCGTCCAATCTTGCGCTGTCCTACGCCGAGGCCGGCTTGCGCACCGTCCTCGTGGACGGAGACACACGGCGTGGATCGCTGCACAGGACGTTTGGGCTGAAAGGCAAAGGTGGGCTCACCGAGTACCTGCTCGGCAAGCTCTCTGAATCCCAGCTCTTGAAGGATACGTCCCACAAGAACCTGTCCTTGATAAGCTGTGGCCAGCGCAATGGCATTAATCCAGAGCTGCTTGCATCTGCCAGGTTGACGGGGCTGATCGATCACCTCGCTCAGTCGTTCGATGTGGTGATAGTCGATACGCCACCGCTTGCCGCTGGCATCGACGCGTACGCGCTTTCAGCAGCGACTGGCAATATTCTCATGGTCCTGCGCATGGGACACACGGAGCGACGTCTTGCCTCTGCGAAGCTTGCTCTGCTCGATCGTTTGCCCGTCTACGTTCTCGGCTCCGTTCTGAACGACGTACCCGCGTACGGAGAATTTCAGTACTACACGGCGTACTCCGCAGGCTACGCCCTCGACGACGCGACGTCGACAAGAGACCTGACAAGAGACCTGGTAGAAGTAGGCGCGTAATAGGCGCTGCACTAGGTGTGTTGCAGGGCACCCGCCAACTGTGGGGCTTCCGCTACATCTCGATCGGGATCGGTCACGCCAAGGGCTCGACTGCGCTGCTCTAAGTGATTGCGTGCGAACGTTTTGTGACGATGCAACAAGTTAGACTCGCTGAGCACAATGACTGCATTGCCGGTCGATGGGCGATGCAGTCCCCGGCTCGCCTCCCAGTCGAAGCAAGGTCCGTCCCCAGCGAGGATGTCGAGTCATGGAGGCTGCAGTTTCGAGGCACCAGGCAGTCGCCCTATCGGCTCCCAGAGAGTCGCTGGAGGCCGCGTACCCGCCCGCGAATCCCAGGTTCGAGCTCCAGCTCGCGCCGGCTCACGACACGCCTACCGCCACGCTGCAGTCGGTGGACGTGCGACCGCGCGAGCGGTCGGAAACCGCCACTCGAGTGGTAAATGTCACCATTGCCTTGATCGGGCTAGTGGCGGCATCGCCGCTGATGGTCGTCGTAGCGTTGCTGGTGAAGCTCACGTCGCGTGGTCCAGTCCTGTATTCGCAAACGAGAGTCGGTGTCGATCGACGCTACAAGCGCAGCGATACCGACGACCGTCGCGTCCACGATCACGGGGGCAAACCATTCGAGATGTACAAGTTCCGGTCGATGGCGATCGACTCCGAAGCGGATGGGCGCGCCGTCTGGGCAGCACGCGAAGACCCGCGCGCCACACCGATTGGTCGCGTGCTGCGCAAGACCAGGCTCGACGAGCTTCCTCAGTTCTACAACGTCATTCGCGGCGACATGAACATTGTTGGGCCACGGCCCGAGCGGCCGACGATATTCGCGGAGCTGCGTCAGAACATTCCGCAATATCACATGCGGCAGCGCGTCAGGCCTGGAATCACCGGATGGGCGCAAGTCAATCAGGCCTACGATGGGTGTCTCGACGATGTGCGACAAAAGGTTTCTTACGATCTCGAGTACATCCAGCGTCAGAGCGTCCTCGAGGACCTGCGGATCATGTCGATGACGATTCCCGTGATGCTGTTCGGGCGCGGCGGCTGGTAGCCGAGCGCAGACGCCCTATGAATTCTCTCGAACCGTTGACGATTTCGCCGGCGATCACCTCGAAATAGGATATGACCATGTCAGGGTATTTTGCTGGACCTGTAGCGGGCGACGAGTTCCGCCGTCGCATACAGACAAAGCGCATGCTGCCGTTGATCGGCGTCTATGACGTCTTTTCAGCGCTGATCGCGGCTGAGCGATTTGAGGGTGTGTTCTGCAGCGGGTACAGCTATTCGGCGAGCGCTTACGGGCTTCCCGACGTCGGCTATGTAAACTGGCGCGACATCACCGAGTTCGCGACAAAGATCCGCCACGCGCTGCCCAACACCCACATCCTGGTCGACGTGGACGACGGCTTTGGCGACGAGGTGGTCGCTGCCAACACCATCCGCAATCTCGAATCGAACGGCCTGTCCGCCGTCATGATGGAGGATCAGAAACGCCCACGTCGCTGCGGCCATTTCGAAGGCAAGATCATTCTTCCGATCGAGGAATACCTGGTCAAGCTGTCGAGAGTCATCGAGACCCGCTCCAGCATCTTTGTCATCGCACGCACCGACGCCTCAGATCCAGGCGAGGCGATTGAACGCGCGATAGCATACGCGGAAGCGGGGGCCGACGGCGTGATGGTCGAGGCGATCCGCGACCTCGACACCATCGCCAAGGTTCGGTCGCACGTGCGCGTGCCCATCATGGTGAATCAGCTGCACGGCGGAAAGTCTCCGAACTGGCGCTTCAGTGAACTGGAAGACGCCGGAGCGTCCATCGTCATCTACAGCACGCCGTGTCTGTTCGCCGCCCAGCGCGGTATCGAGCGTTATCTTGACGCGCTTGTGCAGACCCATCGTCTTCCCAGGGAAGGCACAGCGTCGATGGACGAGTGCGCGCAGGTGCTCAGTGGAAACGGCACTCTTAAGGGAGGCGCAGCAGTCACCTGGGACCGTGAGAGCATCAAAGTGGTCGCCGGATAGCGCCGATTTCGTGCCCATGAAAACGCGGAGCGTTCAGCCACGTACTATCGCTGATCTGCTGTGGGAAGCCGCTGCGGCGGCAGGCGATCGCACCGCCATCGCGATGTCAGGGCAGACGACCACTTACACGGATTTACGCAGTCGGGCGTCGTCGGTAGCATCGGCACTCGTCGATCGAGGAGTGAAGAGCGGCGACCGTGTCGCCATACTTGCAGAACGTGGCCCTGAAGGGGTCGCCGCCTATTTTGGCGCGCTCGCCGCCGGCGCAGTGGCGATCGTCGTCAACGAACGATCGCGGCCGCGACAAGTTGAATACGTCCTCCGCCGATCCGCCGCCCGCGTGCTACTCACCTCGCCCGCCCTCCTCGCGGAGTATCCGCGCGCCCTGGAGACTGACGCTGATTTGATCGACATCCCGACAATCGCCGATGTGAGAGAGCTCGAGTGGACGCCTCGGCCGCCTGGCGACCGGGGAATCGCGCAGATCATCTTCACATCGGGTTCGACAGGCCTCCCCAAGGGTGTAGTCTTCTCTCACCGCGCGATGCTCTCCGCTATCGAGATGGTAGCGGGATATCTCGAGCTCGGGAGCGATGAACGGATCTTCAGCCTCCTCCCATTCAGCTCGGTCTACGGGTTGAACCAGCTCCTTTGCGCCATTTGGACGAAGTCGACGCTCGTTGTCTCGAATTCGTCGCTGGCGTCGAAGATCGTCGCAGAAGCGCGCGAGCAGCGCGTGACAGTCATGGCCGGTGTGCCGCCGCTCTGGCTCCAACTGCTCGCGACGCCGACGTTTACCGAGCCACCGATCGAATCGCTTCGCGTTCTCCAGAATGCCGGAGGCCACCTTCCCGTCGACGCGGTGCGGCAGCTCCGTGCTGCCCAGCCCCACGCACGACTCTTCCTTCAGTATGGCATGACCGAAACATTCCGGAGCACCTTCCTCGCTCCGCATGAAGTCGATTCGCATCCGGATTCGATGGGCCGCGAAGTCCCCGGTGCATCCATCTCGATCGTTGGGGATGACGGTAATCTCTGCGCTCCCGGCGAAATCGGGGAGCTGGTGTTCTCCGGGCCGACGATGGCCGAAGGTTATTGGGAGGACGAAGAACTGACGGCGGCGATCTTTCGTGCTTCTCGTGAGAGTGCCGGCGTGCCCGGACGCGCCGTCCATTCCGGGGACATGGTTCGCCGCGACTCAGAGGGTTTTCTTTATTATGTCTCGCGCCGCGACCGGATGATCAAGTCGATGGGCTTTCGCATCGGGCCTGACGAGATCGTGGACGTGCTGTATGGCTCGGGCGACATCCTCGAAACGGCGATCGCGACCGAACCCGATCCCATCCGGGGTGAACGTATCATCGCGTACGTAGTTCTCAGACCCGGAGGCTCGAGGCGCCACCTTGAGCAGTTCGCTCGTTTCGAGCTGCCTCGGCATATGCAGCCCGCACGCATCGAGGTGCGTCAGGCACTTCCGCGATTGCCGAGCGGGAAGTACGACATGACAACTCTGCTAAACGACCCGCCTGGGACCCGGCAGATGTACGCCGCTGGCCGCGTATAACGATCCCTGAGTTGACAGGTGTGAGCGGGGTGCTTTCGAATCCGACACTGTGCAGAGGCACCCGCCTTTGTTGTGGCGAACCTGCATCATCTGAACGGCTCCAGTCGCCAACCGCCGCCGTACCATTCGAAGCCAGAGCTGTAAGCCGTGATAGGTGTGTGACTTAGACGGCTGCATCCTGTCGGTATGCAATTCGGAGCATGGCGTACGGAAGTTGAATAACGGACTCCGTGAGGCGCGCGACACACGGTTCTCTCGCGATCGCGCCGAGACAATTGGATCTCACGATCGCCCTGTGCAAAGGGCAGTGGAGGCGGAGTGTTGAGCGGCAAGTTCGCATGTCTGGTGACCGGCGGTGCCGGTTTCATTGGGTCACATCTCGTTGAAGCGTTGGTCCGGCTGGGTCACACCGTTCGCGTCGTCGACAATCTTTCGACGGGCAGCGAGGCGAATCTGGCGCCCGTGGCGGATGAGATTGAATTCATCGAGGGTGACCTCTGCGACCCCATCGTCTCGGCGCGCGCGGTCGACGGTATCGAGATCGTGTTCCATCTTGCCGCCCTGCCGAGTGTCCCGAGATCGCTGAAGGATCCGTGGGGCTCACACGATTCGAACGTCAATGCCACGGTCAGGCTGCTCGAGGCGAGCCGTGCCGCTGGCGTCCGACGCGTGGTCTACTCGAGCTCGAGCTCCGTGTACGGCGACACCCCGACTTTGCCCAAGGTCGAAACAATGGAGCCGCTTCCGCGGTCGCCATATGCCGCCTCGAAGCTGTCAAGCGAGCAGTACGTGCTCTCGTACGCGCGCGGTGGACTGGTGGAAGGAGTTGCACTTCGCTACTTCAACGTCTTCGGGCCACGACAGAGTCCATTCTCGGCATATGCCGCAGTGATTCCGCTCTTTCTCCAGGCTGCATCGACGGGCACGCCCGTCACCGTGTTCGGGGATGGTGAACAGACGCGGGATTTCACTTACGTGGCAAACGTCGTTCAGGCCAACCTGCGCGCTGCGTCGGCGCCAGCGCAAGTGGCGTCGGGATGGCCAGTGAATGTCGGCGCGGGGCGTCGGACCTCCCTCAATATGGTGCTCGATCTCGCAAGAGAGGTGACCGGCGTCGATATCCCCGCCGAATACAAGCCGCCGCGTGCGGGCGATGTGCGCGACTCATTGGCCAGTCTGGAGCGCACGAGTCGTTTGATCGGCTACAATCCCACCATCGATCTGCGCGAGGGACTCGTCCGTACGTGGAAGTGGCTCCAAACACGCAACGCACTGGAGCGTTTGACTCTGCCCGGTGCTGGTGCACGGCGGCGTCACGCAGTCAGCGTTGGCGCGTAGAACGCGCGGAGCATTACGGCTTCGGCCAATCAGCTGAAGACGTTCCTTTCGACACCCGGCCACAGCATCGGAGCAGTTTTGAAGGTCGTGATCGTCAACGAAGGCCTGGGCTACCCGCCTAAGGGCGGCAACTGGCTCAGGACCCTCAACCTTATGTTGCCTTTGGCGCGGCGACACGAGATCACGTACGTCTGCAGGGGCGCCAAGGACGATCAGGCCGAGCAGGTTGCCCGCTCGTTCTACGCCGAGAACGGGATCCGCATACGCGTTTGTGGCAAACCGCATGGGGACAAGAGAGGGCTTTCTTTTTATGCCCGCGTCGCAGCAAACATGGCATCACGACTTCCGTATTCGATTGCCAGCCACCGCAGCCAGGCTGTTCGGAGCGAGATTCGCCGCCTCGCCAACTCGGAGAACATCGACCTCTTTCAATTCGAGGCGCTCGGATACGCCGACGCATTGCTCGGAACCGGCGCGCGCACCATCGTCACCGCCCACAACGTCGAGTCGCTCATCTGGGAGCGCCTCTATCAAACCGAACGGCACCCGCTCAAGCGTCGGTTCATCCGACACCAGTTCGCGAAGTACGAGCAATACGAGCGGCTCGTCTTGCAGCGCGCGAGTCGCGTGGTCGCGGTCAGTCACGACGATGCCGCACTGCTGAAAGAACGATTCGGAGTCTCGGATGCCGCCGTTGTGGACAATGGCGTCGACGTGAAGTACTTCGCCTCGACCCCCGCCGCGCGCCGGGCGGATCCGAAACAGATTCTTTTCCTGGGCAGTCTGGACTGGAGGCCGAATCTTGACGGCATCGATGTCCTGCTTGCGCGCGTCATGCCGCAGGTACTCGCAGCGGAACCCGACGCACACCTATCCATTGTAGGCCGCAACCCGCCGCCAGCGCTCATCCGTCGTATTCGGCGGGAGCCGAATGTTGAGCTGCACGCCGATGTCGACGACGTACGGCCGTATCTCGCTCGGAGCGCCGTGATGGCTGTGCCGCTGCGAATTGGAGGCGGTTCCAGATTGAAGATTCTTGAGGCGATTGCGTCGGGACTTCCTGTGGTCTCAACGCGGATTGGATGCGAAGGACTCATCTTCGAGCCCGGCCGTGACCTCTCCGTCGTCGAGAGTGAGGATCAGATGGCTGCGGCCCTCGTCGAGACCATTCGCAATCCGGCGCGTGCGGCGGAGATGGTGAGACGTGGGCGCACGGTAATCGACGCGCATTACGATTGGAGCCGGCTTGCCGATCGACTGGAGCAGGTCTGGTTCGACCTGACCTCCAGGCCCTGAGCGTTCATCGGTTCAGGACGACTCGGCGGACGTTCTCGTAGAAGGCGTTTCCCATCACGCGCTTCGCTCCGGAAAGGAGCGCGGTCTCGGCTTCGCGAAGCCATTGGCGATTGCCGTGACAGATTCGGGCAAATTCAGTGGCCTGCATTCCGCTGAGGATCGCCGTCCGGGGGAGACAAAACCGGTCCGCCGCAGGCGTGTGCATTCCAGCTCGACTTGTCGAGACGGTGCGATATCCGGCTTCCCGGGCAACCGCACTGACTTCGCGGTTCCATCGACCGCCTGGACATGAGAAATGCTCGATCCGCTCGCCGATCCATTGCTCCAACTCGTCCTTAGACTGTTCGATCTCGCTCCGCAACGAAGCGCCATCGAGATCCGGCAGATACGCATGCGTCCGCGAATGGGCTCCGAGCTCGAAGCCAAGCGCGCGAAGCTCGCGCAACTGGTTGGGCGAGAGATACCCTCGCTGTCCGACCCATGTCGTGACGATGAACAAGGTCGCGTTAAATTGCGCATCGAGCAGGCGCGGCGCCGCATACAACAGGTCGGTCTCGCACCCGTCGTCGAACGTGATGCCGACGGCGGGAGCATTCGCGTCGAGCTCCAGCGCCTGAGAGATATTGCAACCGCGAATGCCTTGCGCTCGCAGCCAGGCGAGTTGGGCGCCCAGCGCCGTCTCCGGAATGCAGTAGCGTGCGTAACCCTCCTCCACACGGCACAGCGACCGTCCGGCGACGACGAGCTCGTGGTACATGAGAATCGGCGTTCCAGCCGCCACTAAAACAGTCTCCGCAGCTGTGTCTTCAGTCTTGCAGGGATCGTGAGTCCGAGCGAGTCGAGCACCTCCTTCGTTCCTCCTGCCAGCCCGCGCATTTGTCGGGAGCGTCGATGCAGACGCTTGATCCGTTTCGCGACCGAGGGCTCGAGGCTTCCATCCGCAGTGAAGTGCAGGTCGGAGCTCCTCCCGACGTAGCGCCCTTCGCGCAATGCTGAAATGATCGACTTGGAATCGAGTGTAGCATTCCGGAGCTCGACGTGCAGGCCGGTATACTGCTTCCGGAAGTGCAGGTCCTGCCCGTAGAACGCACGAACGTGTGGATGGCGATCGCGCACTCGCCGTATCAGCTCAAAGGTCTCGATCCGCGGCGCGTAGCGACCGTCGTACTTGGAGTTCCACGCCTCGATACCCGTCGGGGTAGACGCGAGCTCCTCGATGCGACCGAAGTCCTTTGCGCGCGGATGCGCGATGACCGAGATGCCCCCCTGCTCCCCGATGGACCTGATTACCTGGTATGGCTCTCGTGTCTTCAGCAACGAGGTCATGCCCAATCCGAGAATGTGCATTCGACCTGGACACTCGAACTCCAGGCCGGGAATGAAGCGAAACGATTCGTCCGAAAGACTGTCGGCCTCGGCGCGATACCGTATCAATGTCCGCTCGTCGAAGTATTCAGCGTGATCCGCGAGACACGCGAACCGGTAACCGAGGGCAGCATACACCAGACGCAGCTCTCCCAAAGAGAACTCGCCATCCGAGAACGTCGTATGAACGTGGAGCGCGCCCTTCACGCCCATTTCCCTTGCAGCGCGGTGGGCAGTCGTCGGCCAAGGAAGTCGAGCCAGTCGCCCAACTCGGGAAGCGGGTCGTTCCACATGAAGTTGTCGTGCCGCGTACCGACCACCGGCAGGAGGAAGGATCCGAGCGTCTCGAGACGCTGCGGAAATCGACCCGGGTAGCCCACGGGACGGCCCCGAAAAACTTCGATGAGATGACGCGCATCGCCGAGGAACCAGCGGCAACGCACGCCGGGACGATAGGGTGCGGGAGCGGTCACATCGCCACTAGCGGCCAGTTCCGCGACCCAGGCGGGAAAGTTCGCGCCCGCATAAACAGCGAGCGCCAGCGAGTTCCAGAATCTTCCATTTATCTCGAGGAACACGGGTGTGCCGTCGTCCTGCTGGCGGAACTCGACCATTGCAACGCCATGCCAGTCGAGTGCTTCGAGCAGTGAGAGCGCGGCGCTCCTGATTCTCGGGTCCGCTGTCGTGCTCACGCGCAGGGAGCTCCCGGATCCTGTCGGCCGCACATCCCGGAGGCGACGGTGCGCGAATTCGGCGCGCAGATCACCGTGTCGCATGAGGGCGAAATAGCCCACGCCGCTGCCCTCGATGAACTCCTGCACGAGCACGGAGCCGCATCGCGCGCTCATTCGAGTGTATGCTGTCCGGAACTCGCCCTCATCGCGCGCGTAGAGCGGCGCTCCGGTCGCACGGGTTCCCGATGACGTCCATTCTTCGGACGTACACGGCTTCAATACCACCGGATAGGGCAGTGTGGATGCTATCGACTCAGCGCACTCCGCCGATGTGATCTCGATGGTTTCCGGCACCCGAATACCGAGGGACCGTGCCAGCTCGGTGGTCCGGCGCTTATCGAACGCCCGTAGGACGACGTCGTGCGCTGGCAGCACGAATTGCGCGCCGGCCGCCTGCAGGCGCGCCCGCATTGCGGAAAGCGGCAGAGTCGTGCGCTCTGTCATCGGCAGCACCAGGGGCTGGTGCCGCCGCTTCACCGCCTGGGCGACGGCGTCAACGAACGCGTCGGTCCCGTTCTGGGGCGACGGATAGCCGAACGTCGCGCTGCACCCTCGCGACCAGCCCGCCTTTGACCACGGTGCGGACGATCCGACGGTGACGTGATGGCCAGCGCTTGCGAGCGAACGCACGGCTGCAACCGCTTGATTCTCGTTTCCGTCGAGTACGATGATGTCCATATCGGCGTTAAGGCGTCGCGCGTTGGGTCACGAGCTGCTGCTCCGCGACGACGCGCCCGATGACCGCGGCGAATTCCTCTGCCGCCGCGCGCCGTCCTGCCGCGTTGAGGTGCCCGCCATCATCCGTCAGCTCGGGCGCGAGCGTGTACACGACGTCGGCGCCCTCGTTGAAGAAGGATCTCGACCCGTCGGGACGCGTGGACTCGACCCTCGCGAGGTCGAACATGGGCTCATCCGCGTATTCGTCGCGGAGCATTGCATTGAACCTGTTCCGCCTCGCATTCGCGTCGCGAGTCGTCGGCTTGCCGAGAAGGCGCTTCGCGAGAAAGCGTGGCCCGGACTCGAGTCGCGTAAGCGGCGCGGTCACGTGCACGAATGTCAGATTCGGATGTCGGGCCCGCATCTCGCGCAGTGCGTCACGATGACTCGCGAAGAGCAGCTCGACGTTCGTCTCGGGGGTAATGTCGAGGTAGCAGTACTTGAAGATGGCAATCGCCGCTCCGCCGTCGTCAATCTGCTGGAGCGCCGCGGCGAAATCCTTCATCTTGGATTCAGGGCGACCATTCTCTCCGATCGTGAATTCGACGAGTGCGGGCGCACTGGAACTGCGCTCGCGCGATCGAACGATTCTCAGCTGGCTGCCGTCCCGGGCGGCGCCGAGGTCACGCAACCCTTCGACGATATTGCCCCCCACCGACTGGTGCCCAAAGTAGATCCGGGCGTCGGTGAATCGAGCCGACGTTGCGGACGGAATCGAGTCCGAATGGGTTCGAGTGAGCTCCGAACGGGTCATTGGATCGTTCACTTGTTCTCCAGTGCATGAGATCAGCCACACCGATGTGGCAACGAATGCTACGCTGCGCATCTAGAAACCAGGCACGCGCGCCGCTTCGACCTCGAGGGCGCGTGAGGTGGAATGCGAAGCGTGACCAGCCAGGCAGCGATCGATTTCGGCGACGATCCGTTCGCCGACCGCGGGCCACGTGTGATGCGCCTCCAACTTTCTAAACGCCGCGTGTCCGAGTTGCCGAGCGCGGGTGGGGCTACCGAGGATCTCGCACATGTGCCCAGCGAGCGCATCCGCGTCTCCGGCCTCGATCAGGTACCCGGAGCGCCCATGATCGATCATTTCCGGCATGGCGTCGAGCGTCGTGCCGATGCACGGCAGCTGGCAGGACATCGCTTCGAGAAAAACCTGTCCCAGCGGTTCGTAGCGCGACGGCATGACGAACAGCGCATGTTCGTAATAGAGGTCGCGCACTCGGTTTGGATCGGAGAGCCTGCCGAGGAAGTCGACTCCTTCGGAGGACTCGGGCAGGGTGAGCGGGCCAACCACCGTCAGCCGCGCGTCGGGAATGCGCGCACGAACCTTCCGGAAGGCCTCGAGGAGGGTGTCCAATCCCTTTCCAAGGAATCCCTTGCCGACGAATAGCGCCCGCTTCGAATCATAGGCTGGTAGTCGCGCTGGCTCGAGTTGATCGTACGGCGCGCTCACTCCGGCGCCGACCGTCACGACGTGATTCGGACTAATACCGTAATCGTTGATGAGAGACGATCGCGCGTTTTCAGTCGTCGTCAGCACGATCGTCGCCGCACGATACAGTCGTCGTTCCTCTGTGACCCAGAAGTCCTGCTCGCGTCCCGCGGCGCGCTTCCATCCGCTTCCCCGGCGCTTCGAGAGCAGCGACGTGTAGTCGACATGGAGGATCAGGGGCAAGCGACAGCCAGGAGGGAGTGGATTCCAGAGTGCGCCAACCTGGTACACCGCGTCGACGTTCGACGCGTGCTGTTGCACGTATCGTTGTGCTGTCGCGGACTTTACGCGAAAGGCCGTGGTCGTAGTGTGATACATCCGATCGCGCTTATTGCCCCAGACGGATTTCGGCAACCGCGCACTGGCCAGCGTCGCGAGCAGCTTGAACCATGGGACTTCAACGGCTACACGCTCGACAGACACGCCCTGATGCTCGACCGCGCCGAAGAAAGACGCCTCGAAGCCCGAGAAAATGCGCGCCGGTGACAGACCCAGGAGCCTCACGACGCCGTCCGTCGCTCGAGGAGCCGCACATAGATCGCTTCCAAGCCAGGGATTACGGCGTCAACGTGGTACTCGGTACGGGCGATTCTCACCGCCGCCGCCGCCATTTGTCGCCGCAAGTCCTTGTCGGCCAGTACCCGCTCCAGAGCGCTCGCAAAGGCGTTCGGATCGCTGGGGGGAACGAGCATTCCCGTCGACGGCCGAACCGCGTCTGAATTGCCACCAACGTTCGTCGCAACGATTGGTCGTCCGGCTGCCATCGCTTCGACAAGTGAGTTTGGAAACCCTTCCGTCAGCGATGCGAGCACGGAGACGTCGAAGAAATGATGCAGATTGGGAAGATTGGGTCGCGCGCCGGCAAAATGCGTTCGCGGCGAGATGTCGAGCTCCCCAGCGATACGTTCGAGACCAGGACGACACGGGCCGTCGCCTATCAGCACGACGTGGAGCAATGGCCGTCGAGCCGCGAGCAGGCCGATGGCCCGAAGCAATGTCCCATGGTCCTTTACATCGACCAGTCGCGCGATGCACCCCACGATCTCCGCGTTCGCGGGAATCCCGAGCTCATTGCGAAATGATGATCGGGCGCTCGGGCTCGGGGACTCGAAGGCACGCTCCTCAACGAAGTTCGGGACCCACAGGATCCGACCCTCCGAGACGCCGTCACCGTCGCGAAGGAGCTGGGTGACTGCGCGGCTATTTCCCAGGACTCGATGCACGAGTCGATACGCAACGCGGTTCGCGAGCTCCAATCGCCGATCTGAGACCGGATGGATCCATCGCCGACTTGCAATCACCAGGGGCACCCGAGCCAACCGAGCCCAGGGCGCGGCGAAGACGTTCGAGTACATGTCGTGGCAGTGCAGAATCTCGATGCGCTCCGCAACAAGGAACCGGTACAACCGTATTCCTTCTCGCAGCGCGGTCCGATTATACAGGCTCGTGATCGGGAACCGTTCGACGGGGATCCCGGCGCTGGCGTAGCGCTCGAGCAACGGGCCGCTTTCCACCAACGATGCAACCGTCACATCGAAACGATCGTGGTCGAGTCGTTCGGCGGTCCGAACCGCGTTCAACTCGGTGCCACCGTGATCCATTCGCGCGACGCAGTAGGCGATCCGGATTCGTGCCGCGGATCGAGGCGCCATGGCTCGACGCTCGATCGGCTCGGCCTCGGTAACCAGCTGGACCCCGCTCATAGGCGCTCGTCCCTCGCAATGTGGTTCCCGCGCAAACCGGCGAACGATAGCCCGATGCTTCTGAAACCGGACGTAATCATTACGAGCGCATCTGGCGTTTCTGGATATCCGAATCGTGGGATCGCGAATCTCGACGCGCTGGCAACGTCGGTCTCCGCCGAGGAGGCGTATGCTCCGCGGGTCGTCACCGCACCCTGCATTCCCACTCGCGCGAGAATGTCGGTCTCGCGGCTACCATACGCGCCGTTCGGGTAGGCGAAGACCTCCACGGGTCGGGCCAGCTCTCCCCTGACTCGCGCGCATGATTCCGCGATCTCCCACTCCGCTTGTCGGTCATCGACCTTGGGAAGAATCGGATGCGTCACGGTATGCGGGCCGAAGGCGATTCCCTTTCCCTCGAGCGCGCGCATCTCGGACCACGTCAGTGGCGCGTACTGCGCGGGCGCTCGCGCCGGAATCTCGACCTCGGCGGCGTCGGCGAGAGACCGGATGAACCGCCACTTCTCCTCATCGGGCAGCGTCTTGCACCACGCGCACGTCTGAAGAAGAGTGTCGATGGTCGTGCGGTGGTCGCCGAGCTCCAGGCGCACGATCGAATCGTTCCAGCCGACGTCGATTGATGTCCGCCGGCTGCCCAGACACACGTACTCGATTTGGTCCCACCAGAGCCAGCAGCTGCCGTCAACGAATCCCGTCGTCACGAAGACGGTCAATGGACAATCGTACGCCTGAAACAGGTCGACGGACTGCTCCAGTGCGCCCCGATATCCGTCGTCCATCGTGAATACCACCGACCGCCTTGGAAATCCCCTCCCTTCAGTGAGGCGGTGCACGGCCTCCGTGACAGTCAGCATCGCATACCCGTCACGGCGGAGCCGTTCCAGCGCGCGCCTGAAAAGCGTGCGGTCGTGACCGAATAGACCGTGCTCCGGCTCGGCGAAACGATGCAACATCACGAACGGCGCGCGGTCACGAATGAGAGGTGTCCACGCCGAGGACATCCAGCGCGAAATCACAGTCTGCTTTACGGCCTCCTTCACAGTCCGCTTGAACGTGTTCAGCGGGCTATGACGGGGTCTGTCGATGGGGTGGTGGATCCCGGAAACGTTCATGGTTTCAGGACGCGGCCAACACGATGCTCGAATCAGTAAGCGACGGTTGCGCAAGCTCGCCCGAATCCAGAAAACCGAACCACAGGTCCAGGACAATCAGGCGCCAAATTAGTCCACCGTGGTCGCGTCGGCCTGAGAGATGTTCCGCTGCGAGGCGACGAACGGCGTTCGGGTCGACGTACTCGTGGATTCGTCCATTCGCCTCGCAGAGCGCGTCGACTCTGTGTCGCAATTCTCCGCGGAACCAACGCCCGATAGGCAGACTAAACCCCTTTTTCGGCTTCTGAAGCACCTGTGGAGGAACCAGGTCGGTGACCGCCCGCCGCAGCAGCCACTTGCCCGTACCGTCGCGCATCTTCAAACAGCTCGGCAGCGACACGGCGAACTCCACGAGCTTGTGATCGAGCAGCGGAACACGCGCTTCGAGCGAGGTCGCCATCGTCGTGCGATCGACCTTCGTGAGAATATCCCCAGGGAGGTAGCTCATGATGTCGGCGAGCATCATCTGCGTGGGGAAGTCTCGAATTGCCGCTTCCTCGAAGAGCGGGCGGAGCAGATCTTCGAAGTCGCCCGCCTCCGCGGCGAGATTCGCCCGGGCGAATCCGCCGTCCTGCAGCGGAAGGGCCGCCGCCATCGTGGTCGTGTATCGACCGTGCCGCTCGCGCGACAAGTCGAGCAGCCGATTGCGCCCTGGACTCGAGTGGGGCATCCGTCGCGCGAATGCGCCCACTGCTCTGCGTAGCGCGGCGGGCCGAAGCTCCATCCGGCGCGCCATGTCGTTGTATCGCGTGTACCCGCCAAACAGCTCGTCTCCGCCGTCGCCGGACAGCGCCACAGTCACATGCCGACGCGCCAGCTGTGAGACGAGAAGGGTGGGAAGGGCCGACGAATCCGCGAATGGCTCGTCGAAGATGCGGGCCACGTCCTCGATCAAGCGGTCGGCGTCCGGGCGCACGATGAACTCCGTGTGCTCGGTTCCAAGCGCTGCAGCAACAATGGCAGCGTCCGGTGCTTCGTTGAAGCCTTCCTCTTCGAAGCCGATTGAGAACGTCTGGACGGGCCTATCCATCTGTCGTGCCATGCACGCAACGACCGTCGACGAATCGATTCCGCCAGAGAGAAAAGCGCC
>JANMMF010000029.1:0-4438 GCA_031372985.1 Gemmatimonadota bacterium
CACCGCGATCTTCGACGCGGTCGAGGGAGCCGGCGACATCCCGGTCATTGCCGACGGCGGCATCAAGTACTCCGGCGATATCGTGAAAGCTCTCGCCGCGGGCGCGCAAAGCGTGATGATGGGATCCATGCTCGCTGGAACTGAGGAGAGTCCGGGCGAATCGCTCCTTCTCGAGGGCCGCCGCTTCAAGATGATCCGCGGCATGGGCAGCCTCTCCGCGATGCAGGATGGCAGCGCCGACAGATACTTCCAGGAAGGCGAGATGTCGGCGAAGAAGCTGGTCCCGGAGGGGATCGAGGGACGGGTTCCCTACAAGGGTCCCGTGAGCGACGTGCTGTTCCAGATGGTCGGTGGACTTCGCAGTGGAATGGGATACGTCGGCTGCTCGAACATCGAACAGCTGCGCACCGAAGCTGAATTCGTCCGCATCACGGCGGCCGGTCTGCGCGAATCACACCCCCACGACGTTACGATCACCCGCGAGGCGCCCAACTACTCGGTGTAGTTGTTTCCTTGACATTGCTTCGCGGGTCGTCACAACTTCTGGCGACTCAGCAGTGTCGAATCTTTAAAAGTCCGGTCGTCAGTCTACCCACGTTTTCGGAGCTTTCCAATGGGCTTATGGACGAAGAAGAGCATCGCTGTCCTGCAGGCAGAGGCGGCGGGTGAATCCACGGAGCACACCCTCCGGCGCGCTCTCGGCGCGCTGAACCTCACCACGCTGGGCATCGGGGCCATCATCGGGGCCGGCATTTTCGTTCTGACCGGTACCGCCGCGGCACAGTATGCCGGACCAGCAATCGTCCTCTCATTCATTGTATCCGGATTGGGATGCCTTTTCGCTGGGCTGTGCTACGCCGAGTTCGCGAGCATGATTCCCATCGCCGGCAGCGCCTACACATACGGCTACGCGACGCTCGGTGAATTCGTCGCCTGGATCATCGGCTGGGACCTGATCCTCGAGTATCTATTCGGTGCTTCCACAGTGGCGGTGGGATGGTCCGGCTATTTCACCGCGTTCATGGAGCAGATCGGGATTCACATGCCGGCGGCGTTCACCAATGCGCCCCTGGCGTACCATGAGATCGCCAAGCTTGACCCGGTGACGCAAGCGATCATCTCACCAGCCGGATTCTCCCAGACCGGCGCGATAGTCAATCTTCCCGCGATGGTGCTGATCGCTTTGATGACGACGCTGCTCGTCATCGGCATCAAGGAATCAGCCCGCTTCAACAACTTCATCGTGATCCTCAAGATCACGATCGTGCTGCTCGTGATCGGATTCGGCTTCATGTACGTGAACCAGGAGAACTGGCATCCGTTCATTCCACCCAACACCGGCGAGTACGGCCATTACGGCTGGAGCGGAATCGTGCGTGGCGCGGCGGTCGTGTTCTTCGCCTACATAGGATTCGACGCGGTATCTACAGCGGCGCAGGAGGCGAAGAATCCGCAGCGAGACATGCCCATCGGAATTCTCGGCTCGCTGGCGATCTGCACGGTTCTCTACATCCTGATGGCGCTCGTCATGACCGGGCTCGCGCATTATACCGAGCTTGATGTTCCGCATCCGGTGTTCGTCGCGATCGAGAAGGCCGGACCTGGGCTCGCCTGGCTTGGCTCGATCATCAACGTCGGAGCAATCGCGGGACTGGCGTCAGTGGTGCTGGTAATGCTTATGGGCCAGCCGCGCATTTTCTATTCGATGGCGCGCGACGGACTGCTCCCGCCTGTCTTCGGGAAAGTCCATCCCAAGTTCAAGACGCCATATGTCACCACGATCCTCACCGGAGTCGTCGCTGGTGTCGTGGCGGGACTCTTTCCGATCGGCCTGCTCGGCGAGCTGGTGTCGATCGGAACGCTGCTCGCATTCGTCATCGTTTGCGCGGGCATCATCGTGCTGCGCTACAAGTCGCCAAATCTGGCCCGGCCGTTCCGGACGCCGTTCGTCCCACTGGTTCCGATCCTCGGAATCCTGATCTGCGGCTACATGATGACGAGCCTGCCATGGGCGACCTGGGAACGGCTCATCGTCTGGATGATTATCGGGCTCGCGATCTATTTCCTGTACAGCAGGAAGCATTCGAAGCTGGCCAAAGCGGAAGGCAGTGCTTGACCTTCTAAGCGTCCCCCAGCAGCGACGGGAGTCGATCGGGCGTCTCGCGCAGGAGCTCCGCGCGGGGCGCTCTGTCGCTATGTCGACCCACATCAATGCCGATGGGGACGGCTGCGGATCCGAGACGGCGCTGTCGCGTTTGCTCGGTCAGCTCGGTATCCGCTCCAAGATCGTGAACCCGACGCCGTGGCCCGAGATGTACAAGTTCCTCCTCGGCGACGACGTTCGCGACGCCAGTGCGATGGGCGCCAAGGGACTGAGCGACGCAGATGTGCTAGTCGTGCTCGACATCTCCGACGTCAAACGGCTCGGCGTCCTCGCTGAGGCGGTACGCAGGCTCAAGATTCCGAAGCTGGTGATCGATCACCACCTGCCGAGCGACGAGCCGCCAAGCACGCTGATGGTGACGGACACGACGGCGTGCGCGACGGGAGAGCTTATCTACGATGTCGCGACGTGTCTCGATCTCAAGATCACGCCCGATATCGCGCGCTCGCTGTACGTCGCACTGCTCACCGACACTGGTGGATTCCGATTCAGCAATACCACCGCGCGCTGCCTGAGCATCGCCGGTCAGTTGATCGCGTCGGGCGTCGAACCGGAGGAGATGTACGGGCGTCTCTACGCGTCGATGCCGGTGGGCCGCCTGCATCTATTGCGCGATGCGCTGGCGACACTGGAGGTCGACCCCGAGTACGGGATTTCGTGGATCTCAGTCGCGGCGGGCGCGGCCGAGCAGTACGGGCTCAAGTCGGAGGACCTGGAAGGAATCGCCGAACATCCCCGATCGATAGGGGGGACCAGACTGGCGCTTTTCTTCCGCGACCTCGGTCACGACAAGGTGAAGGTTTCGTTTCGCAGCATAGGCGATGTCGACGTGAACAAGTTCGCGAAGCAGTTTGGCGGCGGCGGACATGCGCGGGCGGCGGGTGCATTGATCGACGGGAATATCGAGTCAGTGCGGCACAAGGTCGTCGCGGCGGCGAGGGAGTTTTTGCGGGCAGAGGACAAGGAGGGCGTGGCGTAGAAAGGCCGTAGCAAGTCCCGCTTCCGCCGCCTAACTTGCGGACATGAGCGTTCTCCGCCGCAAACGATCCCGCCCGCAAGTCGATATCGAGCACCACATCCGTCAGGAGCTTGTCAGGATTCTGCCGATCCTGAGGATCGAACAGTGTGCGATCGAGCTGCAGACGTTCGATCCGGCAACCGGCACCGCCGTGCTGTTCATCAAGGGCGGCTGCCCGGATTGCAACTGTTCGCCCGCCACCTTCATTCAGGGCATCGAAACGCAGCTCAAGCTGAAGGTCTCGGAGCTCAAAACCGTTCTCGCCACCGAAGAATCGACCGGATGACCGCCAATCTCCAGGAGCGCGTAACGGATGCTCTCTCGCGCATCCGTAACAACCGCGTCGGCACGAATGTGCTCGAAGCCGAGATGATCCGAGACATTGCCACGACAATCGACGGCAAGGTAAGGCTGAGTCTTTTCCTGAGCGCGGACGACGACGCTACCGTCGTGCGCGAAGTCAGACAAACACTGCAGCAGGTTCCCGGCGTGACCGATGTTCGCGTGGACGTGAAGGACGCGTCTCAGCCGCAGAAGCCCGCGCCGGCGAAGAGTGCCTCGTCTCGCACACTGCCGGTGATGGGTCAGGAGCCGCAGTCGCAGCGGGCTGCTGTTCCCGCACCCACGCCCATCGCTTACCCGCACCTCGGCAACATCGTCGCGATCTCGAGCGGAAAGGGTGGGGTCGGCAAATCGACCGTGGCGGCCAACCTCGCGATCGCGCTGGCGAAGCAGGGTTCGCGCGTCGGTCTGATGGACGCCGACATCTACGGCCCGAACATCCCGCGCATGATGGGCGTCAATGCGGCGCCACCCGTAGAGAACGAGAAGATCATCCCGCTCCAGGCCCACGGCGTCAAAATCATGAGCCTTGGATTCATGATCGAGCGCGACCAGCCCGCGATCTGGCGGGGGCCGATCATCATGAAGATCATCACCCAGTTTCTGCGCGACGTGCAGTGGGGCGAGCTCGATTATTTCCTCGTCGACATGCCACCTGGGACCGGCGACGCCCAGCTCTCGCTCGTTCAGGCGACGATGGTTCACGGCGCGATCATCGTTACGACGCCGCAGGAAGTCGCCGCGGGCGACGCGCTCCGCGGCGCCAAGATGTTCGAGAGGGTCGCGGTGCCGGTGCTCGGAGTCGTCGAGAACATGAGCTACTTCATCTGCCCGCACTGCCAGAACAAGCACCGCATTTTCGGGGAGGGTGGGGGAAAGAACCTCGCCGACGAGCTCAACGTGCCGCTGCTGGC
>JANMMF010000040.1:0-12946 GCA_031372985.1 Gemmatimonadota bacterium
ACAGGCGCGAGAAACGGCGCCAATAGAATATTGGTCAGGAGTCCCATGGTGATAGACCGCTAGGTCGCTTTCTCCAGCTTGAGCTTGATGTTCACGAAGTTGTACGGTGGCCAGGGCCCCGTATACTTGAAGGTCAGCAGATCCTCGTACTGCCGGCTGATCTCCTTCACCCTTTCGTCGAACGCTTTCTCGGCTCTACGATCGACGAGAAACGCGGCGTTGAGAATCATGCGGTCGCCGATCACCTTGTTGCTGCGGCTGGCAACGGAGACGTCCTTGAGCTGCTCGTGGACGTGCGTCACGTAGCGGTTGCTCGCCTCCTCCATTGCCGCTTCAACGAGACGGCCCAGCTGCATCCGCGCAAAGTACGTCGAAGACGCGGCGTTGCGCGTGATTTCGTCCTTGAGGCGCCGGATCTCGTCGTTTTCGCGCTCGATCGCGGCCACGACATTGTCGCGGTCCCACAGGATCTTGAGCCCGAACTCGATCTTGTCCTGCATCTTGTCGAGCACGTCAGTGAACGCCTGATAAGTCGATTTGAGCAGTGCCTCCACGTCGTTGTCCGAGCGGAACACGGTGCCGAACGACATCGGAATGAGGGTGAATTCGCGCATCACCGTCTCGTTCACGAATTCGTGCGCCAGAACGTTCTCGCGCGTAGGATCGTAGATCACGATCGGCGTGTCGCTGACCACAGCCGCCAGGTCGTTGTGGCTGACGGTGTAGACTCGCGCGCCGCCCCCGATGCCGATCTCGCCGAAATCGCGCGACCGGTCATTCCGGATGATGCAGTAGACGTACTTCCCCTCGATGGTTTCCACCGGGGCAGGTTCGGCCTTTTCCGCTGTGTTGCCTCTGTCGCTCATGATTGTGTGGGCATCAGTGAGTCATCTCGCGGCCGCAATGAAGATCCAGATTCCGATCGCGAACCCAATTCCGATTTTTAGCGCCGTCGACACCGCCCGCCCGATGAGGGCTCCTTTGGCAACCCGGGTCGCATCCCCCGCGCTGGAGCCGCCGGTCAGCTCAGCTACCAGCGCACCCACGAACGACCCGACGAATGCACCGATCACCGGTCCGACAATGGGGACAGGAAACCCGACCATAGCTCCGACGATTCCACCAATGATCGCTCCCCACCCAGCCCGGCGCGAACCGCCGTACTTGCGGGCGTACTTCCCGGCGAGCGAGAACTCCAGCAGCTCCGCCACCAGGGCCAGGACGGCGACCGCAACGAGCGTGAACCAGCCGATTGGCTCGCCCGGGACCATCAAGTTATAGGTGACCGCCGTCGCCACCATTATCCATAGCCCGGGCAGGCCGAGGACGATGAGTATCTCCGACAGAATGATCACGCACGCAAGAATCAGTAGCGCCATCAGCCGAGTTCCTTGGCTAGGGAAGAGAGCAACGCGCCAGCATCCGCGACGCCGCTCCCTCCGATTGCATTGGAATTATCGCGCCGTGTGTGAATGCGCGCGAGAGTCGAAAGATTTCCCCGGCTGATCGTCACCGATTCGATACCCCGGTCGGCGAACACCATGCTATCGGCAAGGATTCCCGGGATCATACGCCCGACAGCGAGGTTTAACCCCAGTTTTCCCGCAATTGTTTCCCCCGCCCCCGCGATTCTGGCGGGCTTTGGCCCCGTGTACATGCAACGCCAGCTGCCTCTGTCGTCGACGGTGTCGCAGTTGACGATGAGCATTCCCGGACTCGCCGCGGCGGCCCATGCCCGCGCACCCGCCAGCCCGAGCTCCTCACCGCTCGTGATGAGAACGCCCAGGTCCCGTGTCGCGGGTACAGTCTGCGAGGCGATCAGCACGGCTGCTACCCCGCTCGCATTGTCGAGCGCGCCACGGGATTCATTGCGAACGAAGCAGAGCATCGATGGAAGCGCTCCGAAGACCGCTGCGAGTGCGAGTGCGTGCCACGCGTATTCGGGCGGGCTGGCCCCGACGAGAGAGAGCAGAATTATCACGAACGCCGACGCAGTGACCAATCCCAGGCCGACTGAGCTCGCTATCCGCAGCAGCATCGGCACCGTCTGCGATTTCGAGTCTATATGTGCAACCAGCCATACCTGCGGATTGCCGCGCCTGGCTTCGAGGTTCACCGACCTCGCGCGCTGCCACGGAAACCGCGCTGTCCAGCGGCGTTTCGCGTCGGCCGAAATCAACATCAGCGCGCTGACCATAGCCGCACCGACTACGAGAGCCCAGAGGGGACCGTGCTGTACCGCCATATGTCCTACTACGAGAATTGTAGCGGCCTGGATGAACGCGGCGATCGGCGGGCCCCATCGACCCGGCCACTGGGAGTACTCGAATGGAAGATCCTTGCAGGAGAACCCGGCGCTCTCGAGCTCCTCCCTGCACCTCGCTCGCGCCTTCCCTTCTTCCGGGCTTCCGGCAAACCTGGGCGTCTTCGATAGCTCGTCCAGCAGAACCTTCGCGCGCCGGACGGCCTCTGCGTCAGCCATGCGCGGCGGTTAGGCCAACCCCATCTTCGTCTTCACCTCGCCCATGGTTTGCCGCGCTACCGCGCGTGCGTGTTCCGCGCCCGCCGCCAATGTCTCGAGCATCTTCCCCGGCTCGCCGGCAATCTCCTTGGCGCGGGCGCGAATGGGCGCCAGCTCTTTCTCCATCGATTCGTGAAGCACCTTCTTGCAGTCGAGGCATCCCCAGCCGGCGGTCCTGCACTGCACGGCGACGTGCTCGACGGTCGCGGGCGGGCTGAACGCCTTGTGCAGGTGATAAATGTTGCAGACTTCGGGAGTACCGGGGTCCGTGCGACGTACGCGTTTGGGGTCCGTCACCGCCGGCCGCAGCTTCTCCCATATCGAAGCAGGATCCTCGAGCAGCTCGACGGTGTTGCCGAGCGACTTCGACATCTTGGCCTGACCGTCGAGGCCCATCACGCGCCGCGTTGGAGTGAGCAGAGGCTTCGGCTCGGGAAAGAAGCCCCGAGGCTCGCCTTCTATCGCTCGCCTGACGTTTTCTGCAACGGGTTGCTGGTCAAAACGCGCGTTCCACTTTCGGGCGATCTCCCGCGACAGCTCCAGATGCTGTATCTGGTCTTCACCGACTGGCACCAGCTCAGCCCGATACAACAGGATGTCGGCCGCCTGAAGCACCGGATAGTTGAGCAAGCCGGCGGGAACGCTCTCTTCCCGGCTGGCTTTCTCCTTGAACTGAGTCTGCCGCTCGAGCTCACCCAAGGGCGTCAGAGTGTTGAATATCCAGGCTAGCTCGGTATGTTCCGGCACTCTCGACTGCACGAACAGCGTGCATTTCTCCGGATCGAGGCCGGCGGCTAGCAGTGACAACGCCATGTCGGCCGTGCGAGCGCGCAAATCGGCCGGCTCGAACGGAACGGTGATGGCGTGGTAGTCGACAATGCAGAAGAACGACTCGTACTTATGCTGCAGATCAACCCAGTTCTTGACGGCTCCGAGGTAATTTCCGATGTGCAGCGAGCCGGAGGGCTGAATGCCGCTGAAGATGCGGGACATTGAGCGAAATTAAAGAGCGAGTGAGACGAGTTGCAAGCAATTTCACCAACTGATTCAGGCGATGAAGAGCTGCTTGCCGCGGCTCTCGAGGCGGCTCACGCCGCTGCTCGCATCATTCGCGACGCGACAGGTGGCCGCGAAAAGCTCGTCTGGGAGTCGAAGGGCCATTCGGATTTCGTCAGTGACGTAGACAAAGCGTCCGAGCTGGAGATCGTCGCCATTGTGAAGCGGCGACTGCCGAGTGCAGCCGTACTCGGTGAAGAGCTCACACCGACAGCGCTCTCCGGCAAGGGAATCGTCGTCATCGCGGACCCACTCGATGGGACGACCAACTTCCTGCACGGCTACCCGGAATACGCGGTCTCGATCGCCGTCGCGCGGGACGGGGCTCCGGTCGCCGGAGTCGTCCTCAACGTGGCTCGCGACGAGGAATTCACCGCCAGGCGAGGTGCTGGTGCGTTCATGAACGGAAAGCGCATCAAGGTCTCGAGTTTGAGAGAGCCTGGAAGGGCGCTGATCGGTACCGGCTTCCCATTCAAGGCCCTCGACGTGTTGCCACTCTACGTTGAGCAGTTCAGTTTGGTGATGCGCGGGACAGCCGGGATTCGCCGCGCCGGCTCGGCCGCGCTCGATCTCTGTAACGTCGCGTGCGGCCGATTCGATGCGTTTTGGGAGCTGACGCTCGCACCCTGGGATGTGGCGGCCGGGATCCTGATGGTGCAGGAAGCCGGCGGCATCATCACGGATCTGGATGGCAACGCCGCGCAGCTTCAGGGGGGAGCGTTTGTCGCCGGGAATCCGGCAATGCACGCCTGGCTGTTGCAGACGGTCAGACGCGCCAACATGAGCCAAGGGAATGACTGAATGAAGCTGATCGAATGCGTTCCCAACTTTTCCGAAGGGCGTCGTCCGGAAGTGGTTGCCGCAATCCGCGACGCGATTGCGGCAGTCGAGGGTGTTTCCGTTCTCGATGTGTCGTCGGACGCGTCGCACAACCGGTCCGTCATAACGTTTGTCGCTCCGGTTGAATCGGCCGTTGACGCCGCATTCGCCGGGATTCGCGCCGCGGCCGAGCGAATCGATCTCTGTAAGCACACTGGCGAGCACCCCCGCATAGGAGCCACGGACGTCGTTCCGTTCATCCCGCTCGAGGGATCGACGATGGAGGACTGTATCGCACTCGCCCGGCAGCTCGGCGAACGCGTGGGACGCGAGCTGGAGATCCCGGTCTATTTGTACGAGCGCGCCGCAACCACGCCGGCCCGTGAGAACCTCGCCGACGTTCGCAGGGGTGAGTTCGAGGGACTGCGCGAGGAGCTGGGGAAGAATCCGGCGCGCGCGCCCGATTTCGGTCCCGCGAAAATTCATCCCACCTGCGGCGCGATCGCGATCGGCGCGCGGCCCTTTCTGGTCGCCTACAACGTCTATCTTGGCCCGGCGTCGAACCTTCAGGTTGCCAAGAACGTCGCCAAGGCCGTTCGCGGCTCCTCGGGCGGCTTTCGGTATGTAAAGGGGCTTGGGCTGGAGGTGGATGGACAGGCGCAGGTGTCGATGAATCTCGTCGACACCGAGAAGACTCCGCTGCACAACGCCTTCGATTTCGTTAAGGCCCGAGCAGAGGCGGAGGGCGCGCAGGTTACGTGGAGCGAGATCGTCGGACTCGTTCCCGAGAAGGTGTTGTTCGACACGGCGGCCAGTCACCTTCAGCTGCGACAGTTCGCGCCCGCGCAGGTGCTCGAGCGCCAGGTGCGCGAAGTGATGAGCGGCGGTGAGAGCGTGAGCGGATTCCTCGCATCCGTCGCGTCATCGAATCCGGTGCCGGGCGGTGGAAGCGTCGCCGCGCACGCCGGCGCGCTGGCCGCCGCCCTCGCGCAGATGGTGGCGGGCCTCACGATTGGGAAAAAGAAATACGCCGCCGTCGATGCTGAAATGAAGGAGGCGGCGCTCAAGGCCGTGTCGCTCGGCAACACGCTCGCTTCGCTGGTAAAGCGCGATGCGGAAGCGTACTCGCTGGTGTCGGAAGCCCACAAGCTGCCGAAGGAGCCGGCGGACGCAGCGGCACGGCGGACCGAGGCGGTGACCAACGCCTTGCTCAAGGCTGCTGAAGTTCCCCTGGAAACGGCGCGAGCATCGCTGGAGGTCGCGCAGATCGCGGCCCTCGTGGCGGAGAAAGGAAACACCAATGCGGTGACCGATGCCGGCGTGGCGGCACTGCTCGCCGAGGCGGCGTGCAAGGGCGCGGACTACAACGTCCGTGTCAACGTGTCAGCGCTCGAGGATCGCTCGAAAGGGACAAATCTGGCCAACGAGTCCCGAGAGCTGGTGAAGAAAGTCGCTGAGCTCGCAGCGAAAGTGGCTGGCCGGGTCGAGAGCTCTCTGAGCTAGCGAGCGGCCGCGCCGACGGGCTCGTTCGCCAACGCGGTAAGAACCCGCGGTCCGTTCTCCGTGACCGCGATGGTATGCTCGAAGTGCGCCGAGCGGGTTCCATCAACGCTCACGACCGTCCAGCGATCGGGCATCGTCCGCGTTCCCGGCTTCCCGATGTTGACCATCGGCTCAATCGCGATCGTCAATCCGGGCTGCAGCCTGACACCGCGCTTCGGCTTCCCGTAGTTGGGCACCTGCGGTTCCTCGTGGAACCCGACCCCGATTCCGTGCCCGACGAGATCGCGCACCACGCTGAACCCCGCCGCTTCGACGACGCCCTGAACCGCTGCTCCGATGTCGCCGAGGTGATTGTCGGTCGTCGCCGCCTCAATGCCCGCCGCCAGGGCGGCCTTCGTTACGTCGAGCAGCCTCTTTGATTCGGCATCGATCCTTCCGACAGCGACCGTCGTCGCCGAATCGGTATAGTATCCTTCGAGCCTGACGCCGATGTCGATCGAGACGATATCGCCCTCTTCGATCACCCGCTTCCTGGAGGGAATGCCGTGCACGATCTCCTGGTTGATCGAGGTGCAGATGCTCGCCGGAAAGTTGTACAGACCCTTGAAAGCCGGTGTCGCGCCCGGATGACCGCGGATGAAATCGTCCGCGATCGTATCCAGCTCGCTGGTCGCCATTCCGGGACGCACACTTTTCTCCAGCAGCCGCACGGTCGCCGCTAGTATCTCGCCACCGCGCGCCATGATCTCGATCTCTCGCGGCGACTTGATCTGAATCATTTCTTGAGTGCCTTGAGCGCGCGCGAAGTCACTTCATCCACCGGCGCGTCCGCGTCGACTTTGCGGACTTTCATTTTGTGCTCCCCGTACCACCCGATCACAGGCTCGGTCTGCCTTCTGTAGACCTCGAGCCGGTTGCGGACCGCTTCGGGTTCGTCGTCCTTGCGGCGCACCAGCGTTCCTCCGCATTTCGCGCATTCGGCTCCGGGATCACACCCCATATGGGGCGTCTGGCACCCCTGGCAGACGGTGCGTGTGCTCAGCCGCTTCACCAGCACATCGTCGTCGACATCGAACAGCAGCACGTTGTCCACCTTCTTGCCGATCTCGCCCAGCATTGTGCCAAGTCCTTCGGCCTGCGGTACCGTGCGCACGGCACCGTCGAGAATCGCCCCCTTGGAGGTGGCGGGCGAAGTCATCACATCCTGAAGGATACCAAGAATGACCGAATCGGGCACGAGGTCGCCCCGGTCCATGTACGACTTTGCTTCGAGGCCGCGCTTCGTCCCGTCACGCACCGCCGCGCGGAGTACGTCGCCAGTGGCGATCTTCGGGATGCCAAGGCGAGCGGCAAGCTTGTCGGCCTGGGTTCCCTTTCCCGCGCCGGGCGGGCCGAGCAGCACGATGATCATGATCTACACCGCCCAAATGAGTCGGAGGAGCTTTCGGCTCCTCCGATCGCGACTAGTAAGTGCCGCCCGCCTGTCGACCACGGAATCGTACGCGGCCCTTCTTCATGAAGCCGTCGTACTTCCGGAGCAGGAGGTGCTGATTGACCTGCGCCATCGTATCCAGCGCCACGCCGACAACGATCAGCAGAGACGTTCCGCCGAAGGTGAACGGAACGTTGATCATGTCGGCGATGAAGACCGGCAGCAGCGCGATGAAGGTGAGAAACAGCGCGCCGGGGAAGGTGATGCGCGACACGACATGATCTATGTACTCGGCAGTCTTTGCCCCAGGCTTGACGCCCGGAATAAAGCCACCTTGCTTCTTCAAATTCTCCGAGATATCGACCGGATTGAAGATGATCGACGTGTAGAAGTAGGTGAAGAAGACAATCAAGACGGCAGACAGGGCGTAATAAAGCCAGGTGCCGGGCTGGAAATACTCGGAGATGAGGCGAGCATTCTCATTGCCACTGAATTGGGCAACAGCGCCGGGCACGACGATCACCGACGATGCGAAGATGATGGGCATCACCCCGGCAGCATTGACGCGGAGTGGGATGAAGTTCTTCGCCGCCTCCCTCTGCCGGCCTCGCGCCATGGTGCGTTGCGGGATCTGAATCATCACCCGCCGCGCGGCCATCGTCACCGCGATCGTTCCTGCTACGACGGCGACCATCACGATCCCGAGCACAATGAGCGAGAACGGTCCGACTGCCTGCGTCTTTACGAAGCCGAACGTGCCGAAGATTCCGGGCCAGAACCGCTCCACAATCGAGAAGAAGATGATCAGCGAAGCGCCGTTCCCCAATCCTCTCTCGGTGATCTGCTCACCCAGCCACATAACGAACATCGCGCCCGTGACCAGCACCAGCACCATCTGGATCTTGAATCCGAGCCCCGGATTGGCGACAGCATTCTCGAGCGACGCGGTAAAGAGCGCAAAGGCCCAGCCCTGCATGACCGCGAGGACAACTGTGATGTAGCGCGTCCACTGCGTCACCCGCTTTCTGCCCTCTTCATCCTTCTGCAGCTTCTCGACCGTCGGGATGACGACGCCCGCGATCTGCATGAAGATGCTGGCCGAGATGTAGGGCATGATCCCGAGGGCGAAGACCGTCGCGTGTGACAGGCCTCCTCCCACGAACAGATCGTAAAGGCCGAGCAGACCGCCCTTCCCCTGGTTGTTGAAGAAGTCGGTCATGGCCACGAGATCGACGCCCGGCGCAGTGATGTGCGCCCCGATCCGGTAAAGGACCAGACAAATGAGCGTGAACGTGATTTTGTCCCGCAGCTCCGGCGTGTTGTAGATGTTGCTGACTGCCGCTGCGGGGGCTGATTGTGCCATTAGTTCTCTACCCGGCCTCCGGCCGCTTCGATTTTCTGCTTAGCACCAGCGCTCATCTTGATCCCGCGTACAGTGACGCCTTTGGCTGCTTCCCCATTCGCGAGAAGCTTGGCAGGACCCTTACCCTTTCGAGTAAGTCCCGCTTCGGCAAGAGTCTCTTCCGTCACTTCAGCACCCTTGGGCAAGCGGGCGAGATCCTCGAAACCGACAACCTGATTCACAACACGAAAGATATTCGTAAACCCGCGCTTTGGGATGCGGCGCGTGAGCGGCATCTGCCCGCCCTCGAACTGTGGCTTGCCGCCACCCGGACCATGGTGTCCCGAGCGCGCCTTGATGCCCTTGTGTCCCTTACCCGACGTCTTGCCCGTTCCCGAGCCAGGACCACGGCCGAGTCTCTTTCGGTTCCGGTGCGATCCCGGTGCCGGAGAGAGATTGTGAAGGCCGACCTTCTCCGGGCTATCCGGCGATCCGAGTCGTTCGCGACGTGTTGGTTTGTTTGCCACTCGTTATTCCTCTACCGGCGTCACTTCGACGAGATGACGCACGTGCTTGATCTGTCCGCGGAGCGCGGGTGAATCCTGCTTGGTCACTTCAGCCTGATGATGCCTGAGGCCGAGTGCCTCGAGGGTCAAGCGCATCCGCCACGAGTGGCCGATGCCGCTTCTCACCTGCTTGATGCGAACCTTTCCTTCAGTGATGGTCTCCTTCGAGGTCTTCTTCGGCCCCTTGGTGTTCCACCACACGTGTGTTCTAGGCATGTGCTACGGTCTCCTTCGACTTGGCGCGCGAGCGATAGCCAATGCTCGACACTTCGATGCCGCGCTCGCGAGCGATCTGCTCCACCGTCGTCAATTGTTGTAGGCCATCAAGCGCGGCGAGCACCATGTTATGCGGGTTCGTCGAGCCCAGGCTCTTGGTGAGGATGTCCGCGATGCCCGCGCATTCCATGATCGCCCGCACCGCTCCGCCGGCAATCACGCCTGCTCCGGGAGCCGCAGGCTTCATCAGGACTTTGCCCGCACCATGTGAGCCGACGACCTCGTGCGGAATCGTTCCGCCGGTCATCGGTATGCTCACCATGTTCCGCCGGGCGCCGTCGACCGCCTTCCGCACCGCTTCCGACACCTCGTTCGCCTTGCCGGTGGCAAAGCCGACGCGGCCCTGTCCATCGCCAACCGCAACCAGCGCGTTGAAGGAGAAGCGGCGTCCGCCCTTCACAACCTTTGCGACGCGGTTGATTGCGATCACGTTTTCGACGAGCTCGCTGCCGCCGTCACCGCGTCCGCCGTCGCGATCCCGGCCCTTGCCATCACGGCGTCCACCGCCGCGCTGACCGCCTTCGCCGCGCGCGCCACCGCCGCCTTGTCCGCCGGCTCCGCGACCACGACCGGCGCCACCGCCGCCAGGGCCGCCGCGTCCACCACCGCCGCGACCACCACGTCCACCGGCGCCGCCCCCACTGCGGGCGCTGCCACCTGTGCGTGGACGTTCTGCTGCCGCCGGCTGTTCGGGCGAAGCTCCTTCAGGATTCTCGTTTTCTGCCATTTATTAAAACTCCAGCCCACCCTCGCGGGCTCCATCGGCCACACCCTTCACGCGGCCGTGATACTTGTATCCAGCTCTATCGAACACAACACGCGTGACGCCCGCGTCTTTCGCCTTGGCGGCAATGCGCTTCCCTACCTCGACCGATCTGACGGTCGGCTTTCCCTCTAGACCGGAGTCGGTCACCGTCATCAGCGTGCGCTGCGCCGCGTCATCCACGAGCTGCGCGTAGATGTGCTTGAGCGAGCGATATACGACGAGGCGCGGTCTCTCGGCGCTGCCGACTACTTTCTTGCGAAGTCGGAAGTGACGACGAGTACGCAACTGGTCGCGCGATTTTGGTCTGGCCATCTTCGGCATTACTTACCTCCCGCCTTACCAGCTTTGCGGCGGACCTGTTCACCCAGATATTTGATTCCCTTGCCCTTGTAAGGCTCGGGTGGCCTGATGCTGCGGATCTCCGCGGCGACCTGGCCGACGACTTCCTTGTTCGCGCCCTCGATGATGACCGAGGTCGGCTGAGGCGCCGAGAGCTTGATGCCCTTCGGCGCTTCGTACTTCACCGGATGCGAAAAGCCGAGCGCCATCTGCAAGCCGTAGGGCCGCTGCTCCGCCTTGTAACCGACGCCGACCAGCTCGAGCTCCTTCCTGAAGCCCTTCGTCACGCCCTCGACCATGTTGGCGACGAGCGTGCGCGAGAGGCCATGGAGCGCCTTGTGGTTCGCTTCGTCCGACGGGCGCTCCACCAGGATCTGGTCGTCCTTTAGCGTCACCTTCATCTCCGGATGAAGCGTGCGCTCGAGCTCGCCCTTGGGGCCTTTCACGTGGACCTTGTTCCCTTCGACTTTAGCGGTGACGCCCTTCGGGATCGGCACCGGATGCTTTCCAATTCGTGACATCTCTCTCTGTCTCCCTTACCAGACCAGGGCGAGGAGCTCGCCGCCGGTGCGCGCCTGCCGCGCCTGGCGATCCGACATCACACCCTGCGATGTGCTGAGAATCGCCATGCCGAGCCCGTTGCGAACGCGTGGAATCTCCGCGACCGCGACGTACTTCCGCAGTCCCGGCGTCGATACCCGCCGCATCTCGCGAATCACCGGCTGACCGCCCTGCGCGTACTTGAGCACCACGCGGAGCAGCTGCCTGCCATTCTCGGTGTCGAGCGTTCTGTAGTCCTGAATGAAGTTGTTCTCCTTCAGGATCTTCGCGATTTCCACCTTCAGCTTCGAGACCGGCATGTCCACGCGACGGTGCTTCGCCCCACAGGCGTTGCGTATGCGCGTGAGCATATCGGCAATCGGATCAGTCATGCTCATTAATTCGTTTCCCTTGTCCTACCGTATCCCGCTGGGGACGCGTAGAAGTGAATGGTTACCAGCTTGCCTTGCGGACGCCCGGGATGTAACCCGACAGCGCCATCTCTCTGAAGCAGATTCTGCAGAGGCCGAACTTCCTCAGGAAAGCGCGCGATCTCCCGCACCTGCCGCACCGATTGTGCTGGCGTACGGGAAACTTCGGCTTCCGCTTGCTCTTCTCTACCATGGCCTTTCTCGCCATTACCCGTCTCTCTCTCTAAGAATTAGTTCGCAGTCCGTGTCATTGGACACCTTCTGCTACTGCTGCGTGATGATCGGCTTGTCGTCGCCGCGGAACGGCATCCCCAGTTCGCGCAGCAGCGCGAACGCCTGGTCATCCTTGTTCGTGGTAGTGACCATTGTGATGTCCATGCCGTGGATCTGATCCACCATGTCGTAGTTGATCTCCGGGAAGATCATCTGCTCCTTGACGCCCAACGTGTAGTTTCCGCGCCCGTCGAACGACCGCGTGTTGATGCCGCGGAAGTCACGAATGCGCGGGATCGCCACGGTTATGAACCGATCGACGAACTCCCACATGCGCGCGCCGCGAAGCGTTACCGCGCATCCGATCTCCTGACCTTCTCTCAGGCCGAAGTTGGCGATCGACTTCTTCGCCTTCTTCCGCACCGGCCGCTGGCCCGTGATGATGGCGAGCTCGTTGACGACGGTGTCGAGAACCTTCGGGTTCTTGATCGCTTCGCCCACGCCGCAGTTGATCACGACCTTCTCGAGCGTCGGGATCTGGTGGACGTTGATGAAGCCGAACTGCGCCTTCAGCCGCTCGCGCACCGTCTTCTCGTAATAGAGCTTGAGACGCGGAGGAGGAACTGGCAGATCCTTGCCGGTATGCTCGATCTGGACCTGCTCCTTTACCTCACGCTTCTTCGGCTGCTTCTTCTCTTTCGTTGCCATTGTCTATTTCCTCGCTCAGCGCACGCGGGGAATTGGTTCCCCGTTCTTGACGCTGACGCGCTCCTTGGTTCTCCGCCGCTCGACGTGTGTCGTGTCGCTGTCGAAACGCGCCTTGGTCCTGGTCGGCTCGCCGGACTTCGGATCCAGCAGCATGACGTTCGACGAATGCAGCGACGCCGGCGCCTCCCGAATCCCGCTCTGCTCCTCGGCCGTCCTCGCCTTGCGGTGCATCTTCACCATGTTGACGCCCTCGATGAGGACGCGACCGGTCTTGAGGAAGACGCGCAGCACTTTCCCTTCCTTTCCCTTGTCGTCGCCCCTCATCACGCGGACCGTGTCTCCTTTGGAGACGTGTAACTTCATCCGCTCCGAATTGGCCGCGTGGCGCGCGTGCAGCCGCTTGCCGGCCGTCTTTCTGTATTTGAGGACTCTCA
>JANMMF010000077.1:0-2768 GCA_031372985.1 Gemmatimonadota bacterium
GCGACGTTCATGGCGCTATCGATGAGTTGTCATCCCCCCGTGCACGGCTCGTCGGCGGCGACTGCGCCGGATTCGCTCACTGGTATTGTTTCAATCACCGGCACTTCTTTCGAGCAGCGGCTCGTTCTTCGTTCGGGTAACACTACCACCATCCTGTCAGCAACTGCGGCTGATTCGGCCTCGCTCTCCCGTTTGGGTGGCGTAGAGGTCATGGTGGTCGGGCAACGAGATGACCAGACATTCCGCGTGGAGTATTTCAGGGCACGCAGCGTCGGTGGGTCCCCCGTCGTCGATGGAGTGTTGAGAAACGATGGCGGCCGGCTCCTGCTCGAAACGGCCACCAGCCGAATCCCGCTGGGGAACCCACCGACAGCCTTACGAACGCTTGTGGGTGCGCGGGTATGGATCGCTGGACCGCTCGACAGTGGTCCGAACTCCTACGGCGTAATCGTCCCGGCGCGGTAGGTATCCCGCCGACTAACTAATCCGGACCTCAGCTCCGTCTGACGGCAGACTCGCTGGGAGCAGGTCCGGAGGCGACAGACGCGCGGCGGGCAGGCTGAAGGAGAACGTGCTGCCGTGATCGAGAGAGCTCTCGACCCAGATCCTGCCGCCGTGCGCCTCGACGAGTTCTTTCGCGATGGCAAGCCCGAGCCCGACACCCCGCCGATCGCTCTTCCGCGCCTGCCAGAAGTTGTCAAAGAGGTGTGAGATGTTGTCGGGCGGGATACCAGGCCCATCGTCGACAACCTGAAATACGACCAGCTTGTCGTCGGGCGTCGCCCGCAGCTTTACGCTTCCTTGCGCGGGCGTGAACTTGATCGCGTTGCCTATCAGGTTGCCGACGATCTGCGAGACTCGCGTGCGATCAGCGCGCACGGAGACACCAGCCCCGTCCTGCGCCGCCGTCTCGAAGTGAACGTGACGCCGGTCGGCGAGTGGACGGAAGTTTTCCTCCGCGTCCTGGAAGATGGTGTGAACGCTGACTTCCTCCATGTCCAGCGACAGCCGGCCCGCCTGCAGACGCACGTGATCGAGTAGATCCTCGATCAGGCGGTTCATCTGCTTCGCTGCGCGCAGGGCGACGCCGAGCATCTCCTTTCGCCGCTCGATCGGCAGGTCCTCGTCGATTATCAGCTCCACCGTCATCTGAATGAGATTCAACGGATTCCTGAGATCGTGCGCGACGACGCCGAGAACGTCGTCGCGTGCCTGTGCGAGCAGCTCCGCACGGCGTCGCTTATCGAGCTCGGCATCGTAGCTGCGCGCGCGGTGCAGCGCGATTGCCGCCGCCTGGGCGAGCAGGAGTGTGAATGTTCTATCGGACGCTCCGACGGCCTCCGCTTCCTTGAAGTGAAGCGCCAGCGATCCGACTGTCTCGCCAGCGTGTACAAGCGGAGTCGCCAGGTACGTCTGCATATCGGCGAGCTCGGACAATCCCTCGTAGACTCCGCCGTACTTCTCGCGGAATTCTTCCGCCGATTCGATGGAGATCATCCCGCCTTTCCGGAGCGCGTGAACTACAGGGACGTCGGTGTCGAGCGTCAGCGTGGCCAGTTGGGCCTCGAGCGCGGGACTCAAGCCGCGCGTACCCAGCAATCGCAGTCGATCGCCCTCTACGGATACGAGCACGCCGCGCGCAGCCTCGACCATGGCGAGTCCGTTGGTCAGCACGACGGCTGTCACCTCGTCGACGGATTTCGCTTCGGAGAGTGCCGTCGTTACGTCGAGCAAACTCGCCGCGCGAGTGGCAACGCGCCGAATTTCCGCGTTCAGTCTCTCCATCTCCTCGGCGCGCGAATCGGCAAGCACGCGCGCGCGGCGCAACGCTTCCATCGTGATCGTGATGGTCACGGCGACGACGACGAACGCGACCACGGCCAGATCTCTTCGCAGACCGACCGTGAGCGCAAATGCCAACAGCGTCGTCACGACAGCGATCAGATAACCCATGCCGGCTGTGGTCCACAGTGGCCTGGAGCGCCGGTCAGATCCGAGGATGTCCCGTCCCGGGATAGCCGAGGTTTTGGCAGTTGACGCTTCCATTATTGAGACAATATCGGCGTTTGCAACAGATGCAATGGGTGAGTTGCGCCAACGACGTGTCTGCGGCCTTGCCCGCGGGCCGCTCCTGCCATTCGCTCATGCATGCGTATACGCGGCCGGTGGCTCTTTTGAAAGCCGAACCGACGATGGCTTTGACGCGCCCTATTCCCCTCGAGGGCTCCCGCTCGCCACTGAGGCGAGTTGTTCCAGCACACGGCCCAGGTCCGGTTTGGTCTCGAGCACGGGCAGCACCGGGTCGGCTCCCGAGCGCTCCATGCGCTCGATGGCGTTTCTGATCGTGAAGTTGCGGGGGTCGAGCGACGCGTTCACCTCGTCCCACACGAGGGGCATCGACACGGTTGCGCCAGGCAGCGGACGGACGCTGAACGGTGCGACGATCGTCTGCCCATGCCTGTTCTGGAGATAATCGAGATACACTTTGTCCCCGCGCTTGGTCACGTGACGAGTGATCGTCGCGATATCGTTCGTCTCACGGAGTACGACGCGGGCGAGTAGCTCGCCCAACATTCGCGATTGCTCGTAAGTGCATTGCCGCCCGAGCGGGAGAAGAATGTGCAGGCCGGTCTTGCCCGTCGTCTTTACATAGTTGGGCAAGCCGACGGATTCACAGACGCGATGCAGCACGATCGCCGTCCTGATCACGTCCGAGAATGGCGCGTCCTTCGGATCGAGATCGATCACGCACCAGTCCGGCAGCTCCA
>JANMMF010000090.1:0-1944 GCA_031372985.1 Gemmatimonadota bacterium
ATCTTCAAGCAGGCGCTGACCAACCTCAAGCCCGCCGTCGAAGTGAAGAGCCGCCGCGTCGGTGGAGCGACGTACCAGGTTCCGGTGGAGGTCCGTCCGGACCGCCGCACTGCGCTCGCGATGCGCTGGCTGATCACTTTCTCGCGCGGTCGCAACGAGAAGTCGATGTCGGAGAAGCTCGCCGCCGAAGTGATCTCCGCCAGCAAGGGCGAGGGCAACGCGGTCAAGAAGAAGGAAGACACCCACCGCATGGCGGAAGCAAACAAGGCGTTCGCGCACTATCGCTGGTAGGTGCGCAGGATTCGAGAATCAACGATCGTCCGGCTTTGCGCCGGGCGGTTTTTTTTTACTCCTACCTCAAGTTTGGCCTGGACCGTCGATGAATAGCGATGGATCTTGCAGGTGAAAGCCTTACTCTGAGCTTCTGACGCGGGGAGACCTCCATGAAACTGAAATTCGTGCCAAGGCTTATTCCAGGCCTCGCTTTCGTTTCGCTCATCGCCGGCGGGCCCTGCTCGACCGATCTTGCCGGACCAATGACGCCAAGCGAGTGGGGTGGGGAACACATCGGTCTCACCGTCGGCGCGTCGGGTGGAACTATCGAGTACGACTGCGCGGCTGGTACTATCGACCAGCCAATCGTCGCCGCCACGAACGGAGAGTTCATCGCTCAAGGGACTCACACGAGGGGCCACGGTGGGCCGGCGAGGGATGGCGAGATCCCCGACCTTCATCCGGCGCGCTATTCCGGATGGACGGACGGTAAAGAGATGAGACTCACCGTCACGCTCACGGATACGGGCGAAAAGCTCGGTGACTTCACGCTGATTCGCGGCCAGTCGCCGCGAGTCTTTCGCTGCCTCTAGTGCGGCGTCGGCTTCCTCGCCCGATCGCCTTGCCGCCGCTCGGTTACCGCGCGCGCCTTTCTTCTTCTCTCGGCGGTCGTTGCGACAACCGCCAACGCCAGCTCGATCAGCCCATAGGCTGCCGCTACAAGCGAGAGTAGCGAGAGGACCGCCAGCAATCGGGTCATTCCGCTCGACAGCGTGCCCTTGACCACCGCGTAAGTCGAGCCGGCCACAATGACGATCGACACAATGCTGATTGTCGCGGCAAGGCCGATCGACATGCCCTGGTCGACGTGGGGAATTATTTCGTGCGGCTGCTCAGCAGTAGCCGAAGGATCAGTCATCAAAGTTTCCGGTTTGCAGTTCTGGTTGTGCAACACGGTAAAAAGCATCATGCTTCGTGCCGTGGTGACTATCAAGCATCTCACGATTATTGGGTTGTCGACATCCGTTTGCCTGGCGTGCGGGGCGGCCGACTCGACCGTGGGGCCTCCACCCCTGCAAACGCACCTAATGGAAGTCCGCTACGCCTCAGCCGTATCGGCTGAGCACCAAGGCCTCATCACTGCGGCTGCCGAAAAATGGACGAGGGCACTGTCCAAGAATCGCGGGGATTTTCCGTTCAATTACCCGGCGAATCACTGCTTTGCGGGCGAGCCTCGACTCAACGAAGTCCATCACAACTTGTTGCTATTCGTCTCGATTGGTGAGCTCGACGGGGGTAGCGGGCAGCTCGCGTTCACGGAGGTGTGTAGTGTCAGCGAACAGGACGCGCTGCCCATTCTCGCTCACATCCGCCTGGATCAAGCCGACCTCGCGTGGATGGAGACAGAGAAAGTCCTGGCGGGGGTGATAACACACGAGATGGGGCACGCGCTTGGCTTCAACCCGTTGAGCTATATGGCGAAAGGGCTCGCGGCCGGGGGGGTTACCGATCCCTATTTCAGTGGTGCGACGGCGCGGACAGAGTTCGCGAAGCACGGCGACTGGTACACCGGGGTCAGAGTCCCTCTGGAGGACAGCCACGACAGGGGCCCGAACGATCCACACTGGCGTTTCGTCATCTTTGGGGACGAGCTCATGGCAAGCGAGCTGG
>JANMMF010000144.1:0-11878 GCA_031372985.1 Gemmatimonadota bacterium
GTCGAGCGCCCGGTCAGCGGCGTCCGACATGGAGCGGACCGCGTGCTTGAAGACTTCGCGGCCCGCCATCCTGACCAGGTGAGAGCGCTTCTCCAGCACGTCAGCGGACATCGGTGTCGTAGCGCCTCCATCAGGCCGATAAAGGAGGTCGGCGAGCTTGCCGTCGCTCCGCATGTAGGCGGAGAGAATTCCCTTCCCGTTCTTGCTGCGCTTGAGTACGACCGCACCGGCGCCGTCTCCAAAAAGGACACACGTCGATCTGTCCTTCCAGTCGACGATCGCGCTCATCTTCTCAGAGCCAATCACCAGAGCCGTTTCAGCTGTGCCCGACATGATGAGGCCCTCGGCCGTGCTCATGGCGTAGAGCCATCCGGAGCAGGCGGCACCGATGTCGAATGCGGCGGCGCGTGTTGCGCCGAGCTCCGCCTGAACATCGACCGCGGTCGCGGGAAGGAGTCGGTCCGGTGTCGCCGTGCTGAGGACGATCACATCTATTTCCCCGGGATGCACCCCGGCAACCTCCATCGCCTTGCGACCGGCGTCGGATGCCATTGAGGAAGTAGTCTCGCCGTTTTTTGCGATTCGGCGCTCGACGATTCCGCTTCGCTCGAAGATCCACTCGTGCGAAGTCTCTATTCCGATGGCCGCAAAATCGTGATTCGTCATCACGTGCGCCGGAAGTCCGCGACCAGTTCCCACGACTGCGGCGATTGGTCTCTTCATGCCGACTCCGCGATTGCGTTAATAGCGGGTGCTGCGGCTTCGAGCTTCCTGCCGATCTGGTCGTTCATGCCGGTTTCGACGGCGCGGACCGCCACGCTGATCGCGTTCTTGATCGCGCGCGGCGGCGAGTTGCCGTGACAGATGATGCTCACGCCTTTGACTCCGAGGAGCGGAGCACCGCCGTAATTGGTGGAATCGAATCCCTTGAGTGCGGATTTGACGTGTTCGGCATCTATGCCAGGGTGCTCGCTCAGCAGGCGAACGATCATTGGGGCGACCGCCTCGTAGAATTTCAGCACGACGTTGCCGACGAAACCGTCGCAGATGACGACATCGAACGGACCTCGCTCACTGGCGCCAGCCGGCAGATCCCGTCCCTCGAGATTGCCGTGAAAGTTGAATCCGGCCTTCCTGAAGAGCACATGCGCCTCCTTCACAACCGCATTTCCCTTCTCGGGCTCTTCCCCGATGGAGAGAAGCCCGATCGAAGGATTGTGGCGACCGAAGATGCATTCAGCGTAAACCGCGCCAAGCCATGCGAACTGGAGGAGCTCGGTCGTGGAGCAGTCGACATTTGCGCCCGAATCGAGAACGATGACTGGATTCCGGGCGGTTGGGAAAACCGTGGCGATCGCAGGTCGTGTGAGGCCGGGGTGCAGCTTGAGCAACATCGCCGACGACGCCATTTGCGCGCCGGTATTGCCGGCCGAAACGAAGGCGTCGGATTTTCCGTCTACCTGCATCTTGATGCCGACTACCATCGAGCTGTTCGGTTTCTTACGCAGGGCCGCGGTTGGCTTTTCGGACATCTGGATTGTGTCCGGCGCCTCGACGATCGTGATGCGATCGCGCGCGGCCGAAGCCTGCGAGAGCTCGCCCGCGAGGAGGCTCGCGAGCTGTGACTCGATTACCGCTGTCTGTCCGACGAGCTGCACCGTGTGCGCGGCGTCGAGTTCCTGTAGGGCAAGTAGAGCGCCGGCAATTGTCGCTTTGGGGGCAAAATCTCCCCCCATAGCGTCCAACGCTATTCGCGCCAAACTATGCTTCCTTCGGTTCTACTCGCTGTTCGCCATCGTAGTACCCGCATTCCGCGCAGACATGATGCGGACGCCTCATGCTCTGGCAGCGGGGACACTTTTGAATGACGATGGCAGGCGCCTTCTTGTGCGTGTTGCGCGCACGTTTCTTTCGCTTCGAGGTGCGTCGCTTCGGGACGGCCATTGTATCTGTTCCTTAAGGTTGTGTGACGAGCTAACGGGCGTCGCCCTGGTGCTTGAGCAACGCGCCCCAGCGCGAGTCCGTCGTGGTTTGTGTGCAGCTGCAAGTGCTTTCGTTCAGGTTGGTGCCGCAGGTCGCACAGAGCCCTTTGCAATCATCCCTGCACTGTACGTAGGCAGGCGCCGTGAGCAGCCACGTTTCTCTAACCGCCGCGCGGAGATCGAGCAACCTCGCGTTCGGGTCGTAAAGAAACACTTCCGGATCCTCAGCTTCCTCGGCCCCAAGCTCGGCGAGAAGGAAGTGTACGTCCTCACTCACCTCGACGTTGACCGGTTCCAGGCAGCGCCGACAAGGCAGCTCGAAGCGGCCTTCCATTCTGCCAGTGAAATAGAATCTTCCTTCGCCCGCGGTCGACAACCTTCCGGTTACCCGGATCGGTTCCGATGGACGGTTATCGCCCTCTTCCCAGATGGGATCGTCCGGTTGCACGGAGCCGTCCACCTGGACGGCTTTCGTCTCCAACGCGCGTAGGTCAAACGACAGCATAAGCCCTTTAACCTAGCGGGTTTATAAGCTCTATTCCAGTGTGTGTCTGTTGCTTTTTATGCGGCGTCTCAACTGAACACTACCGGCCGGGGGCGGTGGGCGGGCCGGCGTGGGGCTGCGGGCTCACTGCACGCAAGCGCTGACCTAAACCAGGTCTGACTCTGCGAAAAAGAAATTCGCTTCGCGCGCCGCGTTTTCGTCCGAGTCGGACGCGTGGATTGCGTTCCGCTCCTTCGATACGGCGTAGAGCTTACGGACTGTTCCCGCTTCGGCTTCGGCCGGGTCTGTTGCACCAATCGCTCTGCGGAGCGCGGCTACCGCGTCGGCTCGCTCGAGAACCATCGGCATGCATTTGCCGGACGTCATGAAGCTCACGAGCGATGAGAAGAAGGGCCGTTCGCGATGCACCGCGTAGAACGCCGCGCCCTGGGCTTCGGTGAGTCGCATCACGCGCGCGGCGAGAACCTTGAAGCCCGCCTTCTCCAGATGCGCAATGATCTGTCCGGCCTTTCCCGATCCGAATGCATCGGGCTTGATGATAGTGAGAGTTCTGTTTCCAGCCATTTATGGTCTCTGTCCTAGCGCATTGCGCCTTTGAGTAGATCGACAACGTCAATGGGTCGCTTGGCTACGCCCACACCGTTCTCTTCGAATGCCTGCATCTTTTCGGCAGCGGTTCCCGCCGAGCCGGAGATGATCGCTCCCGCATGACCCATTCGCCGACCGGGCGGCGCGGTCTGACCCGCAATGAATCCGACGACCGGTTTCTTCATCTTTTCGCGGACGAACCGCGCCGCCTCCTGTTCGTCTGTCCCGCCGATCTCGCCGATCATGACCACCGCTGTGGTCGCGGGGTCCTTCTCGAAGGCGTCAAGGCAATCGATGAAGTTGGTGCCGTTGATCGGATCGCCGCCGATTCCGACGCACGTCGTCTGCCCGATCTTCGCCCGTGTCATCTGAAAGACGACCTCGTACGTGAGCGTGCCGGAGCGGCTCACGAGGCCGACGGGTCCCGGGATGCAGATGTGGCCGGGAATGATTCCAACCTTTGACTGGCCGGGCGAAATGAGTCCGGGACAGTTTGGACCGAGCAGCCGAGAACCTCTTTCTCTCACGAAGGGGTAGACCCGCGTCATGTCGAGGACCGGGACGCCTTCCGTGATGCAGACGATGAAGCCTACGCCCGCATCAGCGGCCTCCATCATTGCGTCTGCCGCAAACGGTGGCGGCACGTAGATCACCGTCGTGTTAGCGCCTGTTTTCGCGACTGCTTCGGCGACCGTGTTGAAGATGGGAACCTTTCCTTCGAACTTCTGGCCGCCTTTTCCGGGAGTGACTCCGGCCACTACAGCCGTGCCGTATTCCATCATCTGCTTTGTGTGGAACGACCCGTCGCGGCCGGTGATCCCCTGGACGAGCAGCTTGGTGTTCTTGTCGATGAATACGCTCACGCGGCCTTTCCTCCGGTAGCGAGCGCCACGGCCTTCTTCACCGCTTCGTCCATGTCTGTCATCGCCGAGAGACCGTGCTGCTTCAGGATTTTGAGAGCGATCTCCTCGTTGGTGCCCGTCAGGCGGATCACCAGCGGGACTTTCAACGGATTCTGCTCGATCGCGGTAACGATTCCGTTCGCGACATCGTCGGTCCGCGTGATCCCGCCGAAGATATTGAACAGGATCGCCTTCACATTCGGATCGCTGGTGATGATGCGGAGCGCGGCGACGACTTTCTCCGGATTGGACGAGCCTCCGATGTCGAGAAAATTGGCGGGCTCTCCACCGTAGTACTTGACCAGATCCATCGTCGCCATTGCCAGGCCGGCGCCGTTGACGATGCAGCCAACGTTGCCGTCGAGCTTGATGAACGTAAGGCTCGCCTTTCTCGCCTCGACCTCGCTCGGGTCCTCTGCGGACTCGTCCCTGAGTGCGGCGATGTCCGGGCGCCGATCGAGCTCATTGTCGTCGATCACCATCTTTGCGTCGAGGGCGACGACTTCACCCTCCGGCGTCGTCACCAGCGGATTGATCTCGGCGAGCGATCCGCCGTTCTCGGAGAATGCGCGATATAACTGCTGAAGAATCTTCGCGGTGGCTCTGACTTGCTTCATGTCGCTGTAGAGGAAGAAGGCGAGCTGCATCGCCTCGTACAGCTGGAGGCCGTAACGCGGGTCGACCGGGTGCCTCAGGATCTTGTCGGGAGTTTTGGCGGCCACCTCCTCGATATCTATTCCGCCGGCGGGACTCGCCATGAACACCGATCGCTTCGACGCGCGGTCGACGATTATGCCGACGTACGCCTCGCTCGCAATGTCGGCCGCTGGTGTGACAAGAACCTTGAGCACCGGAAGCCCCTTGATTGTCAGCTTGAGGATCTGTGAGGCGATGCTCTTCGCCTCTTCCGGCGTTTTGGCCAGCTTGACACCTCCGGCCTTTCCGCGACCCCCGGCGTGGACCTGGGCTTTCACGACTACAGTCGTGCCGAACTTTCGCGCGATTGCTGCTGCCTCCTCCGGCGTGGAGGCAACCTCACCCGGGGGGATCGGGATGCCGTACTTCCGGAAGATCTCCTTTGCCTGGTACTCGTGGATGTTCACGCTTGCTCCGAACGCGTGCGCGCACGCGGATTATCGATTCTCTGGATTGTTTCTGGTGACTGCGTCTAAGGAAGGATTTCAGTACCGCCGGTGCCCTCGACCGCTGCTCTTCCCTTGCTCAACTCCGTAATAATGGCACGACCCTGTGTTCGACGCACGTAATCTGCCGCGGCCGCAACCTTGGGAGCCATGCTCCCTTCGCCGAAGGCCCCTTCGCTCGCGAGTCGATCCGCTTCGCTTACGCGCATCGAGGTGATCGCGCGCTGCTGTTCCGTTCCCCACCCAGTATAAACGGCGTCCACATCGGTGAGAATCAGAAAAAGCTCGGCGCCAAGCTCCCTTGCAAGAACCGCAGCCGCCAAGTCCTTGTCCACGACGGCGTCGACGCCTTCCAGACCGAGCGCCGAATCGCGGTAGACGGGAATTCCGCCTCCGCCACAGGCGATGACAATCGTGCCGCGCTCGATAAGACTTTGGATCGTTGTGAGCTCGTGAATCGCAATCGGCTTCGGACTTCCAACGACGCGGCGAAAATGTCCCTTCGCATCTTTCTTCACCGGATGCCCCTGAGCTCGAAGCTCCCTCGCGCGAGCAACAGAGAGCCCGTGTCCGACGAATTTCTTGGGATCTTTCAGTGCCGGGTCGTCGGCAGCAACCTCGACCTGAGTGAGGACAGTTACCACGTCCCGCATATTGCCCGCTTTACGCAGCGCGTTCTCCAGCGATTGCTGCAGCATGTAGCCGATCCAACCCGCGGTGCCGGCCACCAGAACTCCCAGGGGGAGCGGGGCAACTTCACTCCTTGCCTTCTCGTTGCGCACCAGCTCATCGCCGACCTGCGGGCCGTTCCCATGGACGAGTACTACGCGCCAGCCGTCGAGGGCCAGGTCCACGATCGGCCCGAGGCTCTCGCGGGTGTGGCGGAATTGATCGGCGATAGTTGACCGTTCACCCGGAGGCGAGAGCGCGTTCCCTCCGACGGCGATGACCGCCGTGCGCGACGCGTCAGTCATTTGCGAGCCGGGGCGATGAGGGCACCAAGCGAGTCATAGGCGATTCCGAATTCCCGGAGATTGGCGGAAGCGAGCGCTGCCCGCATCCGATTGTAAAGGCGTGTCACGGCCGCCCTGAATGCCGAATCGTTGCCGGCGAGCGGCGCGGATAGGACAGGCTCCCACGGAGTAGTCGTGAGCTCACGGGCGATTCCCGGCGCCCGGTAGTCCGCGGTATTCGGAAAGGTGGTCATCCACGCCAGTGAGATCGGATCGGGCGAAGGGTCAGCGGCGATCGTCACCCGCGCCGTCCGCGCATTCACGAGCGCCGTTGCGGCGTGCTTGAAGTAGCTGCGCTCCTCGCCCGCGAGAACGTAATGCTGACTCAGCGGATAGTTGGAAGACCCGGAGTAGAGCTCGAGCTTCCAGTAGAGAGTATCGGCGTGAAACATGGGCTCGACCATGCTTCCCTGCGCGAACACAGGTGCCAGGGCCCGGATTCTGGTTCGGACGTCGCGGATTGTGATGAGCCTGGCGCGACGAGGAATTGAATCGGACAGCAGCTCGAACGACTGGTAGGCCCACGCGTATCCCCATCGGGACAAGCCTTCGCCGAGTCGTTGGCCGGCGACGTCGAGCTGCGGTTCGGCTACGATCACGAGTCCGCGCGCGCCCGGATACACGAGTGAGTCCTGCCGCAGCAGCTGCTGTCCCGGAGCGCTCGTGGGCACGGTGTCCAACAACGCGGACACGGCCGGAGTGGGCGACCCTCTCGAGGTCGTGCCTTGATCGTAAGCTCGCCTGGTGAAGTCAGCACGAGTGGCGACATACGGCCGCTCGCGTACCATTTGCGCTTCCATTGGGGTGAACCGTCGCACCACGAGAGGCACGATTTCCTGGATGGAGATCGAGAGCACGACGATGGTCGTCACGGCCACGAAGCTCGTGCGAAGCTGACCTGTCCAACCGCTTAGAAGCACGGTGATCGCGACGGCAGCCGTTGCGATCCAGAGGAGGAGCAGGCCGGGCAGAAGCCACTGATGATCCACGTAGGAGAACACGCCGCCCTCTCCCCCACCCCGGATCATGAGATCGTAGGACTCGAGCCGATAGCTCCACATCGTGATGAGGAGAAGCAGTGCCGCCAGGACACTGAGGTGGCGGCGCACACGGACGCTCATCCTGATCCCGGCGCGATCCCACCGCAGTCCGGGAGTGAGCGAGTACAGGCCCACTACCACGATCGACACGCCGACGATCAGTAGCATCGCCCACGCATACACCGCCTTCTCGAATGGGAGCCAGGTCGTGTAAAAGGCGAGATCGCGTTGGAAGTACGGATCGCTCTCCCGGAATTTGACTCCGAGCCGTGCGAGCGCGAGCGAGGTCCAACTGGGGAGTGCCGGCGTTACTGCCGCCGCGATCCCCACCGACAGCAGGAACGCGAAGCGGTCAAGGTATCTCCGCGGGACTGCCTCACCGAATTCGACGTTGGCCAGGCGTCGCGGCAAGGTGAGGGTATCGATGCTTCGTCCGAGCGCGGACAGATTCACGAACGCCACGAAGACGGCGACGACCGAGCCGATTCCGTAGATCAGCAACAGGTCGCCGGCTCTCGCGCTCCAGAGAGGCGTCGCGCCCATCGCTGCGTACCAGGTGTAATCGGAGTAGAGAGTGGACAGAGCGCGCCCGCCGACGAGTAGCGCAGCGGCGATGACGACGCCGACGAGGAGGCGCCGACGGGGCATCACATTAAACCTTGACGCCCTTGGCGCGGAGCCAGCCCAGCATCTCGGACTGAATCTTCTCGAGCTGTTCCTCTGAGCGCGCTTCGAAGCGCATCACAAGGAGCGGGCCGGTGTTCGACGCACGGATGAGGCCCCAGCCGTCGCCGAAAAGGACGCGCACACCGTCGACTGTGATGACCTCGTATTTTGCGCTGAAATGTTTCTTTGCCTCTTCGACGATTCCGAACTTCTTGTCGTCGGGACAGTCGACGCGAATCTCGGGCGTCGAGACGAAGCGCGGCACATCGGCGAGCAGGTCGCGGACGGTTTTCCCGGAGTCAGCGACAATGCGAAGGAGTCGCGCCGCCCCGTAGAGGGCGTCGTCGAACCCGTAGAATCCCTCGGAAAAGAACATGTGGCCCGACATCTCGCCGGCAACGGGCGCGTGGGTCTCGTGCATCTTTTCCTCGATGAGTGAGTGCCCGGTCTTCCACATGACCGGTATGCCACCCGCTCTCTCCACTGCCTCCGGCACTGCCTGCGACGCCTTCACATCGAAAACGATCGACTGGCCCTTCCCCGTTCGCGCCAGCACGTCGCGTGCATAGATGATCAGGAGATAATCGCCCCAGATGATCTCGCCCGTATTATCGATGACCCCGATCCGGTCAGCGTCTCCATCAAACGCAATGCCGATGTCGGCGTGGTCCTCTTTCACCGCCGCGATCAGTGCCTCGACGTTCTTCGGAACGGTCGGGTCGGGGTGGTGATTCGGGAAGGTTCCGTCGCTCTCGCAGAACATGCAGCGCGGCTTGATTCCGAGTTTTGGGAAAAGGTGCGGGACGACCAGCGCACCCGCTCCATTGCCGCAGTCGATGATGACCTTCAGATCGCGGGAAAGAGTTCCCACACGATTCGCAATATCGGCGACATAACCGTCGACTATCTCTTCCGTTCGAAGAGCCCCCTTCCCGCGCGGAAACTTTCCGGCGACCGCCATCTCGTAGAGGCGCTGAATGTCGGCGCCGTAGATCGACGTTTTTGCAAGCCCGAGCTTGAATCCGTTGTACTCGGGTGGATTGTGCGACCCCGTGATCTGTATGCCGCCGACAACGTCGAGATTGTGCTGCGACCAGTACGCCAACGGGGTGGGAACGACTCCGATATCCACTACATCCACGCCGCTCGCGAGGAGACCGCCGACCAGAGCGGCGTGCAGCTTCTCTCCCGAAGGTCGATTGTCGCGCCCAACGGAAAGAGCTCCCTTGACACCCTTCTCGGCGAGAAATGCCGCGAACGCCCCCGCGACACGCGTCGCTGCTTCCTCCGTGAGATCCTTTCCCACGACACCACGGATGTCGTACTCGCGGAAGATCGCCCGTGAAAGCGCCATGCGGGTCAGCGAGCCCGCTGCGCGATTTCCTTTGTCACTGTTGGAGCGCTTCGCTGGGCGAACGAGACGATTGCATCCGGAAACAATCCAAATATCAGGATGATCGCGGCAGAGGCCCACACCACCGCGCGAGTCCAGCCACTGGTACGCGCCGCCAGAGGCAACGTGCTCGCCCGCGGCTTCATGAACATCACCATCACCACGTAGAGGTAGTATCCCGCACTCACGAGGCTGGTAATGACCAGAATGATGGCGAGCCTCGTCTGAGGCGACGGGGCCTGAAGCGCGGCCTGCAGCACGTACCACTTCGCGAAGAACCCGATTCCGCCGAAGATCGGGAAGCCGAGTAGCGCGAGCATGAACACCGCCATGGCCACCGCGAGGCCCGGCCTGACCGTCCAGAGCCCGGCGTACTCTTCGACTCCCATGCGGTCTTCACCGGCGGACCCAAGCGCAACGATGACCGCGAACGCGCCAAGGGTGGCCATCGTGTACGCGAACAGATAGAACATGAACGCGGAGCTTCCGAGGCTGGTGCCGACGACGATTGCGACCAGGATGTAGCCGGCGTGCGCAATGCTCGAGTACGCGAGCAGTCGCTTGATGTTGCGTTGTGCCAGCGCGACCAGGTTGCCGACGACCATTGTCACAACGGCGAGCCACCACATCGGTTGGTGCCACGTTGTGAGCAAGCTCGGAAACGCCTCGAGCCACAGTCTGAAGAATGCGGCGAACGAAGCCGCCTTGACCGCCGCAGCCATGTAGGCTGTCACCGGCGTCGGCGCACCCTCGTACACGTCGGGGGCCCACATATGGAACGGCGCGGCGGCAACCTTGAACCCGAATCCCACGAGCAGCAGCGCCACGCCGACCAGCAGAAGACTACTGTGCTCGAGATTGAACCGGCCGATGTTCGCCGCGATCACCGAGAAATTGGTGGCCCCGGTGGCGCCGTAGACAAGCGCGATACCGTAGAGCAGGAACGCGGTCGAGAACGCGCCGAGGAGGAAATACTTTATCGCTCCCTCCGCCGAGCGCTCGCGCCGGCGATTCATCCCCACGAGGACGTAAATCGCCACCGACATGAGCTCGATGCCGAGGAACACAATGATGAGATCGCGGGCAGCGGCGAGTATCATCATGCCCGAGGTCGCCAGCAACAGCAGGACGTGGGTCTCGCCCGGCGTGATTCCCTCGCGGGTGTTGTAATCGAGCGACATCGCGATCGTTCCGATCGTCGCGAGCAGAAGGATCTCGTCGGCGGCCCAACGGAAATTGTCCACAGCGATGGGTCCGTTGCCAGCGGTATAGCCCTTGTACGCGTAATAACCCACCGCAATCATCGTCAGAACACAGAGCACGATGCTCAGGACTCCGACGCTGCGCTGATGGGCGTCGCTCTCTCTCCGCCAACCGGACCAGAGCAACAAAATCATTGCGCCGCCCATGAGCAGGAGATCAGGCCCGAGAGCAGCCGTGAGCTGGGCTGGCATGCTCAGATCGAAGTTCATTTGTCGCCCGCCTCACTGACACGCGTGGCGCTACCACCCTGCACCCGGTCGACGAGTAGCTGCGCCGAGCCCTCCATCCGTCGGAGAACAGGCGCGGGGTATACGCCAAGCCAGATTATCACCACGATCAATGGCACCAGGATCGCCAGCTCGCGCCTGTTGAGATCAGGTATGTGGGTGTTTTCCGGCTTGTCGAGAGGATTGAAGAGTATCCGCTGAATCGCCCAGAGGAGGTAGGCGGCGGCGAAAATCACTCCGGTCGTCGCAATTATCGTCAGCACCGGATACGTCTTGAACGATCCGACCAGCACCAGGAACTCACCGACGAAGCCGTTGGTGCCGGGAAGCCCAATGCTGCTGAGCGAGACGAACGTGAGGATGGCGGCGAACAGCGGCATCACCCGCGCTATTCCCCCGTAGGAATCGATGAGGCGGGAATGCCGGCGCTCGTAGATCATGCCGACGAGGAGGAACAAGGCGCCGGTGGAGATGCCGTGATTGATCATCACCATCAGCGCGCCCTGCACGCTCTGGAGTGTGAGCGCGAAAATGCCGAGCATCACGAACCCGAGGTGGCTGACCGACGAGTAGGCGACGAGCTTCTTGAAGTCCGGCTGCACCATCGCCACCAACGCACCGTAAATGATTCCAATGACTGCCAGGACCAGTATTACCATGCGCACGGTCGGGTTCATTGCAGTGTCTGGAAACAACGGCAGCGCGAACCTCAGGAAGCCGAAGGTCCCCATCTTCAGCATGATGCCGGCAAGAATGACCGAGCCGGCCGTCGGCGCCTCGACGTGCGCGTCAGGCAGCCACGTATGGAACGGGAACATGGGCACCTTCACCGCGAATGCCAGGAAGAACGCACCGAACAGCCAGAGCGCCGTACGCTCCGTCATACCTGTCGCCGCGAGCAGATGATCGTAGCTGAAGTCGGGCGTGCCCGTGCCGGCGCCCGCGTGGATCCCGAGGTAGATGATCGCTACCAGCATCAGCAGCGACGGCAGCATCGTGTAGATGAAGAACTTGAGACTGGCGTAGATGCGCCGCTCTCCTCCCCAGATTCCGATGATGAAGTACATCGGCACCAGCATCACTTCCCACATCACGTAGAAAAGGAAGAGATCGCGCGCCAGGAAAACGCCGAGCATTCCGGTGGTGAGGATGAGAAG
>JANMMF010000224.1:0-2178 GCA_031372985.1 Gemmatimonadota bacterium
CCAAGTGGCGACCAAAGACACACTCAACGACAGATTCGCTCCCTGCGACCTGCCGCCCGAACAATTCCGGGCGATCGGACATTCGCTCGTCGACTCCATCGCGGACTTTCTTCGGCAGCTCCCGCAGGCGCCGACCGCGGCGAACCTGCTCCCGGATGCCCTGCGCAGCGCGCTTGGCCGGCGCGATCTACCCCAGGAAGGGCGCGACATCGCCCCCGTAATCGAAGAGTTCAGCGAAAAGTTCTTCCGGCTTTCCACCCACAACGGTAGCCCGCGCTTCTTCGGCTACATCACGTCGTCAGGCGCGCCGATCGGGGCCCTCGCCGACATGCTCGCCGCCGCCGTGAATCCGAACTGCGGCGCGTGGGCTCTGTCGCCGATCGCCACCGAGATCGAGAACGAAACGATCCGCTGGCTCTCCGAATTCATGGGTCTGCCCGGCGCGTGGGACGGCGTGATCGTGAGCGGCGGCAACATGGCGAACATGGTGGGATTTACAGCGGCGAGGACGGCGAAGGCCGGCTGGGACATTCGCGCCAACGGTCTTACCGCTGACGATGCGAAACGTCTCGTCCTCTACACGTCGAAGGAAACCCACACCTGGGTCAACAAGGCGGCGGACATCGGCGGGTTGGGCACGTCGGCAGTTCGCTGGATTGCCACCGACCACGAGCTGCGGATGCGTGTCGACCTGCTCGAGAAGGCGATCGTTGCCGATCTCGCGGCGGGACTCACACCGTTCATGGTGATCGGGACAGCCGGCACGGTTGGCACTGGTGCGACCGATCCGCTACCGGCAATCGCGGAGGTCTGCAAGAAGTACGATCTGTGGTTTCACGTCGATGGCGCGTACGGAGCGCCGGCCGTCGCGCTCGAGGATGCCACCGAAGATCTCAAAGGACTGCGTCTCGCCGATTCGATCGCCATCGATCCGCACAAGTGGCTGTACAGCCCGCTCGAGGCCGGCTGCATTCTCACGAAGCATCCATCGGCTCTCCGGGACGCCTTCGCCTTCAAGCCTCATTACTACCAATTCGATGACAACGAAGGACAGGAAGTAAGGAACTACTTCGAGTACGGGCCGCAGAATTCGAGGGGCTTCCGCGCACTCAAGATCTGGCTCGCATTCCAGCAGATCGGAGCAAACGGCTATCGGAGGATGATCGCCGACGAAATTGCGCTCGCGCACGAGCTGCACGAGATGATCGGCGGGCACGATTCGCTGGAGCGAGGCACGGTCGCGCTCAGCATCACAACCTTTAGATACGTGCCGCACGACCTGCGCGGCGCGCCCGACGATGGGTCGCTCACCAACTACCTGAACGAGCTCAACGAGCGCATCGTCACGGCCGTCAGGCTGAGTGGAGAGGCGTTTCTGTCCAATGCCTACCTCGAGGGGCGGTTCATGCTACGGGCGTGCATCGTGAATTTCCGGACGACGTTGAAGGACGTCGCGGTGCTCCCGGGCCTCGTCACGCGTATCGGGCGCGAGCTGGACGCAAAGCTGCGTCCCTCACACCTCGGGCAGGCAAAGGTGCGTGTGGCGGGCTGAACGAGCCGCTATTGACAACGTGATCCGCGCTACGGAAAGGCGAGCCTGTCGCGGTACATCCAGTAGATGAGGAGGAGCCATGATCGCTCGGCCAAGCGGTTCTACAACAGGTCGTTCACTCGTGCGCATCGGCGCGCTCGCTCTCGTCTACGCATGCGCGACCGTCGGCTCCACTCCAGGCAGTGATGCGATCGCGATAGTCGGCGTCACCGTCATCGACCCCTCATCGTCCGAGCCCGCCACTCCGGACCAGACGATTCTCATCGACGACGGCGTCATCCGCGCCGTCGGTCCGCCCTCTTCTATAGATATCCCGGCCGGTACCCGCCGAGTCGACGGGCGCGGCAAGTTCGCGATCCCCGGACTCTGGGATGCGCACGTCCACTTCATGAACACCGGCGTCTCCGCCCTGCCGCTGTTCGTGGCCAATGGCGTCACCAGCGTCCGCGAGATGGGCGGGTACATCGACAGCACGCGCGCCTGGCAGGCGCGCATGAATGCGGGCACGCTCGTCGGACCACGTATCTTCACGCCCGGCCCGATCCTCGAGAGCCCACGGTACCTCGAGGGTTGCCGAACGAAGATCTTTGACACGAGAGACAACGTCCCCAGTGCGAGCCTTTCCC
>JANMMF010000230.1:0-5520 GCA_031372985.1 Gemmatimonadota bacterium
GTGGACCAGCTTCTCGGCTTGGGTGCGAGGCAACCCCTTCGCCGTGACGCGAAGATCGACGCCGGCTACGCCGGGGAGGTAGGCGAGCGGTAGAGCGCCTAGCTCCGTGTTCGGGTCGCCGAGGAAATTGGGCCCCAGCAGTTCCGCGATCGCCGACTCGGCAATCCCTGTCGTGCGCAGAGTCCCCGACAGAACCACACTCTCCTCTCCCTTGGCGCGCGCCTTGATCGCCGGCAAGAGCTCTTCGGTCAGCATGCCCCGCATCTCGCGCGGAACTCCGGGCATCATCGCGACCCATCGACCCCGTTCATCCTCCAGCCAGATTCCGGGCGCGGTACCGTGACGGTTGGTGAGTATTCGCGCGCCCTCGGGAATCTCCGCCTGCGTCCTGTTGGTCGCCGGGAAGCGAGCGTTGGGAAATCGGGCGCGCCAGCGCTCCTCGATCTTCGTGGCAATGGATTCATCCAGCTTCATCTCACGCCCGAAGATTCTGGCGATCGCCGGCTTGGTGAGGTCATCGCTCGTCGGGCCCAATCCGCCGGTGGTGATCACGGCGCCGGTCCTGTCGAGCGCCTCGCGTACCGCGTGGGCGATCTTCTCTGCCTCGTCGCCGACGGTTGTTCGCCGAACCACTTCGACGCCGCTCGCGGCGAGTGTGCGCGAGATGTGGGCGGCGTTCGTATCGATCGTGAAGCCCAGGAGGAGCTCGTCACCAATGGTGATCAGCTCGACCTGCAGCGAGCTCACAAGGCGAATACTCCGGCGTAGCGCCGGAGATAGAGAGCGAGAGAGTAGAGGGTGAGAATCACAGATGCGATCATCGTCACTGTCCCGACGATGCCGTTGAAATTCGCGAAGGCCAGCCAGCCGGCATCGTTGGTCCAGCCTCTATCTCTGGCGAGAGTGGCGGCAAAGAACCAGAAGTAGGCCGCGCCGACCCACGTGGACTGGAAGCCGGTCTTCCACTTCGCGGGACCGATCGCCGAGATGACGACGCCGCGCCTGGCCGCTGCGTGCCGGAAAACCGTCATGAAAACCTCTCGCCCCATCACGATCGCCACGATCCACCACGGCAGCCCGACTTTTCCAAACGGCGTGATGAACTGGAGGCCTGCTGCGTCGATGTTTTCGGCCCGGGTCGGTACCAGCGGATCGGTCGGCGGCGCCATCAGGACAAACATTGGAATCAGCGTAGCGAAGAGCAGCAGCTTGTCGGCGAGTGGGTCGAGCAGCCTGCCGAGGTCGGTGATGAGATTGCGTGTCCGCGCGAGCTTGCCGTCGTAGTAGTCCGTGACGGCGGCGACGATGTACAGGACGAACGCGATCAGCCGGGCTCCCGGCCCCCCGATGAACGGGAGCGCTGCGATGAACGGCGCGGCGAGTATTCGACCGAATGTGATTGTATTCGGGAGATTGAGATTCACCCGCGCTTCTCCGATCGCTAGGCGAGCGCCTTCAGCACCAGCTTGCTCACGGCCTTCAGCGTGTCGAACACGCCGTCGCCGTTCACCGCAATCGCCTCGAAGTACGGCGCCTTCTCGACCCACTCTCCGCCCGGAAGCTGCTCGACAAGGTTCTGTCCCGCGTGGTATGGATCCGGCTGAACACGGTGCTTCGTCGCGTCTTCCACTTCCCAGCCCGGATTGAGTGCCGCCTGCAACTCCTCGATCGGCGCGGCATTGGGCAGGTCGCGCTTGTTGTACTGGATCACGAACGGCATCTGCGTCAGATCGTATCCGTATTCGGACATATTGTCGTAGAGATTCTGCATCGACTCGAGGTTCGCTTCCAGCCGTTCCGCCTGGGAGTCGCCAACGAATACGATTCCGTCGACGTTCTTCAGAATGAGCTTGCGGCTGGCGTTGTAATAAACCTGGCCGGGCACGGTGTAAAGATGGAAGCGCGTCTTGAACCCACGAATCGTGCCGAGATCGACGGGCAGGAAATCGAAGAACAGCGTTCGTTCGGTTTCTGTGGCGAGTGAAATGAGTTTACCTCTCGTCTCCGGCTTGACCTTGCCGTAGACGTGCTCGAGGTTCGTGGTTTTTCCGCCGAGCCCGGGACCATAGTAAACGATCTTACAGTTGATCTCGCGCGAGGCGTAGTTGATCATCGACACGTCTAGCTCTTCCTCACCAGTTGAAGAGTTTGTCGATCTCGTCATCCGCGCCATCGAGCAAATGCCCGGTGGGCGCGGCGCCGTCCCGACCGCGTGAGAATACACGATCGATCAACAGCGTCAACTCCTGGATCTCGTCCTTGATCCTCAGACGGACGAGTCCGACAGTCGTGCGTGAATCGAAGATTATCACCAGCAGAAGGCGACGCGCGATATCCGCGACGTAAATGGACTCCTTCTCGCCCTGATGGTACAGGCTGGAGAAGTCGTTCTCGCCAACCAGCTTTGCGAGCTGGTCGTTGGCGCTGTAATCGGCGGCGGTCAGTGACGCGAACGTCGTCGTGTCCAGGCCGGGGGCGTCCCCCACCGTCGTCACGAGCTGTCCGGAGCGGTCGACCAGCAGCGCGCATCGCGACTTGGTCTCACCCAGAAAGCGCTTCAGGGAATCGGTTATCGAGGTAAAGTCGTCCTGTGTGAACGACCAGTTGGCCGTGCCGGCGGTCATCGTGCTCCGGTCACAGGGTCGCCTCGAGGCGCTTCAGCATTCGCACACCGCGCTGGCGCAAAATGCCTCTCGGCTCCCACGCGACGTATTCGCGGAGAAGTTGCGCGGTGTTGACCGTCGGGCGCGCGCGGAGATAACCCAGCGCGGCGACCCGTCGGAGTGTGTGCTTGCTGAAGAGATTCCGGCGGTAGTGGCGCTGCATGCGGCTCCACATCAGCGTGCCGGCGGCAACGCCACCGAGGAATCCGACGGCCACAAAGCTCACCTTTTGCTTGCTCATGACATCGCCCGCCTGGCAGTAAGTGCCTGGGCGATGGTCACTCCATCGGCGTATTCGAGATCGCCGCCCACTGGCAGTCCGCGCGCAATCCTGGAGACGGTGAGGGGGTAGCGCGACAGCTTGCGCTGAACGTACAGCGCGGTCGTTTCGCCCTCGATGCTCGGATTCGTGGCAATTATCACTTCGCGAACGACACCAGCCGACACTCTCGTCTCCAGCTGTGGAATGGTGAGATCTTCCGGCCCGATGCCGTCAAGGGGTGACAAGCGGCCGCCCAAAACGTGATACAAGCCCCGGAACTCGCCAGACCGCTCGATAGCCCCGATATCTGAAGCCTCCTCTACTGCGCAGATGACTCCCGTATCCCTGCGCGCGTCACGGCAGATCGAGCACAAGTCTTCCTCCGTCAGGTTGAAGCAGCGCAGGCAAGGGCGGACCTTGTCGGCCAGCGTCGAAAGCGCGGTAGCGAGCCGTTTGGATTGCTCCGGCGACTGCTTGAGAAGATGGTAGGTAAGCCGGAGCGCTGTCTTGCGCCCAATCCCGGGCAGCTTGGACAGTTCCGTCGCCAGATCGTCGATCGCACCCACGCTAAAACGGGAGCTTGAAGGGAAGATTCAGGCCACCGGTGAGCTTCCCCATCTCATCCTTGGCCAACTCGGCAGCCTTCTTCTGTGCCTCGTTGACGGCGACGAGAACCAGATCCTCGAGCATCTCGAGGTCCTTCGGATCGGCGACGCTCGGGTCGATCTTAACGCGCGTGATCGTGCCCTTGCCGTCCGCTTCGACCGTGACCATTCCGCCCCCTGCGGCCGCCGTTACGGTCTGCTTCTCCAGCTCGGCCTGCATCGCCTGCATCCGCGCTTGCATCTGCTGCGCCTGCTCGAAGATCTTGCTGAAATCAGCCATGGGTCATGGAATCTGGTTGGGGAATCAATCCAGCAGCTCGAGATCGAGCTCATCGATCGCCGCGCCGAGGGCCGGATCTTTCTTCCGGAGCATGCCGATCCGCTCCTCCTTGAGGGCCTCGGGAGTCATACGGCTGCGATTCGAATCCTGTGCCGTTGTCTCCATTGCCCGCTTCATTTCGCGCAGCTGCCCTTCGTTGGCCGAAGGAGCGGTCGGCTTTGAGACCTCCACACCGGCAGTGGCAGTTGGAGCCGGAATCGGCACTTCGATCTGTGGCGGGTAACCCGGGCGGGTCGCCGGTCGCTGCGATGTCCGAGCAACCGAAGCCTGGGCAGCCTGGGCGCGAACCGACCCACTAGGTGGCTGAGCGTTCTCGGCGCCGGACGTCGACTCCCCTCCCAATCCCTTCAACAGGTCTTCGATCGCTACGGTGCGGTCGAGCAGCGCCATTCGAATGAGCAGCATCTCGATCAGAAGCTGTTGCTGTCCACTTTTCCTGAAGGTCGGCTCCAGCGCATTGACCGCGCTGATCATGCGGAGGAGATCGCCTGCCGCGAAGAGCTCACGCCTCTCCTTGAGAGCGACCGCAGCCGTGGCGGATACCCCCTCGGCCTTTCCGTTGAGCACGACGGCGAGCTGGGCACGAAGCACGTCGGCAAAGCCGGACAGGAATACTCCGAAGTCGACTCCAGAGTCAGCCAACTTGTTCACCGCGGCGAATACGTCACCCGCGCGATGTCCCGCGATGATGTCGAGGATCGCTATGAACTCGTCCTCCGGCACGAGGCCGAGTGCCTCTCGAACGCGCTCCCCTGTCACCGGACCTTCGCCGATCGAGATCACCTGGTCGGCGAGACTCAGAGCATCGCGCATCGAGCCGTCGGCGGCGCGCGCGATCATCGACAGCGCGTCGTCCGATACCGTCACGCCTTCTTTTTCCAGGACAGTCGAGAGCCGGCGCGTGATGTCGCTCAATCCGATGCGCTTCAGGTCGAAGCGTTGGAGGCGGCTCAATACGGGTGCCGCCGCCTGCGCGATTTTCTGGGGCTCCGTCGTTGCAAAGACGAAGATGACCCGCGGTGGCGGCTCCTCGAGAATCTTGAGCAGCGCGTTCCAGGCCTCGCGCGTCAGCATATGCGCTTCGTCAACGATGTAGACCTTGTAGCGATCGTCGCCCGACGGTGCATACATCGCGCGCTCGCGCAGGTCGCGCGCGTCATCGACCCCGCGATTGGAGGCGGCGTCGATCTCCACGACGTCGAGGCTGGACGCTCCGCTCCAGATCCGCTGGCACGAGATGCACACGCCGCACGGCTCGCCGTCTTCGCCCCTGTTGTCGCAGTTGAGCGCCATGGCGAGCACGCGCGCGAGCGTCGTCTTGCCGACTCCGCGAGGTCCGCAAAGGAGGTAGCCGTGCGCAACCCGTCCCCTGGCGATGGCGCCACGCAGCGTGTTCGACACGTGCGACTGGACAGCTACGTCAGCGAAGCTCTTCGGGCGGTATTTGCGGGCTAGTGCGAGAGACATTGCAAGGCGGGAGTACCCCAGGCCTGACGGAGCAACGAAAGACACCGCATGCCGCTGCTACCTTCGGGGTCCTGACGGAGTTAACGGGCTCGCGCCCTCCGGGACCTGGGGCACCCGAAATATACGGCACTGCGGACTGCGGACCAACTGCCACTACGAACTGCGGACTAATTGAGGACTGCG
>JANMMF010000266.1:0-7641 GCA_031372985.1 Gemmatimonadota bacterium
GCCGTTGTCCCGACATGTTGTCCCGAGGCGCTCGATCCAATCGGGCCAGGCGAAGCGTTGCGGGACAGCGGCACCGAGAACCCGCGACGCCAGGTAAACCCCGAAGCCATCGCAGAAAACAACATCGGCCTTCCCCATCGCCGATGCAAACGACGGATCGGCCTCGGCGAGCGTGACGGCGTACGAGTTTGCGTAGAAGATCGTTTTAGCCTTATGGGAGGTGAGCGCTTCGGCTACATCGCGCAACATGTCCTCGAGGGAGATGCGATCAACCGAGACTTTTCCTATACGCGCCTTCGAGAACGTGCTCATACTTATCCGTAGTGGATTTCCAGTCGAAAGGGGCTGCGCTCTGGCGCGCAGCGCGCTGCATCTCGTCGAGACGCGCGTCTGGCAATAATAAAGCCTCGCGAAGCGTTGCGGCGGACTCGGCATCAGGAAGTCCCGACCAGAGCCAGCCATTGACATCGTGACGTACGACCTGCTCGTGAATACCGGTACGCGTGACGAAGACCGGTACTCCCGCGCTCAGTGCTTCCACCGTGGTGATACCGAACCCTTCGTGTTGAGCGGCGGAAACGAACAGGTGAGCGCTCGCGACGAGCGTCGCCAGCTCATTGAGTGGAAGCTCGCCAAGAATCTGAAGTCTATCCTTCAATCCCAGGCGGTCGGCCTCTCGCTGAAGAGCCTTGCTGGTGCCGTCCTCGTCTGGCCCGGCAACGACCAGCTCGAGCTCGTCAAACTCCGGAGCGACCGCGGCGACAAGCTGAATGATCTTGTCGACTGCTTTCGCTCGGCTGACGCGACCCATGTAGACAACCCTGCCCCTGACTCGCGACGGTCTCGCATTGGCGAACGCCTGATCGATTCCGTTCGGGATCGTCACCAGCTTTTCCGGGGGGACGATCGAGCCGAAGAGCGCGGCATCGCTATCGCTCACCGCGACTACCACTGTCGCAACGCCAAGGGTTCGCTTCAGGACGAAACGCCAATAGAGATCCTTGAGCGTGCGCCAAGCCCTGGTGTGAAAGATTCCGCCGTGAGTGGTGACGACTATCGGCTTGCGGTGAACACCGAGCGATCGGGCCAGCGCCGCCGAGTCCACGAAGAAGTCGATGGCGTGGATGTGAACGACATCGAAATCATCGATTAATCGAAGCCACGAGGGCGCAACAGGGTACCGGCGCGGACCAAAATAGGGGATGCGGTGGATTCTGATGGAATCGATTTCTGAGGGTGATTCAAGACGCCGCCTGTTTCGGATGTCCCGATCGAGTGTCACAACTTCGACAAGGTGACCGCGAGCGACGAGTCCGCGACTGAGGTTCAGCACGCAGCTCTCGATTCCTCCCACTTTTGGATAGAACTGCCGTGCCACCTGCAGAATGCGCATCACCCGGCGGGGATCGGACCAACGTAGGAAAAAGTGGCCGGATAGACGCTGCACGATACGAAATTGCCTTTCAATGTCCTGCGCTCGGTCGCCTGACCGTGAAAGTCGCCGACTCCCACAACGGCGAGACCAACTTCGAGAACTGTGTTCCTGCCGCTGACGGGTCCGGTCGGGTTCGGCCCGAGACCCGGCGGGCAGTCCACGACCGCCGGATTGGACTTGGCAGTCCACTTTCCTTCAACGGTCCCGTCAGGTCGTTGCGTGATGTCCATGACGATGTCCGACACGCGACCAATGCGGTCGACCGATGTCCAACGGCCACTGATGTCCACCGAGTTCGGCTCCGAGAGCGGGGGGCCGCAACCCGCGGTCAGCGCGAGCACAAGATATCCCCAACAAAGGAGGTGTAATCTGTTGGCAAGGATGGACAACGATCACTCACGAAAGCTGGTCGCATAATATAACTTCCGGCCCTCGCACATTGGACTTGCGACGCTCGCACATTTGGACGACTGAGAGAGATGAATCTGACAGCACAGAGTTTTGCCAAGCGGAATGGGATGTGGATCGCGATTGTAGCGTTCCTTTGGCCAGTTCTCGGGATGAGCCAGGTTTACTCGGGTGCCGGCAACATGCACGAAGTATTCGCCGGGACCGAAACGGAGATTTATCTCCACTACCTCGATCTCACGGACACAACAAGCGACGCGAGTTGGTCGATCCGTCCGCTCTCGCCACCACAGGTGAGCAAGCTTGCACGCGCGCTCGTGGGGCATCCCTGGCAGAATCGGCTGGCAGAGTTCTCAGACTCGTCTTCGTTTCTTGCATTTCGATTGCTGTCGCCGAACGCGAGCGTTCGCTTCAACAGCGCCTTTCCGTACGGTTCGAACGACGGCGCAATTTGGGCGGGCCGCGGAATCACGACGGCCGCGCAGTTGGGAGTCTTCGCCAAGCTGGGACCGCTCTCGGTTACGCTCCGCCCGACTGTTTTTCGAGCCGAGAATTCAGCATTCCCACTGGCCCCGTCGACGTTGTCCTGCCGGTGCGGAGATCCAATTCTGGGTGCCGCGGTCGACAGGCCGCAACGGTTCGGCTCGGTGGCCTACCAGCGCGCCGATCCCGGAGAGAGCTCCGTTCGCGTGGACGCCCTCGGGGTGAGCGGAGGGTTCAGCACCGCCAACCAAGGTTGGGGCCCATCTGCAGAATACCCTTACGTGCTAGGCAACAACGCTCCGGGTTTTCCTCATCTATTTTTTGGCAGCTCGAGCCCCTTCCCGATTTTCATCGGGAAGGCGCATTTGAGGGTGATCTACGGCCGCCTCGATCAATCCGATTACTCACCGATCACCGGGTCGAAGTTCTATTCGTCGCAAATCGAACCCGGTCGAGTTCGCTTCGCCAGCGGAGTCATCTTCACGTTTCAGCCTCGCGGATTTGACGGCCTCGAGATTGGCGGCTCCCGTTTCCTCCACTCGATCTGGCCCCGCAGCGGTATTCCGGCTTCATACTTGAGGAAGCCTCTTCAAGCCTTTCTCAAGGTAAACCTACCCGGCATCGACCAGCAGATCGCCGGAACCGACAATCAGCTTGCTTCATTTTTTGCGCGATGGGCGTTCCGGGAGTCGGGCCTGGAGGTGTACGCCGAGTACGGCCGCGAAGACAACAGCTACGATCTCCGCGATTTCATGCAGGAGCCGGATCACCAGCGGACCTACTCACTCGGTCTCGCCAAGGTATTTGGCAAGCAGCCCACTCAGTTCAACGTGTTGCGCATCGAAGTGATGAATTTCCAGCTACCGCCATTGGCGACCACTGGACGTGGCGAAGGAAGTATCTACGTCCATGGGCAGCTTCGGCAGGGCCACACGAATCGTGGACAGCTGCTAGGCGCGGACGTTGGAGTCGGCGCGGCGGCGGGATCTACCGTCCGGTGGGATCATTACTCGGGAAGAGGACGGTGGGGCCTTTTCTGGAGGCGCGACGTGCGGCAGGAAGGAAGTGATCCTTCGCTGACTGCGCCGTCCGTGCAGCAGGTCGCTGACGTCCTCCACGCGTTCGGTTTCGAGCGCCTGACATTCACGCGTCGTTTCGACCTCACGACGTCAGTTACACTGATGCGCGATTTGAGCCGGAATTTCTCGAACAGTCAGTCCAACCTAAACGCCGCGGTCGCCATAACGCTCCCGAGGTAACGACTGCACCGAGAAATTCTTCGCTTCCGGACGCGCCATCCACTCGCGCAACGTCTGGGCGCGGCGATCTCTCTCCGAGACACGGGGCTGGTCCACGGGCCAGACGACACCAATCTCAGGATCGTTCCACCGTATTCCCGATTCGGTGCTGCCGTTGTAGGTGCCGGTGCACAGGTACTGGACGCGAGTGTTGTCCGCCAGCGCGCATAGGCCTCTCGCGAAACCAGCCGGCGCCCACATCTGCTTCCTGTCCTCCGAGCTGATCGTCGCGCCCACCCACTGGCCGAGGGTCGGAGAGTCATGTCGGATGTCCACCGCGACCAGAAACGCCGCGCCGTGCACAACCCGCATGACCTTCCCCATCGGCGGGTCCCACTGAAAGTGGAGGCCGCGTAAAACGTTGCGCGCCGAGCGTGATTCGTTCAACTGCACGAACAGCTCCGGCAGACCGAGCTCCCGAAACTGCTCGCGTCTGTACACCTCCATCAAGGAACCACGCTCGTCCTCGAAGGCTTCGTGCTCCAGAAGCACGACATCTGGAATCGCGAGGCGAGTTGCCGACAGCTTCATTGGGGAGACCTGCCGCGCCAGGTTGCCGGCACGAGCTTCAGGTATGAGCCCATCGTGCCCGCAATCGCGGCTCGCTCAGTGTCTCCGAGAATCCACCACCAGGCAGAAGCCGCAAAGAGGGCGCTCGTCCCCAACACCCCCACAGCACCGCCAAGGGGCGACACCGTGGCCAGAATCTTACTGATGCCGAACCCTGCGAGCAGCAGAACAATCCCGGTTGCCGTGTGACCGATGCGACCTCCTGCGATGGCCAAAAGCGGAATCTTCGACACACGCGCGGCCGCCCAGAGAAGCAGGCACATGTCGAGAGTGGCCCGTATCGTCCACGCGGCGGCCGCGCCGGCGATTCCGAACGTTCGAATAAGGTAAATCGTAAGTGGAATGTGGATCGCCAGCTCGAACAGGTGGAACTTGGCAGGTAAATCCGGCCGATTCTTCGCATACAGCATGACGAACAATGGGTTGGCGAGAGAGTTCGCGAACACTCCCACAGCGAGCCAGCGGAGAGCTGTCGCCGATTGCGCCGCGTATTGGGCGCCAAGCCAGACGCGCAGAATCTCCGGCGCGAACACGAATACCAGCGCCAGCGGCAGCGCCATCAGTGGCGCAAGAACTCTTTCAGATGACGAGGTCACCTCCATGAATCGCGTCTGGTCTCGTCTGGCCTCGAGTGACGTGAGCGCAGGCAGCAGGCTTCCGAAAAGGCTCACCGGGATCAGAAGAAGGCGTATGACTCCCTCGTACGGTGCAGTGTAGAAGCCGGTCGCAGCCAGGCCCGCGATGCTGCCGAGCGCAAACCGGTCGAAGTAGACCAGGAGAGGACTCACTGTGTTCGAGACGAGCACCCACCCTCCGAACGAAACTAACCGGCGCAGGAGCGGCCAGTCGCGCGAGCGGACCCAGCGCAGATCTGGAAGCGCCCGTCGAATCGCGACCGCGTAAAGCACGCAGACGACAAGACGCGAGAACAGCACGCCGAGCATGATCAACGGGAGTGAGACGCCGAGAACGGCACCGATCGCGGGAATCGAGAGCGCCACGACGCTGCCGGTCATTTTCAGCGACGCACTGAGGTCGAACCGCTGCGCGCCCTCCAGCACCGCGCGCTGTCCAGCCATGAGGAGAACGACCGGCACGCTTATACCGACTACGCGAAATACGCCGAGCGCTTCGCCGGCAAGGGCCGGTGAGATCTTGAATACATCGCGCACGAGCAGCGGAGCGGCAAGGACGACGATGGCGCCCCCAATCAGGCCTGCGGCGAGCTGCGCCGCCATGCTCAAGGAAACGATCTCACTTAGTTTCGGAGATGTCTGATGCAGGGCGTCGGCAACGAACTTTACGAGGGCACGTCCGAGGCCGAGGTCGAAAAGAGTCAGATACTCCGTAATCGCCCAGGCCAGTCCCAGGAGCCCGAAGCGCGCGGGGCCGAGGTTCAGGGCCGCGACCGGCACGATGAAGAACGCGAGCGCGAGCGGGACCGCGAGTGCCAGGAAATTCAGAAGCGCGTTATGGCCGACGCGGGAGCGTGGTGCGGTCAATCGATCGACTCCAATGAGTGCCTGACGAATTCGAGGTAAATTTAGGCAATGAAGACAACGAGCATGCAGCTTCAATGAACGCCAAAAATCAGCAACGAAAAGGGATTGTGCTCGCTGGTGGGTCAGGAACTCGCCTCTACCCGACGACGCGCGCCATCAGTAAACAGCTTCTGCCGGTGTACGATAAGCCGATGATCTATTATCCGCTGAGCACCCTCATGCTGGCGGGAATCCGCGAGATTCTGATCATCAGCTCGCCAAGAGACCTCCCCAACTTTGAAAAGCTGCTTGGCGAGGGGGAACAGTGGGGTCTCAAGCTAACCTACGCCAGCCAGCCACGCCCGGAGGGAATCGCACAGGCACTGGTCATCGCTGAACAGTTCCTTGATGGGCACCCGAGCGCGCTCATCCTTGGCGACAACCTGTTCTATGGTCAGGATCTTCAGAGTGCCGTTCAGCGCGCATCAGATCGAAACGACGCGGCTACGATTTTTGCTTATCGTGTGAGCAATCCCGAGGCCTACGGCGTCGTCCAATTTGATGGAGCGGGGGCAGCAACTGATATCGTAGAAAAGCCCAGGAAACCGAAATCGAACTACGCAGTCACCGGATTGTACTTTTACGACGCCGACGCGTCCGAGCTGGCGCGGGCTCTCCGTCCGTCCCCGCGTGGCGAGCTGGAGATTACGGATCTCAACATATCGTACCTGAAACGGAAGAAGCTCCAGGTCGAGATTCTTGGTCGGGGCACGGCATGGCTCGACACCGGCACACCCGGCGCCCTCCTCCAGGCAAGCCTCTTCATCGAAACAATCGAGCAACGCCAGGGACTGAAGATCGCCTGCCCCGAGGAGATCGCCTTCAGATTGGGCTTCATCTCCAGGAGCCAGCTCGAGACACTCGCCCGTGATGCAGGAAACAATGCGTATGGCGATTACCTCACCCAGATTCTCAGCGAGTAGTGCGCACGCTTGTCATGGGATCCACCGGGCAGCTCGGCGTCGAGCTTCTCAGGGCGGCACCTCCGAATTTTCACTGTGTTGGCCTGAGTCACCGAGACTGCGACATAACCGACCCGGCCCAGGTCGAGGCAGCATTCCAGACTCATCGCCCGGAGCTAGTGATAAATGCCGCCGCCTACACCGCTGTAGACCATGCAGAAAGCGCTTCTGACCTCGCCCACGCTGTCAACGCAACGGGAGCGGGTAACGTGGCGCGGGGCGCTGAGGGCGTGCGAGCGCGAGTCATTCACGTATCAACCGACTACGTATTCGACGGGACGAGCCGCGAACCGTATCTCCCCGAGAGCCCACCGAATCCGATCAACGTGTACGGCGCGAGCAAGCTCGCCGGTGAACAGGAAGTGCAACTGTCTTCCTCGCGCTCCCTCATCATCCGCAGCAGCTGGCTGTACGCGGCACATGGGAAGAATTTTCTCAAAACCGTTCTTTCCGCGCTAAAAGCCTCGCGTGATCTCAGAGTCGTCAGCGACCAGATCGGTGTTCCGACCGCGGCGCGCAGCCTCGCGTTGACTATCTGGGCGTGCGCTGAGTGGCCTGAGCTGAGAGGAATTCATCACTGGGTAGACGGCGAAACCGCAAGCTGGTACGACTTCGCTGTGGCGATCCAGGCAATCGCCGTCAAGCAAGGGCACGTCAGCGAGACCACTCCGATTGTTGCGGTCACCAGTGAGGAATACCGATTGCCGGCGCGGAGGCCCAGCTACTCAGTCCTGGATACGCGAAGTCTCTCGGATTCGATCCGCCTACAACCGCGCCCATGGCGCAGCTGGCTCGGCGAGGTGCTCAGAGAAGTCGATCGCGCCAGGTAGCAGGCACGAGCGGGGAGTCGATCTCGATCGGCAGGTGATACTCGAACGGTTTCGGACCGTGGGCGCGAATCCACTCGACCATAGAGATGAGGCCGTCGCGCAACGAGACTTTGG
>JANMMF010000317.1:0-2237 GCA_031372985.1 Gemmatimonadota bacterium
GATCGAAGATGTCGCGCTCACACTCGGCCGCGCGTTCAAGGACAGCATTCCCGCCGGCGTGGCGAGATACGGCTCGCGCACCGTACCGATGGATGACGCCCTGGTCCAGGCAACCATCGACATCGGCGGCCGGCCCTACTATCAGGGTCCACTCCCGAACCGCCTCTACGATCACTGGATGCGCTCGTTCAGCGACGAGTCGCGCTCGACGCTCCACATAGTCGTTCTGCGCGGAACCGACAAACACCACATCATCGAAGGCGCGTTCAAGGCGCTCGGCTTCGCGCTTCGCGATGCGCTGGTGGACACCGGCGCGACGATGAGCACTAAGGGCCGAGTGTCGGTGAGGGTGGAATGACGCTGATGAACAGAGTGATCGCGTGCCTCGACGTGAAGGATGGCCGTGTCGTCAAAGGAGTCGGGTTCGTGAATCTCCGCGACGAGGGCGACCCGGTGGTGTTGGCCGAGCGTTACGAAGCCCAGGGCGCCGACGAGATCGTGTATCTGGACATTTCGGCGACGAACGAGGGACGCTCTACGCTGCTCGATCTCGTGCGACGGACGGCGGAGCGGCTGTTCATTCCGCTTACTGTTGGCGGCGGGATGCGATCGGTGGAGGACATCGCGGCGGCGCTGCGCGCGGGAGCGGACAAGATCGCGATCAATTCAGCGGGCGTTCGCCGCCCGGCACTCTTCACCGACGCGGCGAGGCGGTTCGGATCGCAGTGCGTAGTTGCGAGCATCGACGCACAGAAGAATGGTGAGAGCTGGGAGGTGTACGTAAACGGTGGACGGGAGCCGACCGGATTGGATGCGATCGAATGGTCGGTGACGTGCGCGGAGCTCGGCGCAGGTGAGATTCTGCTCACCAGCATCGATCGCGATGGCGCGCGCACTGGCTATGATCTCGAGCTGTTGTCTAGAGTCGCGAGATTGGCAACAGTCCCTGTCATTGCATCGGGAGGTGCTGGCTCAGCGTCCGACATCCGCGACGCGTTCACACGGGGAGGCGCGGACGCAGCGCTGCTGGCTGGCTTGCTCCACTCCGGAATCACGGACATTCAGAGCGTCAAGAACGCTCTGCGTGCCGACGGCATCTCGGTGAGGATGGCGGCATGAGCGAAGCCGACAACTATATGAATGCCGTGGCCGAAGTGGCCACGCTCGCCGGCAACGTGGCCCATCGGTACTACGGGAAGAGTCCCGAAGTTCTCCTCAAGAAGGATGGCTCGCCCGTGAGCGCCGCGGATATGGACGCCGAGCGATCGGCGCGGGAATGGATCGAGAGGAACTTTCCGGAGGACGGAATCATTGGCGAGGAGCTGCCTACGACGCGTGAATCTGCGAAGCGGCGTTGGGTCATCGATCCAATCGACGGCACGTTCACCTTCCTGCAGACGGTGCCACTGTGGGGGACACTCGTCGCGGTGATGGAAGGAGAAAGCGTGATCGCCGGCGCGGCGTACTTTCCGGCGCTCGCTGAGACCATCGTTGCCGCCCCCGGCAAAGGCGCCTGGTGGAACGGCTCGCGCACCGTTGTGTCCGAAGTGTCGGAGCTCAGCTCTGCGCGGGTCGTCACCACCGATGCGCGGTTCAAGCGCAGTCCAGCTCGTCGCAAGCGTTGGCTCAAGCTGCAAGACGGCGCGCAGGCGATGCGCACTTGGGGGGACTGTTACGGATATCTCCTCGTCGCGACTGGTCGTGCAGACGTGATGGTGGATGACGTGATGTCCGTCTGGGACGCTGCGGCTCTGCTGCCGGTGATCACCGAGGCGGGAGGTGTGTTTACGGACTGGAAGGGAAGGACAACGCCATCCGGCGGCGACTCGATCGCAACGAATGCTCTACTGTCCGACGCCGTTCGGGAGATTCTCGTCTCGCCGGTGGCGGCTGCCTCGAGGCGGGCAAGCTCATGAACGCAACTCTGAATCTCGACGAAGTCGCCTTCGATCCCGGCACCGGGACTGTAGTTGTTGTCGCGCAGGATGCCACGACCGGAAGAGTCTTGATGGTTGCGCACGCGGACAGGGAAGCCCTCGCGCGCACGATCGAGACGGGTGAGATGCACTATCGGTCGCGCAGCAGGGGACTGTGGCGGAAGGGTGCGACGAGCGGGAACGTGCAGAAGATGGTTTCGCTCTCCCTCGACTGTGACGGCGACACTGTGCTCGCTCGCGTCGTGCCGGCTGGACCGGCGTGTCACACTGGCGAGGTGTCCTGCTTTTCTAACTCCGCTC
>JANMMF010000319.1:0-1814 GCA_031372985.1 Gemmatimonadota bacterium
CATCACGTTCTCGAGCAGGAGCCGGACGTCACGCGCGCGCGGCTCGCGCTCGCGCGGGGTGCGCAAATAGTGCTGCGCAATGGAATGACGATTCTCGGCATCACGTCGCCGGAGAGGATGTAGTTTTGGGTGCAGCGCTCACACAGTTTTAGCAGCCCGACCATTTTCCGAACCAGAAGAAACGAATGTCAGTTCTCGTAGTTGGCTCCGTTGCGCTCGATTCCGTGGAAACGCCGTTCGGCAAAGCCGATGACGTACTTGGCGGCTCTGCGAATTTCTTCGCCGCTTCGGCGAGCCACCTCACCAAGGTGAGCGTAGTCGGCGTGGTCGGCTCCGACTATCCAATGGAAAAACTGGAGCCGCTTAGGAAACGCGGCGTCGACTTCAGTGGACTCGAGAAAGCGGAGGGAGATTCTTTCCGCTGGCGCGGACGCTATCGTCACGACCTCAATTCTGCCGAGACGCTCGAGACGCATCTCGGAGTGTTCTCCCGCTTCAGCCCGAAGATCCCCGAAAAGCTGCGATCGTCCCCGTATCTGTTTCTGGGAAACATTGATCCACGCCTTCAGCTCGACGTTCTCAATCAGGTCAAAAAGCCGAAGCTGATCGCGTGCGACACCATGAACTTCTGGATTCAAAGCAGGCGGCCCGAGCTTCTGGAGCTGCTGGGGCACGTTGATCTGGTGACGCTGAATGACGCCGAGGCGCGGCAGCTGACGGAGAAGGCAAACCTCGTCCAGGCGGCGCAGTGGATCATGGCGCGCGGACCTCGACACGTCATAATCAAGAAGGGCGAGCACGGGGCATTCATGTTCACTGAGAAATCGATCTTCTTCGCGCCCGCGTTTCCGTTGGAGAGTGTGTTCGATCCCACGGGGGCAGGCGATGCATTTGCCGGCGGGTTCATCGGGTATCTTGCCTCGACCGAGGACCTGAGCGAGGCGAATATGCGCCGCGCGGTGATCTTCGGATCGGTGATGGGCTCTTTCGCGGTCGAGAAATTCTCGATCGAGCGGCTCATGACGGTGACTCGCTCGGAGATCGACGAGCGGATGCGCGAGATGCGGCGCCTCGTGGCATTCGAGGAGGAGCTGCCCGGGTGAGCGATGATGCGCTTCGCTACGGAAGCGCCGGTGTCGATCTCGACGCCTCTAATGCGGCCAAGAATCGAATAAAGAAGCTGGTCGAATCGACCTTTACTTCAGGCGTCGTGGGCGGATTTGGCGGCTTCGGTGGGATGTTCCGACTCCCCGCCGGCCTGGACAAGCCGGTGCTGGTCTCGAGCGCCGACGGCGTCGGGACCAAGATCAAAGTGGCCATCGAAGCAAACCGTCACGACACGATCGGCCGTGATCTCGTCAACCATTGCGTCAACGACATCCTGGTCCAGGGGGCTCTCCCCCTGTTCTTTCTCGACTACGTCGCGTTCGGCAGGCTCGACCCTGAAGTGGTCGAGTCGGTTGTGGCCGGGGTCGCCGCGGGGTGTCGGGAGAACGGTTGTGCGCTAATAGGCGGGGAAACGGCCGAAATGCCCGGTCTCTATCAACCTCCTGATTACGACTTGGCGGGGTTCATCGTCGGATATGTGGAAGAAAGTCGCATTCTCGGGCCGCACCGAGTTCGGCCGGATGATGTGGTGATTGGCCTTCCGAGCTCGGGACTGCATACGAACGGGTATTCGCTTGCCCGTAAGATCATATCCGAAAGATTGAAGCTGGGGATGGGCGATACGTTCCCGAATGGTGGCGGGGTGGTGGCGGACATTTTACTCGCTGAGCACCGGTCTTACCTGCCGGCGCTCAAACCGGTGCTCG
>JANMMF010000348.1:0-1576 GCA_031372985.1 Gemmatimonadota bacterium
CAGTCCGGCGCAAACGGCGGCGACTCTGGGCAATGAGAGTGATTTTTTGATATCGATCATCGAGACCTATCTAGCAGAGGCGCACGTGGTGAGGGTGGCAAATGTACATATGTTTCCCCAAGGGTCAAGCTTCAAGATATCGACCCAGACGAACGCGTGAGCCTACGAGTTTCGCTCGGCCACCAGACGCAGGGCCGTACCCCACGGGTCTGTCAAAACCCACTCGCCATCTTCCTGCTTCACGTCGTAACCGGACTCCTTGACGTGCCGCGCAGCTTCTTCGGCGTCCTTCCGTGTCGGCACGATGATCTCCCACTCGAGCAGTCGCGCATCCGCATCCGTCGCCGGCGCGGCACCTTTCGCCCAGGTGTTGGTGCCGAGATGGTGATGATAACCACCGGCCGAAAGAAATAGCGCACCCGGATAGCTCCACACGACCTTGTCGAAACCAAGAGCATCGTGATAGAAGGCGGCGGCCTTGTCGATGTCGTCGACGTAGAGATGCACGTGACCGAGCACAGTGCCTGGCGGCATTCCAGTCCAACGCTCGCCGCGCGCGGACCTGACCAGATCGTCCACGTCGAGGTGGTTCGTCGTCATGTACAACTGACGCTCGTCGTAACGCCAGGCATCGCGCGGACGATCTGCGTACACTTCGATTCCCAGTCCGTCGGGATCGGTGAGATACACAGCCTCGCTCACGAAGTGATCCGACATGCCCGCATGCTCGCCTATCTCGGCCAGGTGCGCCACGAAGCGACCGAGCGAAGCGCGATCGGGGAGGAGGATTGCGAAGTGATACAACCCGAGCAATCCGCGCCTCGGTACCGGACGAGCGGTTCTCAGCTGCCGCAGATGAACGATCTCGCGGTTCTCGCCGTGCGGACCAAGGCTCACGGACTCCGCGTCACCCCGGATCACGCATAGACCGAGAAGCTTCGCATAGAAAAGGACAGAGCGCTCGAGGTCAGAGACCTGCAGTCTCACTTTACCAAGGCGCGTCGATTCCGGCAGCCGGTATTCGCGGGGACGGATTCCGTGCTGCTCTTCGACTTCCGGTCCTTGCCTGGTCGTCATCCTACCTCCGACTTGCAAAACCGCGCAAGTGCTAAGCCTCGGCGCCGCCGTCCTGGGGTTTGCGAGCGGGCCAGAACGTCTTGACGGTGGCGAAAATCAGCAGGACGATCAGAATCCCCTGCGCGGTGATGGTCTCCACGCTCGGATAGATGCCCATCGCGTCAATGTGCGGAGCGCCGGGCACGAGGGTGATCGGCAAGACATTGGCCTCCTGAAGCTCACGGATTCCCTTTCCCATGAATACGAACGCCATGTAGTAGAGCAGGATGCTCGTGACTGCGAAGAACGGACGCATTGGAATCCGCATCCCGTACCGGTAGAACAGAGTGAAGATCACGGCGAGCGCGGCCAGGCCGAAGAGGATCCCGAGTGCAATTGGGACTCCGACGTTCGGTCCGCCATTGAACAACGCCTGATAGAAGAGCGCGGTCTCGGCTCCTTCGCGATACACGGCGAGAAACGCGACCAGTGCCAGCGCCTTCCCGCCCCCGTGCTCGAG
>JANMMF010000408.1:0-15650 GCA_031372985.1 Gemmatimonadota bacterium
CATCTCCGGTTAACATTGCGGAGACTCTTTTCCGTAGAGATGTATGGCATCGACGAGTCTCTCGTCCGGTCGGCTTTTCGCGCTTCTCGTCGCAGTCGCCGCGTGCGCTCCTGCGCAGGCTAACACCAGCCTCTCGTCGACGAGGTCAACGACGTCGGATACGCTCGAGGCACGTCGTCTCTTCGAAGAGAACATCGACGCCATTCACAAACGCGACCGACCGCGCTACCTCGCGACGTATCTCCAAACCGATGCGCTCGCACGCAATGGGCCCGCTGGATTGGAGCTGGGGTACGATCGATGGAGCGCGCGCCGAGACTCCATGTGGCCCGACACACTTATTGCGCGCAATCTGCGCGTACACCCGCTTGCCCCTGGCGTCGTCTATGGGACTTACTGTTATACCGTGACCCAGAAAGACACGACCTCGAGCGGCGTATCCGAGCGAGTGTTCGTTAAGACACCCGAGGGCTGGAGGATCGCGGTGACAACAGCGTTCGGCCTTCCGGCAGGCGCCCCCGCGCAGTGCAAGTAGACAACAGAACAATTCTCAACCGAGCACGATGGGCCTGAATGCGATCCGGTAAGACACCGCTTCATTCTGTCTGGAAGGCTTTCGACGAAGCACAGTTCGGGCAGAAGAACACCCTCAATCTGCGGGAATCGCTACCGACCGCGGCCGACGCCCGATTCCGCACCGAAGCGTGGCTGCGAGAGCGTCAGGTCAGCAGGGCGGGAGAAGTTCTCGTGATAACGGGCCGCGGCAATCAGAGTCCCAACGGGATCTCACCGGTTAGAGAAGCGATCGTCGCGCTGCTGCCGTTGCTTCGACGGCGCGGCGTCGTGGGTGAATGGAGCGAACACTCCCCGGGATCGTTCGTCGTCAAGCTCGCATCCATCACGTCTCTCCTCGACGCGCCGCGGCGCAAGCGGGACGACAAGTCGACCGGAAGGGAGTCAAACCCAAAGTCTCTCGAAGGTCTGGAGAGTTCGACACTCTTACTGCTCCGCAGACTGGCGATTCGCTCGCTCGAATCTCTCGGAATTCGCGAGCCAACCGCGTTCGTCGAAGCAGAAATGCAGTCGAAGTTCAATTCGCTCGCAGGGGGCATCGCTCCGGGGCCAGAGGGAGAATCCAGACTTCGCGACGCGATTTCAGCCGCGCTCGACCATCTCGACGAGTGAACCTCGCCGGACAAAACCCAACCACATGGGAATTCGCAGCGAATGAATAGACATCTCGCCTTTTCAGTATTCCTTGCATTCGTAGCTCCGCTTCGCGCGCAGACAACTCCCGGCTACTCGCCGCAAGCCGCCGCGATCGAGCGCACTACAGAAGCCGATGCAATCGCGCGAACCTCGGCGTCCAGAGCCTCGGCGCACTCAAAGGTTCTCTCGTCGCAGCCGCACATGGCCGGAACCGGCGCTCAGGCGCGGACCCGCGACTATGTGATCGAGCAAATGAAATCGTGGGGGCTGGAGACAGAGGTGCGTGGGTACAGCATCTGGATGCCGCACCCGCTGAGCACGCACGTATGGAGAATCGCTCCCGATCCAATCGAGCTCAACCTGCAGGAAGGCGCAGTCCCTGAGGATACGACATCGTTCGCGTTCCCCCAGGTGATGGCCTTCAATGGCTATGGAGCAGCGGGCGACGCGCGTGGTGAAGTCGTGTACGTGAACTATGGACTGATCGAAGATTATGCGCAGCTCGACTCGATGGGCGTATCGGTGAAGGGGAAGATCGTGGTCGCGCGCTACGGTCGATCATTCCGCGGCATCAAGGCGCGAGAAGCCGAGAGGCACGGAGCACTCGGGCTGATCATCTACAGTGATCCCGCTGACGACGGATATGTGCGGGGCGATGTTTATCCGGCCGGACCGATGCGCCCGTCCCACGGGGTTCAGCGGGGAAGCGTCATGAACCCAAATGGCGATCCCAGCACGCCGGGCTATCCGAGCACGACGAATGCAAAGCGGATCCCGGTCGCGGAGATGGATGTCCCCCGCATTCCAGTGCTTCCGATCTCATATGGAAATGCCGCCGAGTTGCTGCGTGGACTCAGCGGAAAGTCGATTCCACAGTCGTGGCAGGGCGGGCTGCCTTTCCGATATCACGTGGGACCCGGTCCGGTGCAGGCGAGGATTGCGGTCGCGACAGACGCTCTGACGAATCCCTATAAGCAGATCTGGAACACGTTCGGCACAATTCGCGGCAGCGAGTTTCCAGACGAGATCGTGATCATCGGAGGTCACCGCGACGCCTGGGGCCCGGGCGCGGCTGACAACGTCAGTGGAGTAGTGAGCGTGCTCGAAGCAGCTCGGGCAATCTCGGAGCAAGTGAAGGCCGGAAAAAGGCCGAAGCGAACGATCGTGTTTGCTACGTGGGATGCGGAAGAATGGGGGTTGATCGGCTCGACGGAATTCGTCGAAGAGGATTCGCTGCGGCTGACCAGGAGCGCTGTCGCCTATCTGAATCAGGACGACATTGCTCAAGGCCCCAATTTTGGAGGCGGCGGATCCCCTTCGTTGCGCGCGCTGCTGCGCGATGCCGCCAGAATGGTTCCACACCCGGGCGGAGAGGGCAGTGTGTACGATGTCTGGAGAAAGCGGGCAAATCTCTCTGCGGCCGACACACTGGAGCCACCGATGGGAGATCCGGGCGGAGGCTCCGATTTCGCCGGCTTCTACAATCATCTCGGCATACCGATCGCCGATTGGGGGTTCGGTGGACCAGCCGGTGTATATCACTCGGCCTACGACTCGTACCATTGGATGTCGAAGTTCGGTGATCCAAGCTTTGAGTTTCATGCAGCGAGCGGCCGGATTGGAACCGCAGCGCTTCTTCGCATCGCAAACGCGGAGATTCTGCCGTACGACTACGTGGAGTATGCGCGGACGGTGCGCCGCTTCACCTCTCAGGTCGAGCGCACCATTGCTGACAAGAAGTGGAAACTGTCCGGTGCCGTACTGAGTTCAGCAGTGGGGAGGATGGAGCGCGCCGCTGTGGCGTTCACCGAGGCACGGGATCGCGCGCTTGCGGCTCAGCTCTCACCAACGATTGCGAAGCGGGTGAACACCACGTTGCTCGGAGTCGAGCGCCAGCTGACGAGACCGCAAGGCCTCGTGACGCGGCCCTGGTTCAGAAACCTCGTTTACGCGTCGGACGAGAACAACGGGTATTCGACAATGGTCCTGCCGTCGGTGAACGAAGCAATCCGTCTTGGCAACGAATCCGCCGTCGAACGAGAAATGGCGGACCTCGTCCAACGCTTTGACTCGGCGACACACGTGCTTGAAGTGGCAACTGGATTGCTGAAGTAAAGTTGAAATCAGCACGCTGTGGCTCACTTTGTCCGGGCCCGGACATTGCGATGAACACTTGCACGACGAGACAGAAATAACGAGAGCCAGATGAAAACTGCGGGAGGAGGAGTGCGGCGCTCGCGTCTCACTCCAGAAGAAGTAGCCCCGATTGGCGCGTATGGCGCGCGAGCCACCTGGCCCACGGGATTCCAACTGTATCAGCGCGGCGCCGTGGCAGACGGTGTCTTCATCGTTCTCGACGGACACGTCGTACTGCGCAACAAGATCAAAATTGGACGCGGCTTCGTTCCAGTCATCGCCACGAGTGGTCAGACTTTCGGGAGTGAGGGACTCTCACCCAACAGCCATTACGTGACGGACGCCGGCGCATCGGAAGAGACGAAGACAATGTTTCTCAGCGGCGCCCAGTTCCGCGCGCTGGTGCGGGAGCACCCCGCGCAGATCATTCCGCTGCTATCGCAATTAATGTCGGAGAGAGCTTACCTCCTGGAAAAACTGCACGAGCTCGCCGCGCTCAATGTCGATCAGCGCCTGGTTTCGACGCTGACGCATCTGAGCACCGATCGAAGCTTCACTACCGCCGACGGTCGTCTCAAGCTCGAGAACAGCCATCACCGGCTTCTGTGCGAAATGGTTGGCGCCACACGGGAGTCGATCGCGTTGGCGCTGAGCCGGCTGGTGTCAGCGGGGATCGCCGAAAGAAAGGGGATGACATTTCTGATCGAGCCAGGCTCATTGATCTCGTCTCTCGGTGAAAACGGTGACAGGACTTCGGCCGTCCCGGTGGCAAGCGAGTTGTCGTCATAGGAAGAATGAACGACCGGCAGGGCGCCGACGCAGCTGCCGTACTACCCGGGGCTGAAACGATAGATCTGCAGGAGGAGGGCTCACCCGGAGTCCTCCTCCTGCATGGTTTTGGAGACACTCCACAGACCGTTGGATTGCTCGCACGACGACTCAGGAAATCCGGATACAGCGTGCTCGCCCCGCTGTTGCCCGGTCATGGACGTAGCATGACGTCATTCCGGAAGTCGCGAGCGAGCGACTGGATTGCGGCGGCAAGGCGGACGTACATCGCCATGCATGCCCGCCACGATTCGGTTTCAGTAGTCGGCCTGTCGATGGGCGGAGCACTGGGCGTGCTTGTCGCCGCGGAGCACCGTGATATCCCGGCGCTGGTTCTGATCGCGCCATACCTCGGCATGCCGAGGATGCTGCGAGTTGCGGCGGCAACTCACTGGCTATGGGGAAGGCTGGCGGGAGAATTGAACGCAAGGAATCCGCGATCGATTCGCGATCCGATCGAGCGTGAAAAGAACCTGGCCTACGGCACCGTTACGGGTCGCGAGCTACATGAGCTGTCGGAAGTAGTGAGCCGCGCGAGAAAGGCGCTCAATGAGGTCCGCTCACCTACGCTGATCGTTCAGTCCCGGGAAGATCCGCGCATCCTGCCGGATGTCGCGGAGTTCGCGCTCAAAACGCTGGGCAGCGAAGAAAAGGAGCTGGCCTGGACCGAGGGTGCCGGCCACATCATCACCGTCGACTACGGACGCGAGCGAGTGTTCGGTGAGGTCGAGCGGTGGCTCGGTGCCCACCGTCGTCCTGGCGCGGCAGCCGCTGCCGCAAAGAGAGCGGCTGCCGAACGCCCTACAAGCTAGAACCGATCCTGGACGAACCCGGTAACGCTATCAACGCCGCGCTCGGCGAGACCGACGCCACGCTCAGCGAGGCTGGACGCCTGTTGTACGACGCCGCTCGCGACACGCTTCACGCGAGCCACGGGAGACTGTGACCGACGACGCGGGCGCTTCCGTGCGGCGCTTTTCCTGCTTGATTTCCGCGCTGAGGCCTTGCGACCCCCGCTCTTGCGTCCGGAAGATTTCCGGCGCGATGACTTTCTCCCGCCGGACTTACGCGCGGTGCTCGCACGCTTCCGAGTCGAGCGCTTTCGCGCGCCTCCGCTCTTGCGTCCGGAGGATCCGGACCGCGACTTCTTTCTACCACTCTTCGATCTACTGGACTTCTTGGCTGCAGCCATGGAAGGGCTCCGTGTAGGAGGGTTCGTAGCAACGGATAGCAAGATTCGCGCACAACAACGTCGAGACACACCATACGAGGCTGCGCTAAACACGGCGCGCTGCGCGTGATTTATCTGAGCACGCGTGTTTCACCGTGTCGCATGATCCAGAGATCCTTGCCATCCAGACCGGATTCCTGCCACTCATTGCGCATACGCTCCGGGGGCTCGTCCATCGGTTCGTCGGTGAGCTTGAACGTCCCCCAGTGGGCAGCAGCTACGATAAACGGCTTGCTCTCCTGCCCCTTCTTCAGCTGAGCGACCGCCTCCAGGCAGTCGGTGGGATTCATGTGAACGGCACCCATGAACCAGCGTGGCTCGTAGGCTCCGATTGGAAGGATTGCCAGGTCGATCGGCCCACATCGCGCAGCTATCGAGGTGAATTCGGGATGGAGGCCGGTGTCTCCCGCAAAGAACAGCGTGTGGTTGGGAGAGCGGAGCGTCCAGCCGCACCAAAGCGTGCGGTCGCGCTTGCCCAGCGTTCTGCCCGAAAAATGCTGGGCAGGAACGCACGTTAAATGGAGTCCCTCGATACTCGTCTCATCCCACCAATCCCTTTCCACGACCTCGCGAGCGCCGCGACGCCGGAGAAAGTCTCCTGTCCCCAATGGCGCATACCAGCCGGCAGCCGGGTAGCGTTCGGCAAGACGCGAGATCGTGGGGGCATCCAGGTGGTCGTAGTGGTCATGGGAAAGCACGACCGCATCAATTGGCGGAAGTCGATCGAACTCCACTCCGGGTGGAACCCAACGTCGGGGTCCCGCGAATCGAAGCGGGGAGGCTCGCTCGCTCCAGATCGGATCGATCAGGATGTTGAGGCCAGCAATCTGGATCAGAAAACTCGTGTGCCCGATCCACGTGAGCGTGAGGATATCCGGATCTGCACGCGGAACGATGAAGTGAGGAGCGACGCGGACGAACACGCTCGAGTCCGGGTCGGGTCGGCGCGGATTGCGGCGTCGCTCGACAACCGTCCACTTGAAGAAATCCACCAGCCCATGCAACTGGGCTGAGGGCCATGGATTTCTGAATCCTCCTTCTGGCCGATGATGCGCGGGAAGCCGCTTTAGCTGATCTCCGGGCACTCGAGATTCTCTTCCAGGTGCGATACAGATTTCATTCCGACGAGCGCGGCGGTGAGCGGGAGAGACTGGGCGAACGCTATTGCGCGTCGCGCATCAGAGGTAAAACCTGGAAAAGAGGAGTGCAGCTGCTGCGGCAGCGATCGGGTCAGCTGGGACTGCATGAGGGTCGCGCTGCCGACAACCGAGATCCCGAGACGGTGTGCCGCATCCAGCAGGGGGACGCGATCCGCTCCAACTGCCTGCGTCGGAAGCCGCACCGCCTCTGTCATCGCGAGGTTGACGGGAAGCTGGACGACCTTGAAGTGGTGCTCGCTGCCGCCGACTTCATGCGCTACGGAAAGAAGCTCCTGGAGGCTTAGATGATTTCGACTCTCGGGCGGGACTCTGAAACCGTTCCAGGTCGCGCATCCATAGTTGCCGATGACTCCACGCCGTACCTGGTTCTCGAGCGCGGAGAAAGCCGCCCTCATCACGTCCAGAAATCGCGGACGAGGCAGTACCTCGAGCTGTTGCTCCGGGTTGTGGAGATAATAGATATCGATGAAGGCGAGACCGAGGTTTCTTCTGCTGCGCTCGATCTGATCGTCGAGATAGCGCGGCGCCAGACAATGGCCGCCGGAGACGACGTCGTCCGGACCCATCACGCCCGGGCCGTAATACTCGCTGTGGAGGAATCCGCGATAACCTTCCTTGGTTGCCGGCGGAGTCCGCTCGAGTGGTATGTACCCGCCTTTCGTGCAGACGACGACCTCTTCACGTGTGATGTCGCCGTCGGAGATCATCGCGCGTACCGCGTCCCCGAGCGCACGCTCGGAACGCTGGCATCTGTAGTTGATCGCGGTATCGAGGATGTTAACACCCCTCTCGAGCGCAGCAGCCGCGGTTGCCGCGTACCGCGCGTCCTCGGCGTCCTCACATTCTCCGAGGTAGGTGCCCAGCCCGAGCGACGAGACGATCGCCCCGTCGGTGAGCGGGCGATAAAAGTGGTCCGGTTGATCCTTGGCGAACCGCTGTTGAAATCGCCGCGTGCCCTCGGGGGTCGCGCGTCCTTCGACCAGGGACTCCAGGACTTTCGTACGGCTCATTGCGAATGAGGCTACGGACGCCACCGAGGTACCGCAAGGTGTGTCGCGGGTACTGGGCCTTACGTTGCGGTTGACGGTCGTACAGCTTACGACTTTCTCACCATAAACGGCTCGTAAACGTGAAGTATTACGCCCTTCTGGCAGTGTTACTGGCCGGGTGCTCGCAGCAGCAGCCGGTCGTTCTCGCCCCCGCGCGGATGGAGGCTCAATCCGCCGATTCGTCCGCGGAACCGCATCGGACTGGCGGTGTGTTCGACGCACAACGCGACGATCCTTTCGCGACCACAAACCGGATCGATTGGCCAGGTCCAAACCGCTACCGCTCATCGAATGGCGCTCCGGGACCAGACTACTGGCAGCAGCGCGCTGACTACACGATTACCGCGGCGCTCGATACCGGCACGACGGAGCTCACGGGCTCGGTCCAGATCAGGTACACGAACAACTCGCCCGATACGCTTCGTTACGTGTGGATCCAAGCCGATCAGAATCTCTATCGCTCCGGCAGCAAGGGCTCGGCCCTCTTTCCTGCCGATTCTCGCTGGGGCGTCAGGGGCTTTGAGGGGGGTTACACCCTTACGGATGTCCGCGTGAACGAATCGCCGGTTCGGCCCAGGATCAACGACACGTTGATGCGGTTGGATCTTCCGACTCCGCTCATACCGGGCGGAGGGAAGGCGACGATCTCGATCAAGTATTCCTTCAAAGTCCCGGAGCACGGCTCGGATCGCATGGGCCGTGACAGTGCGCTGTTCGAGATCGCCCAGTGGTTCCCGCGCATGGCTGTCTATGACGACGTGCGCGGCTGGAATACCGATCCGTACCTGGGCCAGGGCGAGTTCTACCTCGAGTACGGCGACTATGACTATTCGGTCACCGTTCCGTCAGGGTACATCGTCGCCGGCAGCGGAGTGCTGCAGAACCCGGAGCAGGTACTGACCGCGCAGCAGAGCCAGCGGCTGGCGCAGGCTGCGCGCAGCAACCAAGTGGTTCAGATAATCACGCAGGCAGAAGCAGCAGCCGCAAAAACCGCGGCGAAGCCCGGAACCAGGACCTGGCACTTCCGCGCCCAGAACGTCCACGACGTCGCGTGGGCAGGCGCGCCGGATTTCAGATGGGACGCGACGAGCTGGAATGGAATTCTGGCGCAGGCGTACTACGAGTTTCCCAAGGCCGGAAAGGCGTGGGAACACGCCGCGGAGCAGACCCAGTGGACCATCAGACAGTACTCGGAGCTTTTTTCCCCTTATCCATATCCCCAGGCAACGAGCGTTGCCGGACCGGTCGGGGGAATGGAATACCCGATGTTCGTGATGGTGCACTACGGCAATGATGACCAGGCGTCGATCTTCGGGACCATCAATCATGAGCACGGGCACGAATGGTTTCCCATGATCGTCGGGTCCAACGAGCGACGTTACGCCTGGATGGACGAAGGCCTGAACACGTATCTCAACGCGTTCGCCAACGAGGCGCGTTATCCGGGGCAGAATGCCTATGCCGGCTACCTGAGAAACTGGGGCGACGCCGTCACACGCGGCACGCAATCACCACTCATGACAGCGCCGGACGACATCGACCCTTCGGCTCTAGGAGCGATTGGATACCGCAAGCCCGGCCGTCGTGATGTTGACCCTTCGCAATCACGTCATCGGCCCGGAGCTGTTCGATACGGGTTTCCGGGAATACACCAGCACCTGGGCGTTCAAGCATCCGACTCCGGGAGATTTCTTCCGCAGCATTGAGAACTCGACCGGCGAAGATCTCTCCTGGTTCTGGCGAGGCTTCCTCTATACCAACGACGTTCTTGACATCGGGATCGACAGCGTGTCCACTCGAGTTGCTGAAGGCCAGACATTCGCCACGATCTCGCTCCGCCGAAACACATCCATCCCTTTCCCTGTTCGACTGCGAGTAGGCTACGCGGACGGGACGACGCAGGATTTCCTGCTGCCGGTGCACATCTGGGCGCGTGGAAATCGCTTCGACGCCGTGCTTCCGATGCGTGGAACGGTGACTGGCGTCCGTCTCTGGCCCGATCCATCGGTTCCTGACTGGAATCCGTCCAACGACACCTGGGGGAAGCCACCGGCCGGAAACCCGGCGGGGCCGGTTACGCGCAAGTGATGTGGTCGTTTGGTTTAAGGATACCCCTCAGGTAAATTGCAGGCTTAAGCAAAGACTTAGATAACGGAGCAAGTGATGCCGGATTTTGGAAGTTGGGCAACCGCCTGGTGGAAGCCGATTCTGTTTGTGATCATAGCCGGACACCTCACCAACGTGTCCGTGACGCTGTTTCTGCACCGGGCTCAGACACACCGCGGCGTGAAGCTGCACTATCTCGCCGAGCTGCCGATGAGAATCTGGCTGTGGCTTTCAACCGCGATCGTCACCAAGGAATGGGTTGCCTGTCACCGCAAGCATCACGCATTTGCCGACCGCGAGGGCGATCCGCACAGCCCGTTGATGGAAGGACTCCGGAACATCATTCTCAAGGGCGCGTTCTACTATAGAAAGACCGTTCGCCAGCCGGGTGTGCTCGACAAGTATGGAAAGGGAACGCCGAACGATTGGCTCGAGCGCCATCTGCTGTCGCCGCTCAACTGGCTTGGCATCCTCGTCATGCTAGCGGTCGACGTTTACCTGTTTGGATTCTTCGTCGGACCGCTCGTCTGGGGCGTGCAGATGATCTGGATTCCGTTCTGGGCGGCTGGAATCATCAACGGGGTCGGCCATGCAGTTGGCTATCGGAACTTCGAGGTGAAGGACGAGAGCAGGAACATCTCGCCGATTGCCATCTGGCTCGGCGGCGAGGAGCTCCACAACAACCATCACGCCGATCCCCACTCGGCAAGCTTCAAGGCGAAGTGGTATGAGCTCGACATCGGCTGGGTCTACCTCCGGCTTCTCTCGATCTTCGGTCTGGCTGAAATCTCATATGCGCGCAGGTAGCTTCACGCGTGCCTGACACGGTAACCTGCGCGCGATGTGGCCAAACGCGCCCAGGATTCGCAAAGCCTCCCTTTCCGGGTGCCATTGGTGCCCGTGTGGTGGAAGAGATCTGCGCGCAGTGCTGGGTCGACTGGGGCAAACAGCAAACGATGCTGATCAATCATTACGGGTTGAACGTGATGGATCCTCAGGCGCGATCGTTCCTCACCAAGAACATGACGGCGTTCCTCTTCAAGACCGGCGCGTCATCCGACATCGATACCAGTAAAAAGGGAACGATCAGCCACCAATGATGCCGAAACCGAACGAACTGCTCGCTGTAGCGCTCCTCCTCGTCGCAGCGGGGTGCAAGACCACGGGCGGCAATTCAGCTGAATCCGGCCAGTTGGGAGCAGCAACCTCGTCTCGCTGGACGGATTCCGTCCTCGCGTCGATGACACTACGCGAGAAAGCCGCGCAAATCGTGTGGCCGAGCGTGCTCGGGGACTATGCCTCGGGCGATTCGCCACAATGGCGGAGATTGACCCAATACATCCAGCAGGACAAGGTCGGTGGCTTCACCATTTCGGTGGGCTCGCCGACAGAGGTAGCAGCCAAGCTCAACGCACTCCAATCGATGAGCAAGGTTCCGCTTTTGTTTGGAGCCGATCTCGAAGCAGGCGCCGGATTTCGCGCGCGCGGTGGATACTTCGTGCCGAACGCGATCGACCTGGGTGGCGCAATCGTATTCCCGCCCGAGATGGCCATCGGCGCAACCCGTGACACGACGCTCGCTTACGAGCAGGGACGTCTCACCGCGCTCGAAGGTCGCGCGCTCGGAATTCACATTGCGTACGCGCCCGTGCTCGACGTCAACAACAATCCCGACAACCCGGTCATAAACACTCGCTCTTACGGAGAGGATCCGGACCTGGCCGCGCGTATGGGCGTCGCGTTCATCAATGGCCTGCAGGGTCACGGGATGATTGCAACCGGAAAACATTTCCCGGGTCATGGCGACACCGGAGTGAACTCCCACCTGGCGCTTCCTGTCGTGACGGTGAGCAGGAGCCGCCTGGACACTGTGGAGCTCGTGCCATTCCGTGCCGCGGTCAACGGCGGCGTCGGCGCGATAATGTCGTTCCACGGAGCGATGCCGGCACTCGATTCGTCCAACGTGCCGGGGACGCTTTCAACGAAGGTAATGACAGGGCTGCTGCGTGGAGAGATGGGATTCAAGGGAATCATCATCTCGGACGCGATGGATATGCGCGGCGTTCTGGATCAGTTCGGGGCCGCTGAGGCCGTAAAGCGTGCGGTCGCGGCGGGCGTCGATGTTCTGATTCAGCCGCTCGACATACCCCAGACCATAGATGCGGTCGTCGCCGGGGTGCAAGATGGGCGATACACGGAAGCACGACTCGACTCGTCGGTGCGTAGAGTCCTCGAGGCGAAGCGCAAGCTTGGTCTCGGACGGAACAAGCTCGTCGATATCAGTGCGCTGCGGTTTCTCGTCGGGGACAGCTCAAACGTGCAGATCGCGCGACGGGTGGCAGAGAAATCGATCACTCTCGTCAAGGACTCGCTGAAGCAGATCCCACTGAGCGTGCCGGGAGCTCGAGTACTTTCGATAACCCTCGCCCGCCGGACCGACCTTCCCGCCGGCAACGCGTTCAACGCCGAGCTGAGGAGCGGCCTGCCAAATCTGCGGACGGAATTCGTGGCGACCGAAGACGCTGCACTCAACTATCCGCGGTTGATCGCGGCGGCGGATTCCGCCGACGTCACGATCGTGAGCTCTTACGTGGGGCAAAGCTGGGATGCCGTTACAGCGAGCGCGCCGCAGGCGTTTACAAACTTCGTGCAGAGTCTGGCGCAGCGGGGAAGAAAGCCGATTGTTGTCGCGTTCGGAAATCCGTATCTGCTTCAACAGCTGCCGTGGGTGGGTACATATCTCATCGCGTGGGGTGGCTTTCCGGTCTCCCAGGCAGCAGCGGCGCGCGCAATGCTCGGAACATCAGCAATCTCGGGTCACTTACCGATCAGCATACCGCCATACATAGGTCGCGGGACAGGAGAGGAAAGAGCGGCACGAGCGCGTTGAGCAGACGTATGTTCTGAACTGGACGACCAGCCGCCGCCCGAATTTGTTTTCAGAACAAATCGTCTGTTGACGATCGCGCAGTTGAAGCCTATATCAGTAGCCACCCACCTTGAGACGCTCGCGCGAGCTCCGGCGCCTCTCCCAGAAAAAAAGCGGATGCAGCCTTGACTTTAGTCTCATATTGTGACTAATTCGAATTCTCCATGCGTGACCGTACTCCAAAGCCTGCCTCCTACACCGTCGACGTCGTTCTCGTAACCGCGATGGGAAACGAGCTGGCGATTCTGGTCGCCCGCAGCTCGACGGATCGCGAACGATGGTCACTTCCGTGGCGAAATCCGCAGGCAGGCGAAACGCTCGACGCTGCCGCCGCTCGAGTCGCCCAGGACGCGCTCGGTGAGTCGCCAATATGGATGGAGCAGATCGGCGCCTTCGGCGATGGTAAGCGGCACCCGAGCAATGCAGATGTGTCGGTGGCTCATGTAGGCCTCGTACCACACGAAACCGCCACGCCCCGTGCGGGCTACGCGTGGTTCCCCATCGGAGACCTCCCGCCGCTCTCCCCCAGGCAGCGGGCGATGGTCGAAACTGCTATTCGAGCCATCCAGAGCAGGCTCGATCAGGCCCCCATCGCGTTCCGGCTTCTTCCCGCGACATTCACTCTGAGCGAGCTACAACACATGTATGAACTGCTGCTGGATAAACGCTTGCACAAAGCGAGTTTCCGGCGTGCCCTGCAGGGTGCCTGGCTCGTCGAACCTACAGACGAATGGCGCAGCGAAGGCAGGGGAAGACCAGCCCAGCTTTTTCGGTACGCACCGAAGAAAAGGCGTAGACTTCACAGGGGAGTCAGGTTCGATTTCCTGTATCCGTAGAAGTCCGGTAACAGGCTGGTATCATTCAGTTTGAGCCTCAGGAACCTCTTGCGGCCGCGGTGTATTAGTTGCAATGTGTACATAAGGCTGGACAAGCTCTAATGGGGGCCCGCTAGTATGCTCGCTTTTCTGGATAGTTTGTGCGCAGCGCTGCTCGCGCGAGACAGCACAGAAATACAGCGACTTCTTGCACTTCCGGCGGCACGGGATCTACCTCGCCGAGTGCGCGAAGAAGCCATTGCTATCTCCCGGGCCGGGAATCGCAGCTTCATGGCGCCCATTCACGCCCTCCATTTTTATTACAAGCTCACTCACATGGTCGATGAGTCAACCGATCCGATTTTCGGTGACTCTTCCAAGCATGGTGAAGCTGAAGGCGGTCAGATGGAGTTGCCGCTCCGCAAAGTAGGAAACGGCGGCCGTTAGCCCGCCCTACACCAGCGCCCGAAGCGAATTTTTCTTCCTCATCGCTTCGTTCCAGATATCTCCAATCCTTTCAAAGCGCTCGGGAGCATTCCCGAGATGGAAGTCGCGCGGGTCGAGGTCGTCGGTAAGCTCGCTCCACTCGAGCGGCGTCGAGACCGTGGCTCCCGGCTTTGCGCGCACGCAGTAGGGCCCCGCCACGGTTTTGCCCTGAATGTTCTGGAGGTAGTCGACGTAAACCATTGCACCTCCTCGCGCTTTGACGAAGCGCTCGATCGTCCCTTCTCTCGGATGTGTGCCGGCGACTTTCGTCGCGATCATTTGCGCTTCCAGGGTGGCGGCCTCGTTCGGGGTCCTGGGAGGCAGCGGTAGATAGATATGCAACCCGCTGGAGCCGGAAGTCTTGATTGCCGCGTTGAGGCCAAAGCCATCGATCACTTCCTTCGCCCAGCGAGCGACCTGGATGACGCGCGCGAGGTTCGCCCTCGGGCCGGGGTCCAGGTCTATGATCGTATAGTCGGCGTACTCCAGCGACTGAACGCGCGAGTGCCATGGGTCGACTGAGATTGCGCCGAGCTGGACTGTATAGAGGAGCGTGAGAAGGTCGCCGCCGACGTAGCGCGGCTGCTTCTCTCCCCCTTCTGTCTCGATGAGCTCGACCCTGACCCCGGGCGGCGTCGTCTCTGACGCCTTCTGCTGGTAGAAGCTCTCCCCGTCGATCCCGTTCGGGAACCGCTTGAGGACGAGTGGACGGTCCTGAATCGTCGGAAGGATGAAGTCGGCGATGCGTGTGTAGTACCGCATCAAGTCGCCCTTCGTGTACTTCTCTTTCGGGAAAAAGACCTTGTCGAGGTTTGAGACCTTGAGCGTCTTCCCGCCCCCGAAATCGAGGGAGCCGTCTCCGCCTTCTTCCTCGATCGCCGTGAGTTGGGCGAGCAGGGATGCCGTGTCGACTTTTTCGCGAGCGGTGCCTGATCTCGCCGGACGGCGCGTGCTGCCAGCGCGGGAAGTCTTGGTCGCCGTCTTGGTCGTCGTCCTGGCGCGAGCGGCAATCGTGGGACGCGCTTTCCGCTTCTCCATCGTGCCCGCTCGAGTCGCCTTTTTCTGAACGCTCCTCGGCTCCACGCCCACTTCACCTGAATCCTTGTCGTCGCGTACGCCGAGGAAGATCGGCTGGCGCAACCGACGATCCGCGGTCCACTCGTTGAACTTCACCTCAACGACTATCTCGGGCTTCACCCAGTGGGCATCCTCGTTGGTCTTCGGCGTTTCTTCGAAGGGCGAGGTCTTTCTCTCCAGAGGCTTGAGGCGGCGATGCATCTCCTCCAGTCCCTTTCGGCTGAAGCCGCCACCCGTATGGCCGACGTAGATGAAGCGTTCCTTGTCGAAGTAGCCGAGCAGGAGGGCGCCGATATGCTCACGGCTGTTGCGTGGTTCGGTATACCCGCCGACCACGAACTCCTGACGAAACTCGATCTTCAGCTTGAGCCAATTCCGCGAGCGATTCCCGGGCTCATACCAGGAATCTACGTGCTTGGCGATGATGCCTTCCCAGCTCTGACGACGCGCCTTGTCGAGCATCTTCTTTCCGTCACCTTCGATCGATTCGGTTACACGAAGTTGAGGAGTGACGCGCTTGCCGACGCGCTTCAATAGCCTGGCTCGCCGCTCGGTCCATGGCTCCTTGATCAGGTTGTCGTCGCCATCGAGGAGGATGTCGAAGAGAATGAGCGCGGCTGGCGC
>JANMMF010000427.1:0-3756 GCA_031372985.1 Gemmatimonadota bacterium
CATTCTGGGGATGCCTCTATGAAGTGGCGCGCGCTCTCACCATCGCTGCGATTCGCTCTCCTGCTCGCGGCGCTTTCATTCATTCCATCGATTCTTTTCGCTCAGGCTCAGGCGACCACCGGCGTCATTCGCGGTACCGCCACCGACTCGAGCGGAAATCCCGTTCCCGCTTTTGTCACTGTTCGCAATACCGAGACGAACTACACCCGCACCGTGAAAGCGGGCGACGGCGGCGTATTCGTCACTACGCTCCTTCCGCTCGGTAATTACACTGTTTCGGCGAGAGCCGTCGGCTACTCTCCCGTCCTCAGGTCGAACATCAACGTCACACTCGGCCGGACCGTAGACCTTCCGCTCATCCTCCCACGAACGACGACGACGCTCGCCGGCGTCACCGTCATCGCCCAGGTACCGACGGTCGATCCCACGCTTTCCGCCGAGGTTACGCGACTTCCCGAGGAAGTCATCAGCGCGCTTCCGAACAACGGTCGCAACTATCTCAACCTGACGCTGCTCACTCCGAACGTCGCCACCACGCAGGGGCCTGACGGCGATGTGTTGAGCGTCGGCGGACAACGCGGCATCCACAACAACATTGCGGTCGACGGCGCCGACTTCAACAATCCGTTTTTCGGTGAGCAGCGCGGAGGCCAGCGCCCGCCATTCACGTTCAACCTCGACGCCGTGCGCGAGATGGTCGTCGTCGCTCAGGGAGCGAACGCCGAGTTCGGAAGATCGAGCGGCGGATTCGTCAACGTGATCACGAAGAGCGGCACGAACGACATGCACGGCACGCTGCACTACTTCGGCAAGGATGGTGCGCTGTCGTCCGATGCGTCACATGCGAACCTCCGGCTCCAGCCCGATTTCTCCCAGCACCAGTTCGGTGCGACGCTCGGCGGTCCGATCGTGAAGGACAAGCTCTTCTATTTCGTCGCCTACGATCAGCAGGCTTACAAGGAGACGAAGCAGAAGACCCGCCCGTCGAACCCGGCCTTCGATTCTCTTCGGACCTACCTGTCCACGGCATTCGGTGGCGCGCTGGCTGGGGACTTCGGGCCCATTGAGCGCAGCAACGACGCTCAAGTGGCGATGGTGAAGCTCGATTGGCGCCCGAACGAGACCCACAATGCATCGCTCAAGTACAACTACACGAACTCGAAGCAGGATAACGGGACCTTCGACGTCGACACGTGGGCGAGAAGCTCGAACGCGGTCGAAAAGGATTGGTCGAACGCCGTCAACGGCAGCCTGGTGTCACACCTCACCAACAACATCGACAACGAGTTCCGGTTCCAGCTCGCGCGCGAGGACCGGCCGCGTCCCTATGGCGGACCGCAGATCCCCGGACAGAACCGGCCATTCTCCGACACGGGCATGGACTTCGCCTCGGGATTTCGTTTTGGGATGCCTTTCTTCATTCCGGTGAAGTCGTACGACACCCGCATCCAGGTGCTCAACAACGTGTCGTGGGTAAGAGGCAGCCACATCTACAAGGCGGGCGCCGAGTGGAACAGGACGGCGGAGAAACAGACCTTCATTGGCTTCGCGAACGGGAGGTTCATTTTCAATTCGGTGACCAGCTTCGAGAACTACGTCCAGTTCGGCAATAATTACGTCGAGTGCAGCAACGCCGCCGGCGTGCAAGTGAGCACATCCCTTACAGGCGCCTGCCCTGGCGGGACTTCGATCTCAGGGCCAGTGCAGCTGTATCTGCAACAGGCGGGAGTCGGCGGCCGGAGCGTCGAGGAAGCAGGAACGCAGGAGATTCCGCAGCACGATCTCTCGGTATTCGTGCAGGACAACTGGAAAGCTACGCCCAACCTTACCGTCAATTACGGTCTCAGGTGGGAAGGACAGAAGCAGCCCGATCCCATCACCCCGCCCGAGCAGGTGTTCTTCAACGGGTTCATCGGGCAGACCGTCACCAACGCCGCCGGCACGTTTGCCTTTCCATCCGATGGAAAGATCCCATCCGATCTGAAGATGTTTCAGCCACGACTGGGAATCGCCTGGGATGTAACCGGTGAAGGCAAAGACGTCGTGCGCGCTGCGGCGGGACTCTACTACGCACGCATTCCGGGACTCAACCTCGCCAGCGTGAGGAGCACCAACGGCTCCATCGGACAGACGATTTTCCGGAACAGCGCGCTCACGGGAATCCTCGGTCCGCCGCCAGCCTACAACTCGCTCCTGCCGGCACCGGCAGGCGCGCCATTCCGCCCGGACATCTTTGTCATCGACAAGGATTTTGAGAATCCGCGCACGTTCAGCGCGTCGATCGGCTACGACAAGGAGATTTTCAATCACTTGGCGGCGTCGGTGGCATACACTTACGCCGCAACCGACCATCTTACGCGCTTCATCAACCGGAACGACGCAGTATTCGGATCGCCCTGGAGCACCGGGCTCGACGGTACCGCTAACGGCGTCAGCACTCTTACGGTCGTAGAGAGCTCGGCAAAATCACGCTACCAGGGCGTCACCTTCAGCCTGGGAAGATTGGCTGATCCCAATTTCCAGTACCAGGCGAACTACACCCTCGCCGTCGACAAGTCCGACGACGACAACGAGCGCGACCCGTTCAGCTTCCGCTACGCCCGCGCCGACAGGCTCGATCGCGAGTACAACTACAGCGACCGCGACCAGCGTCATCGCCTGAATCTGTGGACGCTGTACCATTTCCCGTTCGACATCTACGCCAACACCCGCTTCTCCTACTACTCGGCACAACCGACGTCGGAGAAGTGCGTCAACAACGCGCCGAGCGGTGAGCGCGCAACGGCGCCGTCGGATAGAATCTGTGCGAACGGGACTATCCTGCTCCGCAACACGATCCGTCGCGACAATGCGTACGCGAGCTGGGATATTCGGGTGTCGAAACCATTCCGCACCGCGGGGCGGGGACAGTTTGAGGTGATGGCCGAGGTGTTCAACGTCCTGAACCGCGACAACTTCCGTGATCCGTCGTCGGCATCGTTGTTGTTCAACTTCGATGGGACGATCCGGAACGGGCTGGGAGATCCTCGGCAGTTGCAGATCGGGGTACGCTACGGCTTCTAGCGCCGATAGCCGATAGCCGATAGCCGATAGCCAGTATCGGGTATCGGGAGTCGGATGTCGGATGTCGGATGCCGGGTTTCGGGTTTCGGGTATCGGGGGACGGGAACCGGAAAGCAGAAGCCGACTCCCGAGGCCCGAAACCCGAGGCCCGAAGTCCGAGGGTCCGACTCCCGGCTTCTTCCCCTCGCTATGTTTAGCTGCTCCGGGTCCGAGCCGTCGTCAGGGTCGGCCACGATCACGATCATTCCGGACAGCAGCCACAATCCCATCAAAACAAATTCGAATTCCAACGCTATGATATTCCTATCGTCCCCGGCCTTCGTACCGAACGGCTCGATCCCGTCGAAGTTCACCTGTGAGGGAGACGACATCTCCCCGCCGCTCACATGGTCCGGCGCGCCAGAGGGCACCAAGACCTATGTCCTGATCGTGGACGATCCCGACGCGCCCGATCCCGCCAAGCCCCAGCGGGTCTACGTGCACTGGGTCGTCTACAATATTCCCGCGAGCGTCACCAGATTGCCCGAGAATGCCGCGAAGACCGGGCTGCCCGAAGGGGCGATGCAGGGGACAAACGACTGGGGCAAGCAGACTTACGGTGGACCATGTCCTCCGATCGGCCGCCATCGGTATTTCTTCAAGCTCTACGCGCTCGACACGGTGCTGGAGGGATTGCACAATCCCACCAAGGCC
>JANMMF010000012.1:0-10178 GCA_031372985.1 Gemmatimonadota bacterium
GTGCTCGTGCACCTGGTTCGCGTTGTAGCGCAGCTCGCGCTGGAAGAATCGAACGGGCCGGTCAGTTCCCCACCCTCCGTGCCTGATTTCCTTTCCCAAAAAGAAATTCCGGCGAGGCACCCGGAACGCGGAATACTTCACCGGCTTGTCGATGAGCTGCGTGATCTCGGCCGCCAGCTCCGGGGTGCAGCGCTCATCCGCATCCACGACGAGGATCCACTGTGTCTTCGCTCTCTCGATCGCGTGGTTGCGCGCCGCTCCGATCGTCGTGAATTTCGGACTGATCACCGTCGCGCCGGCCCCGCGCGCCCGGTCGATCGTGTCATCTACGGAATCGTTCTCAACGACGATCACATCGCTCACCCATTCCAGGCTGGCAATACAGGCCTCGATCTGCGCAGCTTCGTCGTGCGCCGCGATCACCGCCGTAACGCCGGGCGAGCCGCGGTTGGAGGGTGTCACGCCTGGCGACGGCCCCGTGTGCGCGCATTGTTGGCGGCTCGATCGAAGCCTTCGATCATCTGCTCCTCGGGGAACTCTCGGGCAACTCTCACTCGCGCCGCCTTGCCCATGGCCTCCCTCGTCTCTTCGCTCGTCAGCATCCCGGCCACAGTCGCGGCGGTCGTCGCCGAATCATCGGGTGGATAGAGTGCTCCGCTGATGCCGTGGGCGATGTAGCGCTGCGCGACGCCGCCTTCGCTGGCTACGGTCGGGATTGCCAGCGCCATCAGATCAAGGATGCCGTACGCTCCGGTGTCCCCGTCAGCAACGACCCAACCGAGATGCGCATCACGCATGAGGTTGATCTGGTCGTCGCGCTCGCCGAGGAAGCTGACGAGATGCAGAACTCGGAGCGCGGCTGCCTGCATCCGCAGGTCCTCGTCATCGGAGCCTGGGCCGACGAAAATCAGTCGCAGATTGGGATGCCGCGGCGACAGCATCGAAATTGTGCGGATCGCTGTGGCAGCCCGTCCGCGCGCCGTCGAATCGTACACGCAGACGACGTACTTGAGCGGCTCCGCCTGCTTCTCCCCACTCGCGGGATCGCCCTCATCGGCTGGAGCCTTCGGGCCGTCGGCGGGATAGTTCGCGACGTTGATGCCGAGCTCGGCGATCTCCGACTCGAGCGCGCCCTTGGGGATGTTCGCGGCGCGGCGATCCGCCTCTGTCGCGAACAGAAATGAAGTTCGCGCCAGGCGCGTTGCAAAGCGTCCCGAGAAACTCATATCGAGCTTCTGACCTGATGGAGTCCAGCGGACCACCACTGCATCCCGGCTCAGCCAGCAGGCGCCTGCTGCGATCAGGTGCTCGTGGTCCGTCGTGACGAACAGGACATCCGCATCCCAACGTCTGAAGATCTTTTTCAGCCTTCTCGCCGCCGAGAGAAACCAGCCTCCGGTTGAGAACGGGATGATCTCAAACGGCTCCGGAATCGGTGTGTGGCGCGGCTGGTTCGGATCGCGACGCGGCGAAACCGCGAGGTGCACGTTGCTGTCCGGCGTCACCAGCAGGGTGACCTTAGCGCCACGCTCGGAGATTCCGCGCGCGGCTCTCGCGAAGAGACGCGCCGTCCCCGACCACTCGCGAGCTGAATGAAGAAATAAGACGTGCACTCTCTCTACCCTGCTGAAGGAACCATCGATGCCTCGTCCGCATCTCCGAACTGCAACGAATACAACCGGTAGTACGCCCCGCGCCGCTCCAACAGCTCGGCGTGACTCCCCTGCTCCACTATCGCACCGCGATCTAGTACCAGAATCTGATCGGCGTGCGCGATCGTCGACAGCCTGTGAGCGATCACGAACACCGTTCTCCCCCGCAGCAGACGGTCGATCGCCTCTTGCACCAATCGCTCCGACTCGGTGTCGAGGGCCGAGGTCGCCTCATCGAGAATGAGGATTGGCGGGTCGCTCAGCAAGGCCCGGGCGATTGCCAGACGCTGCCGCTGTCCGCCGGAGAGCCGCGTACCCCTCTCACCAAGAAGGGTGCTGTAACCACTCGGCAGCTCCATGATGAAGTCGTGCGCGTTGGCCGCGCGCGCCGCGGCTTCGATCTGCGCCTGCGTGTATTCGCCAGCCGCGCCATAGGCGATGTTGTTGAGCACCGTATCGTGGAAAAGAACGGTCTCCTGACTCACGATTCCGGTGAGCGCCCGGAGCGCCGGCAGCTTTATCTCCCGCGTGTCGACGCCGTCGAGGAGGATTCGACCCTGCGCCGGCTCGTAGAATCGTGGGATGAGATCGATCAGCGTGCTCTTGCCCGACCCGCTCGGGCCGACGAGCGCCACCACTTCACCCTTTCGTGCGGTGAGGTCGATGTCCCTCAGGACCGGCGCGTCGCCGTAAGAGAAGCTAACGCCGACGAATCTTAGGTCGCGCTCGAATGCCACTTTCTCCCTCGTGCCTCTATCGAGCTGAAACTCGGCTGGCGAATCCAGGATCTCGAACAATCTCTCGGCTGATGCCAGCGACGACTGCGCGGTTGTCCGCATCTGCGACAGCTGCTTCAACGGCTGGAGCAACCGCAGCACGAGCGTGAGAAAAGCCAGCAGCGTCGCTCCCGTCATGGCGCCGGTCGTCAACACTTGCCAGGCGCCGATCCAGAGAATGAGCACCGCGATGAGCGTTCCAATTATCTCGGTGATCGGCGGTGCGAGCAGCGCGAGACGCGTCAGCTTCAGACTGCTGCGCGCGTACTTGTTGCTCCCCTCGGCGAATCTCGCCTCTTCGTAGCTCTCGGCGCCGGATGCCTTGACCAACCTGATTCCGCTGATGGTTTCCTGTAGAACGCTGGTCATTTCCCCATGCACATTTCCACGACGAAGGTTCCCTCGACGAAGTTTCTTGAGCATCGGCTGCAGAGAAAGTCCGAGCAGCGGCAGGATCACGAGCGCGATGAGCGACAGCTGCCACGAGATGCTGAACAGGATCGCGATGTAGACGATCACCAGCGATGCGCTCTGAAGCGATTGCGTCACGATCTGGGTGAGAATGAGCCGCGTCTCGAAGGTGTCGTTGATCACCCGCGACAGGATCTGGCCCGCCTTCATTTGAGTGAAATAGCCGAGCGGGAGATGCGCGAGGTGGCGATAGACGGCGTTGCGGAGGTCGCGGGTCACGTACTCCTGGAGCATCGCGCCGAACTGCCCCGCGATCCAGACGAGCAGATTCTTAAGGACCACCGCAATCATCACGAGGATGATCACATTCCGAAGCGAGCGCATCTCGTCTCCGGGAATGATCCGGTTTCCCACAATCGTGTCGAGCAGATTGCCGAGAAAGCCTTTCGGCATCGTCGTAGCCGGCTGGTGGAACAGGATGTTGAGGAACGGGATCAGCAGCGCGATGGCAAAGCCATCGAGGAGCGCGGCGAAGAGGTTCGCCACGATCGTGATCGCCATGCGCCAACCGTGCGGGCGCAGGTATGGAAGAAGCCGTCTGTAGACCGGCACTACCGCCTTGGAGTGAGCAGCGCCAGCGGGAGGATGACTTCCTCGGGCGTCACGCCACCGTGAAGAAACGATCCCCGGTAGCGGCTCTGGTACTCGCGCAGCTTCGTCGGATAGACGAAGAAACAATCATTGGTCGCTAGCAAAGTGTTCCCGCCAGCGCCCCGGCGCGGCAGGCGCAGCATGTCCTCGTTGGAGAACAACAGCGCCTGATCCGGCCGCTCGGCGCGGAGGTCTTCGCCGAACTTGTAGCGCAGGTTGGCGCTCGCGTCGCGCTTGGCGTACACCGTCGCGGGCGTGTTGCAGTGGATGGAGCCGTGATCGGTCGTAAGGAGCACCGAGATCTTTCGCCGCGATGCTTCCTTCAGCACGCTGAACAGCGCCGAGCGCTGGAACCATTGGCGGGTGATCTGCCTGAGCGCGATCTCATCGCGCGCGACTTCGTACAGGATCTGCGATTCGCTCCGTCCGTGAGTGAGCAGATCGACGAAGTTGAACACGAACGCGCTCACGCCCTCGGGGCCGATCGCGGTGCCAAGATGTCGTTCCAGCTCGTCCGAGTTGGCGGCGGTCGAGATCTTCTGATAGCGAACCGGGGTCTTGCCGCACAGCTCCTCGAGGTGCGACTCCAGCAGCTCGCGCTCGTGGGCATTCAGCGACTCGTCCTCGCGATCCGCGTTGCCCCACCAGTCGGGTAGTCGCGCCGCGATCTCGCCCGGAAACAGTCCGCTGAACAGCGAATTCCGCGAATACGGAGTCGCGGTCGGAAGCACCGCGTAGTAGTGCGTCGTCTCGACGTCAAAGAATGGAGCGAGCAAAGGCTCCAGGACGCGCCATTGGTCCAGACGCAGGCAATCAACGACTATGAAGACGGCCGCCTTGTCGCGCTCGAGAATCGGCAGCAGGAACTCGGCGACGATGTCGATCGACAGCGGAGGCCTGTTCCCTTCGAGATCCTTGAGCCACGCCGGGTACGCATCCTTCATGTACGCGGCAAACTCGCGGTGCATGTCCGGATAGAGTCCCTGGAGCGACTCGTAGAGTCCCATCTCTCCGGCGGAGGCGAGATCCACATCCCAGCGCATCAGCTCGTCGTAGCGGTCGATCCAGCCGCGCCAGTCGAGGTTGTGGTCTCGCTCCAGCTCGATCGCGCGGAACCGCTCGACAAAGCTGCGAGCGATCGCCTGCTGGCGGATGCGCGGGCCCTCGAGAATCCTCGTGACGACCGTCAGGACCTGCCGCGGATTGATCGGCTTGACCAGATAGTCGCGCACGTTGACGCCGATGGCTTCCTTGAGGGTGGAATCCTCTTCGCTTTTGGTCACCATCACCACCGGCAGGGTAGGCGCGATCTCCCGCACATCGCGATAGACCTCGAGCCCGCGCTTGCCCGGCATCTGCTCGTCGAGGAGCAGGATGTCGAACGGCCGGCGCCTCAGCAGCTCGATCGCGTCGTCGGCGTTGGACGCCCACTCTACGGTATAGCCTTTGGAGCGCAGGAAGATGCGATGGGGCTCGAGAAGCTCACCTTCGTCGTCGACCCAGAGTATCGATTTTGGGGGGTTCAGCACCGGCAGGGCCATATCGGAATGTAGCCGGGGGCCGAGCCGGCGCCTAGATTCGGAGAGTGATCGGTCAGCCGCCTCGGTACACTCTCGCCACGCCCGTTTTTCGCTTCCGCGCGCTCACCGCGCTGTCCGGCCGGGCATCGCTCGGTGGGGACCGCGAGACGCTGGTTGCCTGCCTCCAACTGGGGCGCCTGTGCGCCGGGATCCTTCCGCCGTACGAGATACACCGGGAGATGATGGTGGAGCGGACCGAAAACACCAAACAATGGCTGTCGTCGCTGGCCGTTCCGAGCGGAATCAGGTCGACGGCGTTCGGCATTTTTGGCGCGCTCAGCGGACTCGACCGGGCGCGGTGCGCGATCGCTTTTACGGATCTTGTCAAAGCCGCCTCCGCGCAGTTAGATGAAGCAGCGCGCGCGGAGCTGAACGCGCTCATACTGGAGCTCTCGGCGTCGCCGACGGCGGCCCACGTCCGACATACAGTGACACAATTTCAACCGAGCTGACTATGGCCGGCCACAGTAAATGGAAGCAGATCAAGCATTACAAGGCGGCGACCGACGCCAAACGTGGGGCGCAGTTCACGAAGCTGATTCGTGAGATCACGATGGCGGCGAAGCTGAGTGGAGGTGACCCCGCTCACAACCCGCGACTCAGAACCGCGATCGATGCGGCGAAGGCGCGATCGATGCCGAAGGACAACATCGAGCGCGCGATCAAGAAAGGCACCGGGGAGCTGGAAGGGGTTCACTACACCGAGGTGACTTACGAGGGTTACGGGCCGGGCGGCGTCGCGATTCTGATTTCCGCGCTGAGCGACAACCCCACGCGCACGGTCGCCGAGATCCGGCACAAGCTCACGAGACTCGGCGGCAATCTGGGCACGCCCCACTCGGTGTCGTACCTGTTCGACTTGAAAGGTCAGATCTACCTCGATGCGGCCAAGTACGACGAAGACAAGGTGCTGGAGGCCGCGCTCGAGGGCGGCGCCGAGGACTTCAGGGCGGAGGGCGAGCAGCTGATCGTCACCACCGACCCCCATGCGCTGCACACCGTGCAGGCGGCGATCGAGGCGGCGGGCTTTGCGATCATCGAGGCCGAAGTCGCGTTCATTCCCAAGAGCACGGTGCACGTGGCGGGAAAGAACGCGGAATCGCTGGTCAAGCTGCTCGAGGAGCTCGAGGATCTGGAAGACGTGCAGAAAGTGTCCGCGAATTTCGACATGGACGTTGAGCAGATGTCCGGTGCGTGAGTCGGTCAGGCCTCTCTATCTGATTGCCGGCCTGGCCACTCTGGCTTGTGCCCCTGCCGCCAGCACCTCGGATACCTCTGGTACTCTCCGGACGTCTCGGAGCAGTTCGCTGCTGGGTGCCGAGGAGATCCAAGCCGCGAACGTCGACATCGGGAATGCATACGAGGCGATATCACGGCTGCGCCCGAACTGGCTGACGCGCGGAACCACATCCTTCGACCCCCCGAAGACCGAGTTCCCGATCGTATTCGTGGAAGGGGTGCGGTACGGCGAGCTCGAATCGCTTCGTAACATCAGTGCCAATCACATAGCCGCTATCCGATTTCACAGCGCTGCCGAGGCATCGCCCAGATTCGGATTGCAGGGCGGGCTTAGTGGTGTGATCGAAATCAGCATGAAGAAGTAATGCGCGATTCCGAGCCGGTAGTAGTCCTCGGCATCGATCCCGGCACCGCGGTCACAGGCTACGGAATAGTTCGCAAGGAAGGCCGCAATCCGCTCACTCTGGTCGAGTGCGGCGTGATACGCACAAAGCCGCGCGACGCGCTGCCGCAGCGGCTGGTGGAGATCCACGAAGGTGTGCTGGAGCTGATTCGCCGGCACAAGCCGACGGTGCTCTCGATCGAAGACGTCTTCTACGCCCGCAACGTGCGCACGACCGTGGTGCTCGGTCACGCGCGTGGAGTGATTCTGCTCGCTGGCGCGAATGCGGGTATGGAGATCCACGAGTATCCGCCGTCGGAGATCAAGAAGGCCGTTGCAGGGACGGGCGCGGCGACCAAGCTCCAGGTGCAGTTCATGGTCGCGCGGCTGCTGAGGCTCAAGTCAGCGCCTCAGCCGACCGATGCGGCAGATGGTGTTGCCGCCGCTCTGGCGTTCGCGCTGGCGCCCAGTCTGCCGAAGATCGAATCCATACGACGTCGCGACTACATCATTCCGACAGGTTGAAGCATTGATTGCACTGATTCGCGGCAAGCTCGTCGCCAAGGATCTTGACTCGCTCGAGGTGATGACGAGTGGAGGCGTCGGCTATGAGCTGACCATTCCGCTCGGCGTGTACGAGACGCTGCCGCGTGTCGGCGAAGACTTATCACTGCACACATCGCTGGTGGTGAAGGAGGATTCATGGCAGCTGTTCGGCTTCGTGAGCGTCTTCGAAAAGCGGCTATTCGAGAAGCTGCTCACCGCGAATGGGGTCGGTCCCTCGCTTGCGATTGGGATGCTGTCGGCACTGTCGGCGTCGCGGCTCATCCGGGCGATCAGGGAGAAGGATGTTCCAACGTTGCAAAGCGTTCCTCGTATGGGCAGAAAAAAGGCGGAGCGGCTGATACTCGATCTCGCCGACAAGCTGGACGGGCTTGGCGAGAGCACGGGTACGGGGGCGGCGCCGGCGAGCGCGGCGGCTGACGACGCGATGCGCGCCCTTGTTTCGCTTGGCTATTCCAGCGCCGACGCTGACCGTGGGGTTCGGGCGGCACTTGATGCTGGCGGTGGTGGCAAACCAGCCGCAGAATTGATCAGGGCTGCGCTGACGAAACTGGGAGGACGGTGACGCCGATGAGATATCTGTACCTCACTGCAGTCGCGGCCGTCCTGGCCTGCGCGTCGGGCAGTGGAGGCTCCGGTTCTCATCGCGATTCCAACCTGATCACGGAACAGGAGCTTTCCTCAATTCCCGTCACGAATGCGTACGACGCGATAGAGCGGCTCCGGCCGCTCTTTTTGCGGTCGCGTGGGAAGACATCGATCAACCTGCCGGGGACTCAATACGCCACGGTTTACGTCGATGGCGTGCGGTACGGCGATCTCAACTCGCTGCGGAACATTCTGGCGAGTCACGTGGTCGATATCAGGTATTACAACGGTCCCGAGGCAGGATCGAGATTCGGACTTCAGAACACGGCGGGTGTGATCGAAATCAGGATGAAGTGAAGCTTCGCACCTGATCAAAACGTTGGTTCGCTAAAACGGAGGACGGTATGTCGGCAAAACATCTTTGTCTGATTGCAGTCGCAGCGACTCTCGGTTGCGCGAGCGGCAGCGCTACATCCGAGCGGGCACTCAATGCGCAGTCCCGAATGGCCACGGTCCTGACCTACGACGAGCTCGCCGCGGCCAAGGCCGACGTGGGAACTGCGTACGACGCGATTGCACGACTGCGTCCGAACTGGCTGGCCCCGCATGGGACCATGTCGTCCAACCCCGAAGCCAATCAGTACGCGACTGTGTACATGGACGGGCAGCAAATCGGCAGCATCGAGTCGCTTCGCAGGATCAACGCCTATAACGTCGCCCAGATCCGCTATCACGACATTACCCAGGCAGGGGCGAGATTCGGAATTCGGGGCGGTATGGGTGGAGTGATCGAGGTCGAGTCCAGGGTCAAGTAGGAATCAGCCCGTTTCGGCCTTTATCTTCTGGGAAATTGCATTGAGCTCGGCGCTCGACAGCTTGCCAGCGCCCGGGATCTGTCGCTCGATCAGGAACTGCGGCATCAGGTCCTCCCCTGTTGAGTTGGAGCAAGAAGCTATCGCCGCCGGGGGGTAATTGGCCAAACCTTTTCCCTCGGATCATCTGGCTGAAATCGGCCTTTTGGTCGGTTAAGCCGTTCAATCGGCGGCTGCGGTCCCTTTTGTATAAAGCGAATGGCCTTTCGCTTTTAGGTGAACTATAATTCACCTATGACCTCAGGCAAGGGACCCGTTTGGGAAGGTGGGCGTGGGGATCTGGCGTTGCCTGTCGTGCAGGAACGAGGCAGGCTGACCCTCGAACGACTGCTCGATGCGGCCGAGCAGATGCTGGATTTCGTGGGGCTGGAGGGCGCGACCGTTCCGGCGATCGCGACTGGCGCAGGAGTTTCGGTTGGGAACGTCTACAAGCGCTTTCCGAACAAGCATTCGTTGCTACGGGCCGTCTACGAGCGGTTCTTCACTGAAGCATTGGCGGCAAACCAGTTCGCGCTGGATCCGGCGAAGTGGACGGGTACCCCGACGATCGAGCTGGTGACGACGGTCGTGGCAGAGATGGTCGAAGGGTATCGGAGTCGGAGATCTTTGATTCGCGCGCTACTACTATATGCACAGACGCATCCTGATTCCGAGTTCCGCGAGCGGGCGGAGCAGCTGAGGCTTGAGAGTCTTCAGTTGTTCGAGACTCTGTTGAGAGAACGGCGGGCGGACATCGCCCATCCGCATCCCGAGCGGGCCATTCGGTTCGTGGTGGTGCTCATTGGTCATGCGCTTCAGAGCTCGGTCATTTCCGAGACGGGGACGAGGGACTTGCTCTCGAGTGGGTCGGAGACGGCGGGCGAACTGGCGAAGATCGTCGTTGGCTATCTGCGGATCAAAGGAACGGAGCGGCCGCGGGTGGTGAGTCACTCTCGGTAACCTCGCGCTTCATTGTGAAAGTCGTATGATTTGTCAAATCAATTTCCCCGCCCGAGCCGGGTTCGAGAGTAATGACTGACACACAGAAGGCGTCCAAGCGTGCCGCCACGGCCAACAGAGCGAGCACCTTCACCGAATCGGTGATCCGCGAGATGACTCGCGTGGCGAATCAGTACGGCGCGATCAATCTCGCGCAGGGGTTCCCCGATTTCCCAATGCCCGAGCCGATGAAGGACGCGGCGTGCGCGGCGATTCACGGAGATATCAACCAGTACGCGATCACGTGGGGCAGTCCGGCGCTGCGGCTGGCGATCGCAGAAAAGTACCGGAACTGGTACGGGATGAGTGTGGATCCGGAGCGGGAGGTCACTGTTTGCTGCGGAGCGACGGAAGCGATGGCCGCGACGTTCCTGGCGCTGATCGATCCGGGCGATGAGGTGATCGTGTTCGAGCCGTACTACGAGAACTATGGGCCGGACGCGATTCTCGCAGGCGCGAAGCCAGTGTTCGTGCCGTTGGAGGCG
>JANMMF010000052.1:0-2494 GCA_031372985.1 Gemmatimonadota bacterium
TGCCCGGTCTTCGCTGCCTTCGTGGAAGATGATGCCGTGGTCATGCTCGGGGAAGAGCACGAGCGCTCCGAGTGGTTGTCGGTCGACGACGCGTGCGAGCGCTTCACCTGGCCGCGAGAGGCGCACTCGCTGCGCGATGCCCATAAGCTCCTCGCGACCGGCGATGCCGGGCCGGTGGAAGACGTGCTGAGAATTATCTAGCGGGGCTTCACCGTCGTCAGCTTGTCCATGTCCGCCGGCGCGTTCGGCTTCACCCGCACGCTCTTGGCGGGGATGCCCACGTAAACGTGATATGGCCGCACATCCTTGGTCGCCACAGCCATCGCTCCGACCATCGCCTGCTCGCCGACGTGCACACCAGCCAGCACCGTGGCGTGGTACGTGATCCGCACTCCGTCGTCGAGCCGCGTCATGACGGCGGTCACGTCGCGCTGATCGACGATGCTGTGCGTGTGGCTATAGATGTTGGCGTAGTCGCTGATCGACACGTTGTTGCCGAGGGATATTCCGCCGCGATCGTCGAGCAGAACGTACCGATGGACCACGACGTTGTCGCCGACTTCCAGGTTGTAGCCGAATGAGAACTCCACGAACTGGAAAGCCTTGAAGTTCTCGCCGCAGCGCTTGAAGATGTGCGGCGCGAGTAAGCGCCTCAGGCGGACTCCGAGCTCGACGTTCTGCCCACCAAGAGGCGTCCGATCGAATGAGTACCAGAGCCAGAGTAGCGGCTTCACCCTCTGAAACCGCGCGTCGTCGCACTCGGCGTAGTACTCGGGCTCGAGGGTGACGTTGCGTGGATCGAGCGCCGAGAGAGCAAGGCGGGTCGCCGACGGAAGCTTGGTATCCTCGACCGCTGTTTCCCAGTTTGATGCGAAGCCTGGGTACGTCAACTCACAGAGAATCTGCCTGCACAGCAACGCCCGATCGGCGCCCGACTTGAGGTCCGCGCCAATCTTCTCGAGCCACTGCTCGGCGATCCCTGCGCAGGGAAGAGTGGGAAGCTTCCGAAGCGGATAAATCGCCATTGTAGTTTGCGAGTTGAAGTTTACTGCGCCGGACGGGACGCGCGCGCGCGAACCAGTGCACGCTCGCGCTCGACGCGCGTGAGAATCTGCTCCCAGCTGTCGTCGCGCACGTTCTGGAACGTGACGGCGAGCGGCTGATCGAGGTCGATGGCCTCGTCAAAAAGATAGATAGCGCTCTGGGTCTCGCGCTGCCTCAGCCGCTGTTCCCCGAACCCCGAGCTCAGGGGCAGCACCTCGAGCGCGCGAAAGTCCCGACCCGCGCTCGTGATCACGAGCTCCATCGGACTGAAGTGCACATCCGGCTCGACGCCGTAGAACGACACGTACCAAAGGTCTGGCGCCCTGCCGCCCGTGCGCCGCGTGACAGCAGCGATCGACAGCTTGTTGCTTTCCTGCAGCTCGCGCAACGCTCGATAGGAGTCGGGCGTCAGCAGCCGGATGAGGCTCTCGTCGAGCGGAATCGCGCGCACGATCAAACCCTGCAGCTCGAGCCGTATCGCGATCTCATCCTGGCGGAGAGTCCCAAACCCGACGGGCACGTTGCCGCGTCCCGTCGTGTCGTCGGTGATCGGTGCGAGGCCGTTCTGTCCCGACGCCGTCGGCGTTCCGCTCGCGCACGCTGTGCTCAGAATAAGCGCCGCACCAAGGCTCGCCAGCCTGGCCCCCATCACGGGGCCGCCTCGACCAGCGACGCGATCGCCTCCAGCAGCTCGACGCGGCCCTCTCCCGTGTGCGCGCTGAAAGGGATCACCTGGTCGGCCTGGAGCGCGAGGGCGCGGATGATCTCCGCGGCTCTTTCCTGCGCTCCCGCTTTGCTCAGTTTGTCAATCTTCGTCAGCGCCACGATCGTCGGTACCTCGACCTCCGCCAGGAAGTCCAGCATCGCCCGATCATCTTCGCTCGGCTCGCGCCGGATGTCCAGCAACAGGACTAGACCCCGGAGCTGAGTTGTTCGCCGGAGGTAGCTCTCGATCATCGGGCGCCACTCCGATTTCTTTTCCTTGGAAACGCGCGCGTACCCGGAGCCGGGCAAGTCTACCAGCACGAAGCCGTTGTTCACGCGGAAGAAATTGATTTCACGCGTTCGACCGGGGGTGCGGCTCACCCGGGCAAACGACTTTCTCCGAACGAGCGCGTTGAGTAGAGAAGATTTGCCGACGTTCGATCGCCCGGCGAAAGCGACCTCGGGCAGCGGGGACTCGGGGCGCCAGCCATGCTTTTCGGCCATGCCACCGATGAATTCCACATTCCGGATGACCAGCGGGTCGCCACCCGGCTCCTTCGCCATCTAGTGCGTTACTACTGAATCGTAGAGAGGCTCGCCGGAAGATGCCGTTGCCGAGGACTGCGGACGAAGAGCGATCGCCAGAACCTCGTCCATCGTCTTCACGGGATGAAAGCGGACCGAGGCGCGAACTTCCTCGGGCAGCTCCTCGATGTCCCGCGCATTACCATGCGGGATTATCACG
>JANMMF010000099.1:0-1523 GCA_031372985.1 Gemmatimonadota bacterium
CGCGGGCGTCAACGCAACGGCCATATCGCCGAAGATCCCGTTCGGCACGACCGCGGCCTTGCTCGTGACCGGCACCTTGTAGTCCTTCTGGATCCGAAGCGTCGTGACGAGGATGCCATCCTGGTGCAGATCCACCTGGTCCAGATACCCGACGGTCACACCTACGAGCCACACCGGCTGGCCCTGCTTGAGTCCGGCTCCCCACGGAAATTTGACGTACAAGGGATAACCCTTGGACAAACCGCCGCGCGCGAGCCAGAGCGAGCCGACCACCACCACTACGATGGCGGCCGCGACGACGATGCCAACGAGTACTTCGTCTCTTCTCTTCTTCATGCCTGGAGGTAAGGGGCGAGCAGGAGCGCGGTGAGCGCATCCAGCACGAGAATGGCGACCGACGTAACGACCACTGCCTGAGCGGTGCTGCGACCGACGCCCTCGGCGCCGACGTTCGCGGTGTAGCCCTCGTAGGAGCAGAAGAAGGCTATCGCGCCCCCGAATATAAACGCCTTGATGACGCTGTACACAATCTGGAAAGGCGTGAACGACAGCCGCAGTCCCTCGGCGAAGGCGGCCGCGGTGACATCAGTCGCCGTGATCGCCGTGAGCATCGCCGTGCCCACGCCGACGGCGTCGGCGAGGATCGTGAGCACGGGGAGCATCACCAGCGCGGCTATCAGGCGCGGCACTACCAGGTACGCAATCGGATCGTACGCCAGCGTCTCCAGCGCGTCGATCTGCTCGGTCACGCGCATCGTTCCGATCTCGGCCGTAATGCGCGCGCCCACTCGACCGGTGAGCACCAGTCCCGTCAGCAACGGACCGAGCTCGAGGATTATCGACTGGCGTGAGATCAGGCCTACTACCGAGAGCTGCACCCCGCCGAACAGCTGGTATCGCGTCTGAAACGCGGTGACCGCGCCGATGAACGCCGCGACGATGGCGGTCAGAGGTACTGAATCGACGCCGATGTTCCGCATCTGGCGGATCGTCTCCGAGCCGTACGTCTTGAAATCGCCCAGGGCGATCCCGATGTCGCGCGCGAAATAGCCCCAGTTCCCAACCTTGCGAAAAGGCTTGAGTGGATCCCGGATCAAGTTTTCACGCGCGCGAAGAGTATGGCTCCCACGATGCCGAATATGATGCTCGGGAGCCATGCTGCCAGGTCCGCGGGGATCATTCCCTTGCCACCGATCCCCTTCGTGAGCTGAATCAGCATCAGAAAAATCACCGTCGTGGCGAGGCTCACCCCGATTCCGTACGCCGCGCCGCCGCGTTGCGTGCTGGTCGCCAGCGGTGCGCCGAAAAGAAGAATCACGATGCAGGTGACGGGGATCGCGAGCTTGAGCATCCTCTCGACGCGCAGCTCATTCACCTCCGCTCCCGATCGTTCCATCGACGTGATGAATCGCCCCAGCTCCCGGAATCCCATGTCGGTCGGCGCCTTCTGCGTCAGTGTCAGCTGCTTGGGCGCCTCGCTGAAATGACGGTCCACGAGCGAGTCGAAGCTGATCGTCGCGTTG
>JANMMF010000113.1:0-19083 GCA_031372985.1 Gemmatimonadota bacterium
GCAAGCTCGTCCTGGAGACGAAGGAAGGTCTGGTCGGCCTTGAGCTGAGGGTACGCTTCCGCCACCGCGATCAGCCGCCCCAGCGCGCCCGTGAGCTGGGCGTTCGCTGCCGCCATCTGCGCCGCATCACCCCCCTGAATCGCTCCGGTCAGCGCGCCACGCGCTTGAGCAACCTGCGTGAACACCGCCTCCTCGTGCTGAGCGTAGCCCTTCACGGTGTTGACGAGATTCGGCACCAGATCGGCGCGGCGCTGGAGCTGCACCGAAATCTGCTGCTGCGCTTGCTGCGCATTCTCGTCGTACTGCTGTATTCGATTGTATCCGCAACCCGCGAGCAGCAGCGGCGCGAGAGCGAGCACCATGCGACGTTTCATTTTTCTCGATCCTCAAGTGGTGATTGACGACAGGCTGTCCGTCCAAAGCACACAGTAAATCTATCCTCGAAACTCGTTCAGATAAGCCACCAGCCTTTCCATCGCGCCCAGATACCCTTCCAGTAACCCGGCCGCGTTCTCGCGCGGAATCTTCTCCGTGCCGCGCACGTGACGAATCACCTTGACGAAAGGCTCGGGCGAAAATCCCGCCCGCTTTGCCAGCTGCCGCGTCAGCTCCTCATAGTCCTGCGACGGTGCCTGGCCATGGAGCCGCGAGATGCCGCGGAAAATCACCATCAGAGTGCTCAAGCTCTTTTCCAGCACCCCGAGCTGAAGGCGCGAATCACCGCCCGCTCCCATCGTCGCCTGTCGCAGCTGCAGCAGCTTGCCCATCGTCTGCTGCTCGACCTCAAGCCGCAAATCCGAAGGCAATACCTTGATGCCATCGAAGGGCGGCGTGCCGAACAGCACGCGATGCCGCTCCAGGATGTCCGCGTACTCCATGGGAAAGATGTCGGCCGACGAACGCCATTCGCTGTTCGTGAACGTCATCGGAGGTGGGTTTCCTCCCTCTGCCCACGCCCTCGAAACCGCCGCCACCGCACGGAGCTTCTCGAGCGGGAGCGAATCCACGATCACCAACACGTTGTAGTCGGATTTCTTGGGGTTGTGCTCGCCCGCGACGGCGGAGCCGAAGAGCACCACCGAGCGCAGTCCGGCGCCGTACGCGAGCTGAAGCTGCTTTACCAGTTCTTCGAGTTTCATCATGACTCCGAGTCCTTCATTGCCGGGTGCCTGAAAGCGCCTGTCTCTTTCCTCACAGTCTTTCCTTCCCTACCAGCTCGATCCGCCACCGCCGCCCCCGAATCCGCCTCCACCGCCGAATCCGCCAAAACCTCCGCCACCACCGCCGCCTCCCCATCCGCCGCCCCCGCCCCAACCACGGCGGCCACCTCCGCCGAACCCACCGGTCGGAATGATGATCGGGATCGGAATGCAGCCCCCGCAGCCCTTTCTCCCGCGCCGCCTCCCACCGCTCAGGAGAGACAGCACGACGAAGAAGATTATGAGCCACACGAACGGAGGAATTCCCCCACTGCTGCGGGACGGGATGTCAGCCCTCGGCTCGGCAAGTTGAGGCGCGGCCAGCGTCGTATCCAGCGAGAAGTTGAACTCCCTCGCGAATCGCTCGGCGGTCCTCAGCGTGACGAGCTCGAGGCCCGTGCTGTAGTCCCTGGCGGCAAACGCGGGCGTCGCTTCACGGCAGATGGCGCCGGCGTCCGAGTCCGTGATGAATCCTTCCGCGCCGTACCCGGTGGCGATGAAGCACCGCCCGCGTCCGTCCCTACTCGTCTCCTTGGGCACGAGTAGGATGACCGCGCCCGCGTTCCGTGTCGGGTCGCCGGGGTCTCCAATCTTGCCCACCTTCCATTGCCGTCCGATCTGGAGCGCGATCTCCTGGACGTCGCGCGTGCCGATATCGGGAAGGGTGACGATGGTGATCTCGCCCCTCGACTTCGCTCTCACATCCTCCGCGATCCGCTCCATCCGCTCGGCGGCGGCCGGCTGGATTACGTCCGCAAAGTCGTTTACCAGCCCCATCGGGGCAGGTATCTGGAAGCCTTGGAAGAGGAAGACGGAAGCTGCGCGCAGGACGGCAAATAGCGTTGCCGTCGACGGAAAGCCCATCAGCACCGTGGTAAAGATCTACTCTCCCTTGATTTCATGGTTTGGCAGGAGGTCTATTTAGCAGATGATTCCCTTTCAAGTCAACCGCGTCCGAACCGTAGCTTTCTTCGCTCTCGCTCTCGCCTGCGCCCCTGCTAACGGCAAGCAGAGCGAGAGCCGTACGACAACCCGCAGCGACACCGCGACCATCCCAGCCGCACTTGCCCAGCCAGCTGATTCGGACGCCGTCAGGGCTGACCTCGCCCGCATTCAAGGCAGTCCGACCGCACCCATCTGGGTGATCGAGGTGAGCGACTTCCAGTGTCCGTACTGCAAGCAGTGGCACGATGAAACATACAAGAAGGTGCGCGATGAGTACGTGAGCACAGGGAAAGTACGGCTCGCATTCGTCAACTTTCCGCTCGCTCAGCATGCCCACGCCCGTCCAGCGGCAGAGGCGGCAATGTGCGCGGGCGCGCAGGGCAAGTTCTGGGAAATGCACGATGCTCTCTTTGCGAGTCAGAAGAACTGGGAAAAGCTTCCGTCGTCCGCCGCTTACTTCGAGTCGCTGGCCCGGTCGACTGGTGTCGATCTCCCTCGCTGGCGTGCGTGCGTCCAGTCGGGAAAGATGAGGGCGTGGATCCAGGCGGACCACGATCGCGCCGAGGCGGCGGGCGCGGCATCTACACCGAGCTTCATCATCGGGGACAAGATCCTGGTCGGCGCGCAGCCGATCGAGAACTTGCGCAGCGCGATCGATTCCGCGCTCGCCCAGAGCAAGAAGCTGACACCGTAGGTCGGGACAAGAAGACGCCGTGAATTCGCTGCTGCGAATTCCCTACGCCCTGGCGGGAGTCGTAACGCACGCGCTCGTCCGCGCTGTCCCGGCCGGCAACTCCAAATTTCAGCGCGGACTCAATGGGCGGCGCGGAATTGTGGAGCGCTACGAACGATGGGCGGCCACCTCACGCGATCGTTCACAGCCCCTCGTGTGGTTCCACGCGCCTTCGGTCGGTGAGGGCCTCCAGGCTCTCCCCGTCATCGAGCTGGTCCGATCGCGACGTCCCGACGTCCAGATCGCCTACACTTTCTATTCTCCAAGTGCCGAGGCTTTTGCCCGCTCGATCGGTGCGGACTTCGCCGACTATCTCCCGTTCGATACTTTTGACGACGCCGACCGGATCATCTCCGCGCTCTCCCCGAGCGCGCTCGTCTTCAGCAAGCTCGACATCTGGCCCGCGCTCACGGAGCGCGCCGCGGCCGCGCGAGTTCCGGTGGGAGTGATCAGCGCCACACTCCCCGAATCATCTGGCAGGCGTGGTCTGTTCGCGCGCGCGGCGCTCGGCGACGCCTATCGCTCGATCCAGAGCGTCGGCGCCATCGACGAGAAGGACGCGGCGCGCCTCCGCGAACAGGGCGTGCGAGGCGACAGGATCGGAGTGACCGGTGACACGCGGTACGACCAGGTATGGTCGCGCGCTCGGCGGCCGACACCCCCTCTCGCCCAGTCGCTTCGATCCGCCCGGCCTACGCTGATCGCCGGCTCAACCTGGCCGACAGACGAAGCGCATCTGCTGCCGGCGTGGGCACGCATCCGGGACAAGATCCCCGACGCGCGACTCGTTATCGCCCCGCACGAAGTGAGCGATACGCACCTGGACTCGATCGAGAGCTGGGCGCGTCGCGGCGAGCTCCAGCTTCGGCGCGTCACCGAGGGCGACGCCCGCGATGCCGATGTCGTTCTCGTGGATCGCTATGGAATGCTCGGGGACCTCTACGCCATCGCGGATGTCGCGTACGTCGGCGGGGGATTTCAGTCGGCAGGACTGCATTCAGTCCTCGAGCCCGCCGCGTTTGGCGTTCCCGTGCTGTTCGGTCCGCGCAACGAGAAGAGCCGTGACGCGGCGAGACTTGTCGAGGCCGGCGGTGGAGCGGTCGTAGCCGGAGAAGTGGATCTCTCCATTCGGCTCGCGGACTGGCTCGGCTCGCAGTCGGCGCGGGATGCGGCGGGCGCGTCCGCGCGAGCGATGGTTCAGGAGGGCCTGGGGGCTGCCGAGCGATCCTTCGCGCTCGTCAGCGCTTTGCTTGCTCGGTAAGAACTGGGGCGTGCATCGGCGCTCTCAAACCCACGGCGCTCGTGCTCGGTTTGTGGACGAAGAAGCCCTGCACGAGATGGACGCCGAGTGACTTCACCATTTCGTACTCTTCCTTGCGCTCGACGCCCTCGGCGATGACCATGGCGCCGTGCTCGTTCGCAAAGCGGACCATCGTTTCCACCAGATTCTGCTTGATGAAATTCTGGTCGATGCAGTTGATGAGCGACATATCGAGCTTGATGAAGTCCGGCTCGAGGTTCGCGATCGAGCCGAGCCCGGCGTAGCCGCTTCCGGCGTCGTCCACAGCGAACCGATAGCCGTGGTCGCGGAACTCCTTGAGTCGTCCGCGGAACTTCGGATAGTCCTTGATGGCCGTCCTCTCGGTGATCTCGATAACGACGCGCGTTGGATCCTTGACGTTGAGCGCCTTCACGTCGAACGATGGATCGGCGAAGTCCGCGGGATCGACGTTCATGAACAGGAGCTCGCCGTCCTTGAGGAGCTTGCCCATTCCCTCGATCGCCCGATCGCGGCACAGCCTGCTCAGGTCCCAGATGAGATCCGATTGGGCGGCGATCTCGAACATGACTTCCGGGCTTCGCATGCTGCGCATGGTGCCCCGCGCCAGCGCCTCGTACCCGAAAACCTTCTCCGTGTCCGTGACGACGATCGGGTGGTACTCGATGTAGAGTCCGCGGCTGCGCAATGTCTCCCGCAGATCGGCCACCTTTTTGGCTTCCTCGCGGTGCTCGAGGCTCTTCGAAGCGTTGGCGGCTTCGCGGATTCCGCGATAGATCTGCCGCTCGAGTCTGAGCTTCGGGTTGTGGACCACGAGCGCGCGTCCGACGAAGATATCGAAAAGCGCCGCTATGTCCTCGCCGTGCACGCGCTCGATCTGCGACAACACCGCTTCCTTGAGCCCCGCGGTCAGGTCCGTGATCTCGGCATCAGTCGTCGCCGGGGTGTCGTCCTGCGGCACGTGGAAGAAGACGAAGTCGTCGTCGTTCGGGAACGCCACCATCAGCTTCGATGAAGCGAGCGAGCTTTTGGCGAGAAAATCACGCATCGCCGCTCCGGTGGTCTCGAGCACGCTATCGAGCTTTTCCCAGCCGTAGATCTCCTCGACTTTGGAGTAGTGATCGAAGTTGAAGTAGAGGATGACGACCTCGCCGCGGTCCTGCACGGCTTTCCGTATGCTATCTATGGTCGCGGCTACCGTTGGCAGGCGTGTGAGCGAGTCGCGCAGGAGCTGGTGGTAATCCACGCTCAGTTGGTCGGAGCGGGAACGAGCAGCTTGATATTTCGCTCGACTGTGGACGCGAGCTTGGCGAGCTCGAACGGCTTTTCGACGAAATCGTCTGCTCCCGTTTGGAGCGCCTGGCGCTTGTTGACCCAGTCGTCGAGCGCCGTCACCATCACCACGCGCACGTTCCGGCCGAGGGTTGGATGCTGCTTGATGTCGCGGCAGACCTGCCAGCCATCGCGGCCCGGCATCATGACGTCGAGAAGGACGAGGGAGGGCTTTACCTCCTCGAACGCCTTCATCGCGTCATCGCCGTTGTAGGCTACGGTGATCGGGTATCCACGAGCCTCGAGGTAATCCCGAATGATGTGTGCGTTATCGGGGTTATCATCGACGACGAGTATCGGTGGGTGAGATGTATCGGCCATAAGCGATTGTCTTAGATGATGTTATGCCTGTCAGCCGGGCAATTCGCAAGCCAGTGGGGATTCCGTCTGGCGCCGCGGTTCGACGTCTCGAACAATATCCGCCCAGCTTGACAAACTTTAGCCCCGCACCCAGCCTAATGGAGTGTAATTGATTCAAGGAGCATTTAATGGTGCCATTCAGGTTTTTTCTTCCCGCGGCGGCTTTTGTTGCGACGACTGTTCAAGGCCAGGAGCCTCGTGCCGTTGCAACTGCGGAACCGGCGCTGGGCGGCGTAGTCAGAGATGTCGCCGGACTTCCTGTTCCGGAGGTTGAAGTTGGCATCATCAGGGGCGAACGGTTGCAACAGTTCGTCATCACTGCGGCCGATGGAAAATTCCTGCTGACGGGTATCGCCAGGGGAATGGTTCCTCTCCGGATCCGTCGTATTGGTTACGCAATGCAGTTCTTCGACGTGGACTCGCGTATTCCCTCCTCCCGTGCCCTCGACATAGTCCTGACAACCGTTCCCAACGAGCTCGAGGAAGTGACGATAGCGGCAAACGATCGCAGGCTGCGGGAGTTCTACGAGCACAAGCAGCAGCGTGGAACTTTCGGGCGATTCCTAGAGCAGCATGAGATCCGCCGGCTCGGTGCGACGCGCCCCAGCGACTTGTTCCGCACTGTTCCCGGCATCGTGATTCGCGCCGCGTCGGGGGGCAATACCATACGTATTCGGGGGTGCCAGCCGATGGTTCGGATCGACGGGCAGCGTGTACCGGGCGCAGAGCTCGATGAAGTCATTCAGCCCTCCGAGATAGCGGCGATCGAGTTCTATCCATCGAGCGCCGGGATACCGGCGCAGTATCTGGAGCGTGAGAACCGTCTCTGCGGTTTGGTCCTAGTCTGGACAAGGACGCAGTAACACGCGCGGATCTCTCCGACAAAAAAAAGCCTCCCGGATTCGGGAGGCTTTCTTTTTTCTCGCCTGGCGCCAGTTTTTACCTTACGCCGCAGCTCGGTCCCGGGTACGTAGGGGCCGCGGTCGGATTCGCGTCCCAGTACATTCTCGACGTGAACGTGTCGGCACCACCCTGCCGCGCGATAGCCGCGTCCAGGTTCGCGGAGTTGACGGAGCGCTCCCTGGTCGAGTACTGATACCGGCGAGGCACCGTCCCGATGACAGCATCGGGTCCCGGCTTCACCGTCACCGGAATGCAGGTGCGACGCCATTCGGCCCACGCTTCGACGCCGTCCGTGTAAAGGGCGATCCACTTCTGGAGCGCGATCTGGCGGAGGCCAGCCGTGCCCGGCGTGTACGCGATCGCGGGCTGAGCAACGTACGCGTCGATGGCCGCAGTGTTGGTTACGCCCCACTGCGCCATCGACGCGCGAATTCCCTGCTCGTAGAACGCGGCCGCGCTGCCGGCAATCCAGCCGCGTTCCGCCGCCTCGGCCAGAGTGAACGAGACTTCCGCGTAAGTCAGAACGAAATCCGGGAAGCTCGCTCCGGTGAGGCCGGTGCATCCCGCACAGAAGCGGTTTGTGGAATAGAAAACCCGCCCCGGGCGCGAAGAAGTGAGTGAGTAGTTGCCCGCTTGCGACGCCGTGAGCGCGTTTGGCATTCCGGCAAACTGCGGGGGACTAGCAGGACAGCCGGCAGAAGTCGGATTCTGGAAACACAGCGTGGGCTGGGCATAGACGGCCACGCGGGGATCGTTGACCGGAACCATTTCATTCATGAGCCGATCCGACAGCCGGTGATCATCGCGTGTGCGATTGTTGGCTGCCCACGGGTTGTCGTAGATTCCGTCTCCCGGCCAAACCATCCGCGCGTTATCGGCGTTGGACGCGATGAGTCCTCCAGGCGCGGCGATCGCCGCGGCCAGCTCCGCCCGTGCTTTCGTCGCATCGACGTTGGCCAGGCGCATGGCGTGGCGCGCGCGGAGCGAGTTGCCGAACCGCTGCCAGCGCAGGCTGTTGCCGGCGTAGAGCGGGTCCGCGGCACCAAGGGTAAGCGAACCTCCCGGCGCGCCGGCGATGGCCGTTACAGCTTCGCCCAATTTGCTGAAGAGACCATCGTAGATATCCTTCTGCGCGTCGTATGCGGGCACAATGTTGGCGTCCGCAGCGTCTCCCTGGAGCGCCTCTGAATACGGCACGTCGCCCCACACATCGGTTACATAGCCGAAGATCAGGCTGCTCATGATCTGGGGAGGTCCCCAGAGGAGCGGCTGAGCAGCCGCTTTTCCGGCTACGATGACAGCCTGGAAGTTCTTCAGCTCCTGGGCGTACGTGTTGATGAAGCTGCCGTCGGTAACCTCGCCATCGAGCCGCGCGTAACTATCCTCGTCCGGGTACTGAACCTGAGCGAGGTGCTGCGCGGTCAGCACCGTACCGCGCATGTTCGTTGGATTGCTCCCGAACCAGCGCGCCATCGCGACGCGTGTGGCATAAGTGAACACCGCTTGCGGCGGCGCCGACGTCGGGTTGTTGGGGTTCTCGTTGACGTTGATCAGCTTGTCGGTGTTGCAGGCTCCAGCGCCAAGCACGAGCACGCCGAGGCCAGCAAGTCGAAAGCGTCTATATCTCAGTCCAAAGTCTTTATATCTCATTGTCTTGGCGTCTCCAGTGGGGTGCGTCATGGAACAATCCGGAGGTTGAAGCCGATGCTGCGCGGGTTCGGCGACATGTTAACCTCGATGCCCTGATCGTTCCTGCTGCTGTAAGCGAACTCCGGGTCGATGTTCGGGACATTCGTCCACATCTTGAGATTCCGCCCCGTAAGTGCAATGCTCGCTTCGCTCGCGCCAAGGATCCTGCTCGCCCAGCTCTGAGGAAGGTTGTACGCCAGTCGCAGCTCGCGAAACTTCACGTAGCCGGCGTCGTAGACGTACCGCTCGGTGAATCCGAACAGGCCGTGGTAGTACTCTTCGGCAGTGATCGCCGTGGTGTTCGGTAGACCTGTGACGACGTCTATTCCCTCGACGACGACGCCCGGATCGTTCCAGTCTACTTCACGTCCGCGCAAGCTGTTCGCCAGGACTCCGGCGTACTCGCCGAACATATTGGTGACGCTGTAAAGCTTACCGCCCTTGCGAACGTCGATTAGCGTACCCAGGGAGAAATTGCCGACGGTGATCTGGTTCGACCATCCACCGGTCCATTTGGGCTGGATATTGCCCAGCACCGACAGATCGGACTCGCTGAGGGGGAAACCACCGTCGACGAGAATGTTGCCGCCGGCATCGCGCTGGTATTTGTAGCCCCGAATCGCGCCATATGGCTCGCCTTTCCGGGCCTCGACGATTACGTCGCCGAACCCTCCGCGTCCGAGGACGATCGTTTCGACGTCGGGAGCAAGGTCGACGACTTTGCTGCGATTGCGAGCAAAGTTGAAGGTCGTGTTCCAGCTGAACTTCGGCGACTGAAGCAGGGCTACCGTAAGGAGCGACTCGAATCCCTTGTTGCTGATTTCACCGGCGTTGACCCACTTCCTGTCGAAGCCGCTCGCGCCGGAGATCTCCACGTCGAAGATCTGATTGCGCGTCGATTTATTGTAAACGCTGGCATCAAGCTGCACCCGGTTATCGAACAGCCCGATTTCCGCGCCAACCTCGTCGGAGCGAGTTATCTCCGGCTTGAGAGCGGCATTGGCCAGTTTGGTGTCCAGACGATACTGGGGCTGACCTGCGAATCTCTGGGACTCGCCGAGGAAAACAGGCACGAGTGAATAGGCGGGAGCATCGCTGCCAACCCGGGCCATCGCCCCGCGAAGCTTGAACGAGCTGAGCACCTTGCTCTGCAGGCCCGGCACAGCGTCAGTCAGCACCACCGACGTATTGACGGACGGATAGAAGTACGAGTTGTTGTTGGCCGGAAGCGTAGAGGACCAGTCGTTGCGCGCAGTTCCCTCTATGGTCCACCAGTTCTTGATCGTAAAAGCGGCCGAACCGTACACACTCTGCACCTCTCGGCGCGTGATGTCCTGGGTGATCGAGGGTGCGACCGCCGCGTTGGACGGGTTGTAAACCCTCGGTACGACGAGGCCGGTTGTCTGTTGGCTGTTGGTGTTGAAGTACTCCCGCCGGAGGCCGCCTCCAGCGACGGCGTTCAGGTCCAACCAGCTGGCCAGCCGGCGCGTGCCGGTGAAGGTCAGGCCGGTGTTGTTATCGTTTCTGTAGTCGCTGACAAAGCGGAAGCCGCCGTTGTACGCCAGGTTGATGAAATCCTCGGAACCCCTCGCGTAAAGCTGCTGGACCCCAAGCCGGTAGATATCCGAGCCAGTCTGCAGATTGGCGTTCAGGCCCTCGGCAATCTGGTAGTTCACGGAGACCGACCCGATCAGACGATCGCGATCGTCGGTCTGCGGGTTTTCTTCCATGACCCAGAACGGGTTGTTGTGGTAGCTGTAATTCCAGTTGAACTCACGCGTAGCCGGCCCACCGTTCGTGAGTCCGCCCTTGCTGAAGTCCCTGAGCGCCTCAATGTCGACCTGCCGCCCGAACCAGTTGAACATCGACTGGAGCGGGTTACGGCCTGAATAGCCGACGCCCGGACGGTTACGGCCCGAGTTATGGATGTACTGCACGGAGCCGTCGGCAGTCAGCTTGGTGTTGGCGTGGAAGGTACCACTGAGGGACGCCGTCCGACGCTGAAACAGGTTGTTCGGAAAGACTCCTCTGACGTTGTCCGCTCCCATCGAAAGCCGCCCACTCAGGCGGTCGGTTCCGCCGCTCACGCCCACTGTCGTCGACCCTGTAACGCCCCTCTCGAAGAAATCCTTGACGTTATCCGGGTGAGCAATCCAGGGTGTCGCCGTGCAGCTGGAAGTCCCGGCGCCAGGACTGTTGAACTGACAAATCAGCCGTCCGTCCAACCTCGGGCCCCAACTCTCGTCGACGCCGTCGTTGGTGCCGCCGTAGTTGCCGTCGAGCCACTCGAACTCACCTTCCAGGCCCTGGCCATACTGGTTCTGGAAGTCAGGGAGAATCGCCGGCTTCTCAAAGGTGAGATTGGTGTTGATCTCGGTGCGCAGCCGCCCGCCCGAATTGCCGCCTTTGCGGGTGGTGATAAGGATGACACCGTTCGCGGCACGCGAGCCGTAGAGGGCCGCCGCGTTCGGGCCCTTTAGCACACTCAGCGACTCAATGTCGTCTGGGTTGATGTCGTTCAGCGCGTTGCCGTAGTCGAAACTGGTGTTGCTGTTGGTGAACGGGGCGCCGCCGCGGCTGGCGTTCGATACCGGTACGCCATCAATGATGAACAGCGGCTGGTTATTCCCCGTAATCGAGTTCTGACCGCGGATGATGATGTTGGTCGAGCCGCCTTGCGTGCCCGGTGCCGTGATCTGGACCCCGGAAACCTTTCCCTGGATCTGCTGCACGACGTTTTGCGCGCGAGTCGCGTTGACGTCCGCCGAGCTGAGCTGCTGCTGGGCGGTTCCGAGAGTGCTCTTCTCCCTCGTCAAGCCCAACGCCGTAACGACCACGCCCTGGAGCTGGGTCGCGGCGGCGGAAAGACTGAAGTTCTGAACGACCGGCGCGCCGGAGAGCGTCGCCTGGGCGGAGCTGGGCTGGAAACCGAGACGACGGGCAATGACGGTCACCGTCGTTCCGTTTGCACTCGCCGGCACGGTAAAGTTGTACCGGCCCTGGTCGTCTGTGAATCCACCAACCCGCAGCGTCGGAATACTGACGCTCGCGCCAACCACTGGTGCTCCACCGGGGCCAGTCACCTGGCCACTGATGTTCGTCCCCTGGGCAAGAGCGACGGCCGGGACAAGCCCGAGCGCGACGCCTGCTATCGCAAGGAAGCGAGAGATCTTACCTGACATTCCCATACAGCACCTCGCAGAAAGTGAAACTGGGATGCGGCGTGTCTCGTACAGAGGAAGAGTCATACGCTCTATCCCGGCGAGACGAACCGTAATGGCTTTCACCGGTGCGATCACGAGCAGCGTGGCTCGGTGACGCAAATCCGGAGAGGCAAATGACGAATACCCCCCCAGCCTGGGCGGTCTCGGAATTTGCCTGATATCCCCCTAACATAGGACAGTGGTTGGGGAGAAGTCAACAAAAGGCCGGCTGGGAATGTCCCTGCCGGCCTTTGTCCGATGTCCGACGATCCGGCAAATGCGTCGCTACCGACGCATTCGCGCGCTATGGCGCGGTTGCTTTCTCGGTCACGACGCGCACGTCGTCGTTGAGAACCTGCATGAATCCGCCGCTGATGTTGAAGCGGCTCCCGGATCCGCTCCCGAGGCGCAGCTGACCCTCGCCAAGGAGCGCCATCAACGGCGCGTGGCCCGTCAGAATGCCAATCTCTCCGTCGTACGCGGGAGCTACGACCGAGTCAGTCTCGCCCTGGAATAGAACCGCTTCGGGCGAAATCACCGATACCTTCAGCATCCGCTACGCGTTGAGGAGACGTTGCGCCGTCTCGGCGACGCCGTCGATGGCGCCCTGCATGAAGAACGCCTGCTCCGGGAACTGATCGAATTCGCCGGCGACGAGCCGCTCGAACGACGAGATCGTCTCGTCGAGCTTCACGTACTGACCAGGGATGCCGGTGAACTGCTCGGCCACCGCGAACGGCTGCGACATGAAGCGCTGAATTCTGCGCGCGCGGCCGACGACCAGCTTGTCCTCCTCGGACAGCTCATCCATGCCGAGAATCGCGATGATGTCCTGGAGTTCCTTGTATCGCTGAAGAATGCGCTGCACATCGGTCGCTACCTTATAGTGGCGCTCCCCGATGAATTGCGCATCGAGAATTCGCGACGACGACGCGAGCGGATCGACGGCGGGATAGATCCCGAGCTCAGTGATGGCGCGCGACAGCACGACGGTCGCATCCAGGTGCGCAAAGGCCGTGGCCGGCGCCGGATCGGTGATGTCGTCAGCCGGAACGTAAATCGCCTGCACCGACGTGATCGATCCGTTCTTGGTGGAAGTGATCCGCTCCTGCAGATCTCCCATCTCGGTCGCAAGAGTCGGCTGATAGCCTACGGCACTGGGCATGCGGCCAAGAAGTGCCGAGACCTCTGAGCCCGCCTGAGTGAAGCGGAAGATGTTATCGATGAATACCAGAACGTCTGCGTTCTCGACGTCGCGGAAGTATTCAGCGACCGTGAGTCCGCTCAGACCGACACGAAGGCGAGCTCCCGGTGGCTCGTTCATCTGACCGTAGATGAGGGCCGTGGAAGCGAGGACGCCCGACTCCTTCATCTCGAGATAAAGGTCGTTCCCCTCGCGAGTGCGCTCTCCTACGCCGCAGAACACGGACTTGCCGCCGTGCCCCTTCTGCACGTTGTTGATCAGCTCCATGATGATGACGGTCTTTCCGACACCGGCGCCGCCGAAGAGTCCGATCTTCCCACCCTTCACGAACGGAGCGACCAGGTCGATGACCTTGATCCCCGTCTCGAAGACTTCGGTCTTGGGCTCGAGGTTCGCGAAAGCAGGAGCGGCACGATGGATCGGCCACCTCTCGACATCCTCGGGGATCGGCGGACCGTTGTCCACCGGATTGCCGATGACGTTGAGAATTCTGCCGAGCGCCGCGGCACCGACCGGGACCGTGATCGCGGAGCCGGTGTCCTCGACCTCCATGCCGCGGACTACGGCGTCGGTGGACGACATCGCGACCGCGCGCACCTGGTTCCGCCCGATGTGCTGCTGAACCTCGACGACGACATCGATGTCGACGCCGGCGTCGGTCTTACCGCGGATGCGGAGCGCGTTGTACAGCTCGGGCAGGTGCTCTGACTCGAACTCAACGTCGAGCACGGGACCGATTACCTGCACGACTTTCCCAACGTTCACCTTCTTCTGTTCCGTCGGGCGAAGCTTCTTCTTTTCGGTGCGGACAGCAGTAGCCATTATTACCCCTGTAACGCGGAAGCACCGCCGACGATTTCGGCGATCTCCTGCGTGATCTGCGCCTGACGGGCGCGGTTGAATGTGCGGCGTAGAACGTTGATCATCTCGCCCGCGTTGTCGGTCGCATTCTTCATCGCGGTGCGCTGGGCGCTCTGGAATCCAGCCTCATTCTCGACCAATGCGCGGTAGACGGAGTTGCGGACGTACGAAGGCAGAAGCTGGGTCAAGATCACTTCGGCCGACGGCAACAGAATGTAGTCGGGCTGCGGACCCTTCCTCTCCGGCGGCGTCACGGGCAGGATGAGCTGCGACGTGGGCGGGGTGGAGAGCGCGGAGTTGAACTTCGAGTAGATGACATAGACCGCGTCGATCTCGCCTGAAGCGAATCTCTCGATCAAGCCATCGACGAGCTCGGCGGCGTTCGCCACCGTCGGCTGGCCGGTAATGTCGGTGCGGCCGGAAGCGACGGCGCGGCCAATGTACCGGAAGTAGCCCAATCCCTTCTTGCCGACGACGTGAAGCTCGGGCTCGACGTTCTGCTCGCCCAGACGCGCGAGAAGATTGCGCGCTTCCTTCAGGAGGTTGGCGTTGAACGCGCCAGCGAGCCCGCGGTTGCTGGTGAGAAGGATTACCGCGGCCTTCTTCATCTCCGCCGGCTGACGGAGGAGACGAAAACGCTCAGCGAGCTCCGGCGTGTAGAGATTCGCGATGACTTCGGTGAGCGAATTGGCGTAAGGCCGCGCGGCGACGACGCGATCCTGCGCGCGCTTCATCTTGGAGGTGGCGACCATCTCCATCGTGCGCGTGATCTTCCTTGTGTTCTCGACGGACTTGATCCGCCCCTTCAGCTCGCGTCCCTTCGCCATGATCTACTTCTTCGGCGGGTTGAACTGCTGGTTGAAGCTCTCGATGCCGCGCTTGAGGTCCGCCTCGTTCTCCTTGGAGAGAACCTTCTCCGTGCGGATTCGCTGCGGCACCTGTGGAAACTGCTTCTCGATGAACTCGAGGAACCCCTGCTCCCAGTCCTTGAGCCGGTTCACCGGAATCTGATCGAGGAGACCGTTGGTCACGGCGTAGATGACCACGACCTGATGCTCCACCGCCATCGGGCGGAACTGGGGCTGCTTCAGGATTTCAACCGTGCGCGCGCCGCGCTCGAGCTGCTTCTTCGTCGCGGCGTCGAGGTCCGACGCGAAGGAGGAGAATGCTTCGAGCTCGCGGTACTGGGCGAGGTCGAGCCGCAGTCTTCCGGCGACCGAGCGCATCGCCTTCACCTGCGCCGAGCCACCGACGCGGGAGACGGAGATTCCTACGTTGACCGCCGGCCGGACGCCGGCGAAGAAGAGGTCTGCTTCGAGGAATATTTGGCCGTCGGTGATCGAGATGACGTTGGTCGGGATATAAGCCGAGACGTCGCCAGCCTGGGTCTCGATGATCGGCAGCGCCGTCAACGACCCACCGGCCTTCTTGATGTTCTTGCCATCGACGATCGATGAATCTTCGCTCAGCTTCGCCGCCCTCTCGAGCAGACGCGAGTGGAGATAGAACACGTCGCCGGGGAATGCTTCACGACCCGGGGGACGGCGCAGCACGAGGGACAGCTGGCGATACGCAGCAGCCTGCTTCGACAGATCGTCGTACACGCACAGCGTCGGCTTTCCCTCGTCGTACATGAAGTACTCGGCCATCGCGCAGCCGGAGTAGGGAGCGATGTACTGCATGGGCGCGGGATCCGAAGCGCCGGCCACGACGACGATCGTGTACTCCATCGCTCCGGCCTGGCGGAGCTTCTCGACGACGGAGGCGACGGTCGAATTCTTCTGGCCGATCGCGACGTAGACGCAGATGACGCCGGTTCCTTTCTGATTGATGATCGTATCGACCGCGATCGCTGTCTTGCCGGTTCCTCTGTCGCCGATGATCAGCTCGCGCTGACCGCGGCCGATGGGAATCATGGAGTCGATGGCTTTGATGCCGGTCTGGAGCGGTTCCTTCACCGGCTGGCGGACGATGATTCCGGGCGCCTCTGATTCGACTTTTCGGGAGTGCTTGGCGTTGATCGGACCGGCATCGTCGAGCGGACGTCCGAGGGGATCCACGACGCGGCCGACGAGCTCCTGCCCAACTGGAACTTCGAGCACGCGGCTGGTGCGCCGGACCTCGTCTCCTTCCTTCAGCTGGAGGTAGTCGCCCAGCACGACGGAGCCGATGTTGTCCTCTTCGAGATTGAGGGCGAGGGCGGTGATCTTCTCGCCGGTCTCGGAGGAGGTGACCTCGAGCATCTCGCCCGCCATCGCCTTTTGGAGTCCGTAGATGCGGGCGATTCCGTCCTTTACCTCGAGGACGGTACCGACTTCCTCGACATCGAGCTCGTGGAGGTCCGCCGCCTCGATCTCGCGGAGGAGTATGTCCTTGATTTCGCCGGGGCGAAGAATCGTTTCTGTGGGCATGTTTTTTGTGCTCTCAAACCTGGTCTGGCGGGTCAATAACGCCCCCCGCCGGGAGGGGAATTCTTGCTTGTGAAATTTATCACAAGCTCCTTTCCGGGGCAACAATAGAGTCTATGGAAAAGTCGGGCCGCGACGCGCCGGGCTACGACTGCGGACTGCGGACTGCGGACTAACTGCTACTACGGACTGCGGACTAATTGAGGACTGCGGACCTACTGCGGACTGCGGACCACGGCCAGATCACCGCTCAACCTGCAGTTAGTCCGCAGTCCGTAGTTAGTCCGCAGTCCGTATTCGTTCAACTGGCAGCTAACGGCCGCAACACCCTCAGGTCCGGCTTCTCGTCCGCCCCTGCGCGAATCTGTCAATGAGATCGATGGTCCGTAACCGCGCCAGGGAAGCTGGTCTCGTTCCGAAGATCCTTTGCGCAGTCACGGCCAGGTGCGACGATGAAGCGAAATCGAGGATGCGGGCTATGTCCCGTATGTCGTGCCCGGGATTCTTGGCGAGCTCAGCGGCGGCGACAAGGCGCACGAGATCGATCACCCGCTTCAGGTTGGGCGCACCCGGTTTCGCGAAGTTGCGGCTCAGATGTTCTCGACTCAGGCCGACCGCTTTCGCCAGGTCCTTTGTCGTCACCGGGCGGCCGGAGTGCGCGACTATCACTTCCCAGGCGCTGCGCTGGAGAGGGGTGGTGAGCCCGAGCGCCTGGGGCGGATCACCCAGGGCATTGCGAAAGCGAGTAGAAAAAGCGTGGGGCGCCACCAGGTCTCGCGCCGCGTTGTCGTCGATTCCGTCGACGATAAGATCGATGAATCCGAGCGCGGCGCAGCGCGCCGCGGCGGGACTATCCGTCGGCCGCAGCGGCATGATCGCGAAAAATGGTGCGCTCGGAAACTCGGCGGCGAAGGCAGCAGCCTTCCACGTGTCCTCATCGGGTGCGCCGAGATCGACTAGCGCGGCATCGACGAGCTCTCTCCGAAACACCGCCTCGAGCTCCTCCGCCGAGCGTGTCGAGATGATCTTCCATTTCCGCCGCGGGAAGGCGGCCCGCACGAGGACACGAGCCCGCTCCCTCTCGAGATGAACGACGAGCGACGGCAGCGTCGATCCATTCGTCGACGATGTCACGCTCAGACTCCCGCTTCCACAGTATCCAGGTCGGGCTTCCCCTCGATGAACTGCCGCACTATCGGATCGCTGGTGTGCTGGATCTCGTCGACAGTCCCGACCTGCCGGACCCGACCCTCGAAGAGCATCGCGATCCGTGAGCCAACCGTGTAGGCGCTGCGCATGTCGTGGGTGACGACGATGCTGGTGACGCCGAGCTTTTCCCGCATCCTGATCATGAGCTGATCGATGATCGCGCTGGTGACCGGATCGAGTCCGGTGGTTGGCTCATCGTAGAGGATGTACTTGGGCTGGCGCGCGATTGCGCGCGCGATGCCGACTCGTTTTCGCATCCCGCCAGAGAGCTCGGCCGGGTACTTTGACTCGACCCCCGGCAGATCGACGAGCTCGAGCGCTTCGCCGACGCGCTTCATGATGTCGCTCTCGGAGAGTCGCCCTTCCTTCCGCAAACCCATCGCGACGTTGTCGCAGATGGAGAGCGAGTCAAAGAGCGCCGCGAACTGAAAGACGTAGCCGATGTGGGATCGTAGCGCGTAAAGATCGTCCCGCGTGAGCTTTGGGACTTCCTGGCCGTCGACCCAGACCGTGCCTCGATCGGGTTCCAGCAGTCCGACGATGTGCTTGATCGCGACCGATTTACCGGTCCCCGAGTAGCCGATGAGCGCCATGGTCTCGCCCTCATTGACTTCGAGCGAGAAGCCCTCCAGGACCTTTTTGGGGCCGAAGGATTTGTGAACGTCGATCAGCTTGATCATGTCACAAAGATGGAGACGGCGGCTCGGAGGGGAAGGGGCGACAAGGGCATCAGGGTGGCGAGCACTGAAAGGGGCAACTGAACAGGCGAGAGGACCCAGTAGGTAAGTTGCGAGTGATTCAGTACACGACGCCCGGACTTGCCTCTGTCTCTCGCCTGTTCAGTTCAGAAAAAAAAAGGGACGAGCATCGCTCGTCCCTTTCCTTTGCTGCTCAAAAAAGCTTACGCCGCGAAACTACCCAAAGCGCGGCCGACATCTCCCTCACGCAACCGCTTCAAAGCCCGGTCGCGAAGCTGACGTACGCGCTCGCGAGTCACGCCGAGGAGAGATCCAATCTCTTCCAAAGTGTGCTCCCGTCCACCCTCGAGACCAAAGTACAAACGAAGCACTTTGGCATCCCGGGGGGGAAGCGTCGACAACGCGGTCTCGATCTCGTCGTTGAGGAAGCGGTTCATTGCTTCCTCTTCGGTGTCGGGCATCTCGTCGGCGACGAAACGCTCGATCAGCGATCTGTCGCCTTCCGGATCCATCGGAGCGTCGAGGCGCACGTCGCCAGTGTTGAGCGCGGCGAGCGACTGTACGACGTCCACCGAAAGTCCGGTGAGCTGCGAGAGCTCCTCGGGAGTCGGCTCGCGACGCATCTTCTGCCGGAGAATTTCGGAAGCTTTGATGATCCGCGACAAGTCGGCGGTCCGATTCAGCGGAACGCGAACCGTCCGGCCCTGACGGGCCAGCGACGAGAGAATCGCCTGGCGGATCCACCACACGGCGTACGAGATGAACTTGACGCCCTGATCGGGATCGAACTTGCGCGCAGCGGTCAGCAGACCGACGTTGCCCTCACCGATGAGGTCGATGAGCGGCATGCCGCGGTTCTGATACTTTTTCGCCACCGAGATCACGAAGCGCAGGTTGCGCTGCACGAGCTCCTGGAGCGCGTCTGGATCGCCGGCGCGAATCCGACGGGCGACGTCGATCTCCTCAGTACCTTTGAGCAGCGGATAAGTGCTGACCTCGTACAGGTACTGATCGAGAATGTCCCTTTCGGGCTCACTGGGAGCGATTCCGGTGACGGTCG
>JANMMF010000131.1:0-2495 GCA_031372985.1 Gemmatimonadota bacterium
CGGCACGCTCGCGCGCGCCTGCCCGAGCTTAACGTCGCCGGTGACTCTCCCGAGAGCCGCGGTGCGTCCATCGATCTTGCGGACCTCGTCGACGTCCACCCGCCAGCCCTCTCCGAGTATCTCGCCGCGATCGGAGATCTGCCCGCCCGATTCGGCGTAGAACGGTGTTTCGCGCAGCATTACGGCGACGCGTCCGTCGGGAAGATCCCGCTTGGCGATTACATCTGTGTTGACATCCAACGAGTCATAGCCCGAAAAGCTGACGGCCGGTGCGGAGCCGACAACCCATTCGCCGACGCCGAGGAGATCCTGCTCGATCCCGACTTTCCTGGAGCGCCGCTCGTCCTGTGATTGTGTTCGCTGCGCCTGGAGCGCCGCCTCGAAGCCGGGGATGTCTACGGAATAGCCGCGCTCGCGCGCCATCAGCTCGGTGAGATCGATTGGGAATCCGAAGGTGTCGTAGAGCTTGAACGCGTCCTCGCCGGCAATCGTACCGTGCATTGCGGTCGATCCCTGAGTTGTTTTCTCGGGTGCCAGCTCGTCGAAGCGCCGCATACCGCCCTCAATCGTATCGAGGAAACGCTGCTCCTCGGCGCGGGTGGTGTCGACAATGTGCTTGTCACGTCGCCGCAGCTCCGGATAGACGTCTCCCATCTGATCGATGACGACGCGCACGACTTCAACGAGCGTCGGCTCGCGCCGTCCGAGTAGCCAGGCGTGACGAACGGCGCGGCGGAGGATCCGGCGCAGCACATAGCCCCTGCCTTCGTTGGATGGGAAGACTCCATCGGCGAGGAGAATCGCTACCGCGCGACTATGATCCGCAATGACTCGAAACGACGCCGGCTCCGCGCCACGCGGCAAAGCGTCCTGCTTCCTGGAGGTTTTCCTGGCGCTGCTGCTCACCGGCGGCTTTCCGCCCGTCTTGGCGACTTTTTGCTTCCTGGGCGCAACGTCGTCGCGACCATAGCGGTGGCCGACGGTCTTCTCCACCGCCCGGATCAGGTCAACGAACACGTCCGCATGGAAGCTGTTTGATTCGCCCTGCATGATCGCGGAGATGCGCTCCAGCCCGGCACCGGTATCGACGGATGGCTTGGGCAGCGGGACCAGGGTTCCATCTTCCTGTCGATCGAACTGCATGAAGACGAGGTTCCAGAACTCGAGGAATCGTCCCGCCTCTGCTCCTTCGACGAACGCATCCTTCGAGAATTCTTTGCGATTTTTCTCCGTCCATTCGCCCTTGGCGCCCGCCGGAACGGAGAAGTCGCGCGCGACGTGAGCGAGGTCGATGAAGATCTCGGTGCACGGTCCGCAGGGACCGGTGTCGGCCATCTGCCAGAAATTGTCGTGCGCGCCCAAGCCGTAGATACGTGAGTCCGGGAGTCCGGCGATCTCGCGCCAGAGAGCACGCGCCTCTCCATCTTCCTCGAACACTGTGACGCGCAGGTGCTCGGGTGGAAGCTTAAGCTCCTTGGTCACGAACTCCCACGCAAACCGGATCGCGTCGCGCTTGAAGTAGTCGCCGAAGGAGAAGTTGCCGAGCATCTCGAAGAACGTGTGGTGCCGGGCGGTGTGGCCGACCTGCTCGAGATCGTTGTGCTTTCCACCTGCTCGCACGCACTTCTGGACCGTCGTCGCGCGTCGTTTGCCGCCGGGCGGCTGCTCCTGTCCAAGGAACACTTTCTTGAACTGCACCATCCCGGCGTTGGTGAACAGGATCGTCGGGTCGTCGGCAGGCACCACCGGGGAGCTGGGCAGCAAGATGTGGCCCTGCTTCTCGAAATAATCGGTGAATTTCTTGCGGACCTCGGCGGCTTTCATAGAGGGAAATATACCCGCATTGTCCAAGGCCAGACGCGGTCAGGTCAGGCGAGAGACCACGGTCTTGATCTCGTCGAGATCGTAGCCGCGCCGCGCCAAAAACGCGAAAAGCCGGCGACGGAGCACGAGCGGCTCGAGATCCCCCAGTTGCGCGAGCTTTTTCTTCGCGAGACGTTCGATGAGCGCGCCGGTGTCGATCCCTTCCTGCTCGATGACGTTGGCGATCGCCGTTGTCGCCAGCTCGCTCTTGATCCCCTTGCGGAAAAGCTCCTGCAGCAGGCGTCTCTTCGACGCACCCGTCGTCAGGATCTTGGAGCGGGCGTACTGCTCCGCGTATTTCGCGTCGTTCAGGAGACCGTTATCGACAAGGCGGCGGATCGCTTCGTCCGCGTCCGCCGCCGAGTATTCCTTCTGGATCATTTTTCTGCGGAGCGTCTGAGTCGAGTACGGACGCGCCGCCAGCAGGTTCAGGGCGTAGTTGTACGCCGAGAGCCGGTTCAATCCGCCAGCTCGACCTCTGCCTCGGCTGGAAGCGGCGGCTTGATGCCGAGGACCGTCTTCACCTTCTCCTCGACTTCAGCGAGAAGCGCCGGGTTGTCCTTGAGGTACATCTTGGCGTTCTCGCGGCCCTGACCGATTCTCTGCGCGCCGTAGCTGTACCACGCGCCGGA
>JANMMF010000138.1:0-15192 GCA_031372985.1 Gemmatimonadota bacterium
CATACCGGCAGACAATGGCCAGGCCCCGGTGTACGTCTCGCTCCGCTACCTGTTTTGAAGTATCTATACGCGCTTCTCATCTTCGTGCCCATCTCCATAGTCGGGCGCCTGATGCATTGGCCTCCGATCGCGGTCTTCGCCCTCAGCGCGCTGGCGATCATACCGCTGTCGGGCGTGCTTGGCGCAGCGACGGAAGCGGTCGCCGAACGAACAAGCCCTGCCATCGGCGGCCTGCTCAACGCGACGATGGGCAATCTCGCCGAGCTCATAATCGCGGCAATGGCGTTGCGGGCCGGCCTCATCGATCTGGTCAAGGCCTCGATCACGGGCTCCATACTTGGAAACCTGCTGCTCGTACTCGGCGCCGCATTGTTCGTGGGCGGTCTCAAGTTCAAGGTTCAGCGCTTCAACCCGCACCTCGCCGGATACAGCGCGACAGTGCTCGTAATCGCCGCCTTTGGATTGCTGGTGCCGGCACTGTTCCAGTATCTCCACCCCGATCCGGAGAGAGTCGCGACGCAACAGATGTCTTATTACGTCGCAGCCCTCCTCATCGCCGGTTACGGCTTTTCTCTCCTCTATTCACTGCGCACTCACACTGCGGCGTTCGTCGCCGTGGAGGCCGTCGCGGAAGTGACTGTGGCCCCGCACTGGTCGTCAAAACAGGCACTGACCATCCTCGTCGGATCGGCGGTGGCGATAGGGGTCATGTCGGAGATTCTCGTTTCGGTAACCGAAGAGGCCGTCAAGGTGATGGGCCTCTCGGAGTTTTTTGTCGGGCTCATTCTCGTTCCCATCATCGGCAACGCTGCCGAGCACAGCTCGGCGATCCTGATGGCGATGAAGAACAGAATGGATCTGGCGATCAACGTTGCGGTTGGATCGAGCATTCAGGTCGCGTTGCTGATCGGTCCGCTGCTGGTATTTCTCGGCTTGGCGTTCGGACAGAGCATGGATCTGGCGTTCAGCAAAATGGAGGTCGCGAGCATCGCGCTCTCCGTGGGGGTGGCTACCTCTGTCATGAGGGACGCCGAATCGAATTGGCTGGAGGGAGTGTTCCTGCTTCTCGCGTATGCGATACTCGGAGTAGCATTCTTTTTCTTCTGACAGAGTAGAATTACCCGCGACCCGGAAAGCCAAAGATTTGCAGCAGCCAAACGCAATACGCTTTTCTCCTGACGGTGCCTCGCTCCCGACGCATGTGAGCGACTGGATCGATGCGCAGGAGGCTTCGGTCGTCACCATCAGCTCCGCTGACGAGCTGATGTCGATCGGGCTCCGCGCGCGCCCCCATTTCGTGATCTTTGACGCACGGCGCGAATCCGCGCCCGTACTGGCCGCCCTCCACAGAGTGAAGAAGGACTCCTACACGGGCGTGGTTCCGTGTGCGGTTCTGTGCGGCAAGAAGACCGAGGCGCTCGAGGAGGCGTTCGACGCGGGGGCCGACGAAGTGATCCCGCACGGAATGCAGGTCCCGGAAGTAGTCCGTCGCCTCACGGCAATGCTGATACGCTCGGAGCGCGATCTGATCGTCCACCCCTCAACGCGTCTCGCCGGAACGTCGGCGATCGAAGCGGAGATTGGGCGTCGGCTCGCCATCGGTGACTTCTTCGCCGTCTGCTACGCCGACCTCGATCACTTCAAGGAATTCAACGATCGGTACAGCTACAACGAGGGCGACCGCGTCATCCGAATCCTCGCGAAGCTACTTCACGATGTCGTGAAGGGAACTTGCGGAGAGGACGGGTTCATCGGTCACATTGGCGGCGACGATTTCATCTTCATCATACCCTACAATTCCATACCCTCGGTGTGTGGCGAGATCGTGGCGACTTTCGATCTTCTTGCCCCGTACCAGTACTCCGAACAGGATCGGCGCGCGGGGTACTTCTTCGGGAAAGACCGCAGAGGGCACCTCGATCGCGTTCCCTTAATGACGCTCTCCATTGGCGTCGTCACCAACCTGCGCCGCACATTGACCTCCGCGCGGCAGGCGAGCCAACTTGCGACTGAGATGAAAACATACGCGAAGAGCCTTCCTGGCTCGGTTTATACAGTTGATAGACGTAGTGACGAGCGCGTCACGCCGCAGGAGCCCCTGCCCGCCTTCCGCGACGTACGGCAGATTGGAGAGAACGAATGAACGTCAGCTGCCCCGATTGTCGCTCGATTTTCCGGGTGGACCCGGCCAAGGTCCCCCCTTCGGGGGTGCGCGCACGCTGCTCGGTCTGCGGCGGCGTCATCTCTATTCCCGCGCCGACCGGCCAGAACACGCCGGTATCGAATCCACAGGCGGGAGCGTCCAGCTCGCGGTCGGAATCCCAATCGCGTCCTCGCTCCACTCCCGCCGCGTCAGATGGCTGGGATCCGCCACCCTTTACCAGCCCGACTCAAAACACGCCTGCCGCGCGTCCGGCTTCTCCGGCCCCGCCGCCGCGGAGCGCGGAAGTCCCCGCCGCGCCCCGCCCTCGCCCGGAGTCAGTGGAACGGACTTCGGTCGCAGCTACCGCAACTCCTCCGTCCCCGATCTCCGGGCTACCGGAATTCACGGCCCCGCCCGCCGTTCCGCCGTACGTCCCATCGCCTCCGGCGCCGTTTACGCCATCCGCTCCCCCAGCTTCGCCCTTTACCGCCGCTGCTTCGCCGTTCGTTCCAAGCGGCGCTCGACCGGCGACGCCTCCGCGCACCCAGGCACCCGCGCCCTCGGCTTCGGCTTCGGCTTCTGGTGACGGCGGTGCGAGACGTCCGCTCAATCCTTTCCTCTCGAAGGATCCCAACCAGCGCGCAAAGAGGCTTGCCCGCGCCCTCGTCTCCGACATCATCACCTACCACCCGGCGAAGCACGCAGAAGGTCTTCGCGACGGAACGCTCAAGCAGCTCTTCCGCGAGGAGATCAAGAAGAGCTTCGAAGAGTATATTGCACAGGTAGGGCAGCCGCTCGCCGAGAGCACCACGTACTTTCAGGAAGCACTGAACGAAGTGCTCGGTGCGGGCAAGAAAATCTTTTAGGGGTCGGACAAATGGCGGAAAGCGAACGCAGTCGCGCATTGAAGGAGAGCAGGGAGCGACTGGCGGAGTTGCGGAGGTATCTTTGACATCGACGGCAAGCGCGCTCGCCTGAGCGCACTCGACGTCGAGATGGCCGACCCCGGCTTCTGGAGCAACCAGGAGAAGGCGCAGGCGACGCTCGCGGAAGTGAAGTCACTGCGCATTTGGCTCGATCCCTACGATAAACTGACCGCGCGTCTCGACAGCGCCATTGAGCTCGACGAGCTCCTTCAGGATGGCTCAGAGCCCGAGATGGATCGGGATCTCGATGCCGAGGCTTCGCGCGTCCACGACGAAATCGATTCGTTCGAGGTGAGATCGCTGCTGCGAGGTCCCGACGATTTTCGGGACGCACAGCTCGAGATCAGCGCCGGCGCCGGCGGAACGGAAGCGCAGGACTGGGCACAGATGCTCATGCGCATGTACATCCGCTGGGCCGAGCGTCGAGGTTTCGAGGTCGGCGTCCTGGACGAGAGCGAGGGCGAGGAAGCGGGCATCAAGGGTGCCGTGCTCGAGATCCGCGGACATTACGCCTTCGGATTTCTGCGTCCGGAGACCGGAGTGCATCGCCTCGTCCGCATCTCGCCATTCGATGCGAACGCGCGGCGCCACACGAGCTTTGCCTCCGTGTTCGTTTATCCGGTCGTGAATGAAGAGATCAACATCGAGATCAATGAGGACGATCTGCGGATCGATGTCTATCGCGCCTCGGGCGCCGGCGGGCAGCACGTCAACAAGACGAGCTCCGCCGTTCGCATCACTCACATTCCCACGAACACGGTCGTCGCTTCGCAGGCCGAGAGATCACAGTTCAAGAACAAGTCGACCGCGATGAAGATGCTGAAGAACAAGCTCTACCAGGCGGAGGTGGAGAAGCGCGATGCGCACAAGGCGGAGCTGGACGCCACGAAATCCGACGTCAGCTTCGGCAGCCAGATCAGGAGCTACGTCTTCCAGCCGTACACGATGGTGAACGACCACCGCACCGAGCTCAAGATTCCCGACGTCCAGAAGGTGATGGACGGCGGGATCGATCCCTTCATCGAGGCATACCTAAAGCAGGGCGGCGGCTCGACGACGGCGGCTGCGTGAGCGACGATCTGAATTTCGTGCTCCAGGCGCGCCGGGAGAAGCTCGAGGCGCTCGAGGCGGCGGGAGTACAGCCGTACGCATACTCGTTCGACCGTCAGCACAGCGCGGCGGATGCGCAACAAATGCTCGGCACCGCGGACGAAGGCCCGGCGGTAACCCTTGCCGGCCGAATCGTCGCGTGGCGCTCCCACGGCAAGACGACGTTTGCGCATCTCGCCGACGCGACCGGGAAGATCCAGCTCTATTTCAAGAAGGATCAGCTGGGCGAGGAGAGCTACTTGTTGCTGGCGCATTACGACCTGGGCGACATCATCGGCGTACACGGACCGCTGTTCCGCACGCGCACCGGTGAGGTGACGGTGCGCGTCGATCGGGTCGAGATGCTGGCCAAATCGCTCCGTCCGCTGCCGTTCGGAAAGGAGGAGGAGGTGAACGGACAAGTTGTCCGGCACTCAGGCTTCGCCGATCCCGAGCAGCGATACCGCCAGCGGTACGCCGATCTCGCGGTGCACCCGGAAGTCCGCTCGCTATTCGTGGCTCGCTCACGGATGACGCGGGCGATTCGGTCGTTTCTCGACGAGCGGAACTTTCTCGAGGTCGAAACCCCAATCCTTCAGCCGCTGTACGGCGGAGCGGCGGCGCGTCCTTTCACGACGGTTCACAACGCGCTCGACATGCCGCTTTACCTGCGTATCGCCGACGAGCTCTACCTCAAACGGCTCGTCGTCGGCGGCCTGGAGCGGGTGTACGAGATCGGACATGATTTCCGGAACGAGGGTATCGATCGCACTCACAATCCAGAGTTCACGATGCTCGAGTTCTACCAGGCATACGCCGACTACACCGGCATGATGGACCTGGTGGAGCAGCTGCTGGAGAAAACGGCGGAAGCCGTTCGCTCGGTGCCCGAGCTTGCCGCCGGCGTTCCCAGCTTTCAGCGGCCTTTCAAGCGCATCGAATGGATTCCCTCGCTCGATGCGGCGGCCGGACTCGACGTCACATCGCTGACCGACGCCGATCTCCGCGCACTTGCGGCCCGGGTCGGTGTAGAAAAGCCGGAGACTCTGAGTCGCCCGAAGCTGCTCGATGAGATGTTTCAGGCGTTGGTGGAGTCGACGCTGCAACAACCGACGTTCGTGGTGGATTACCCCGTGGAGCTCTCGCCTCTGGCGAAGCCAAAGCGTGGCAACCCGCAGCTCACCGAGCGATTCGAGCTGTTCGCGAACGGCAAGGAGATGGCGAACGCGTTCAGCGAGCTGAACGATCCGCTCGATCAGCGCCGGCGCTTCGAGGCGCAGGCGAAGCTGCGCGCGGCCGGCGACGAGGAGGCTTCAGGGGTGGACGAGGATTATCTTCGAGCCATGGAATACGGAATGCCACCAATGGGTGGTGTGGGAATAGGAGTGGACCGGCTATTCATGTACCTGTCCGGAGCGACGAACATTCGTGATGTGATTCTTTTTCCGACGATGAGACCAGAGTGACGAAGCTCGAGCTACAAATCGCATGGCGGTATCTGCGCAGCCGACGCGGGTCGAAGCTGCTCTCGCTCATCAGCATCATCGCCATCGGCGGTGTGCTGGTTGGCGTCAGCGCGCTGATTGTCATCATCGGTGTGATGAACGGCTTGCAGCACGACCTTCGTGAAAAGATTCTCGTCGGCAGCCCCGACGTCCGCGTCCTGAGTTACGGAGAGGATCTCAAGATCACGGACTGGCAGACGGTCCTCGACAAAGTGAGGAAGCAGCCTGGCGTGGTGACCGCCGCTCCGTTCGTGCTCACCGAGGCACTGATGACTGCGGGTCACGACTACGCCGGCGGCGTCTACGTGGTTGGACTCCTTCCAGCGGGCAGAGGTGTCTCGGACGTGACGACGATCCGATCCCACGCTACCGTCGGGGATTTCCGCTTTGCGAGCACCGATGGCCAGCAGCGCGGTGTCGTGCTCGGCAGGCTGCTCGCTTCACGATTCAACAAATGGCCTGGGGACAGCATCAATCTTCTCTCCGCCGGTGGCGCGAAAATGAATCCGGTGACGGGCGGACTCGTGCCACGCGTCGAGAGATTCGAGGTCACGGGAATCGTCTCAACGGGGATGTACGAGTACGACAACTCCTATGTTTTCGTGGCCATCGACAAGGCTCAGAATCTCGCTGGCTTGGGCGACGGTGTCACCGGCATCGAAGTCAAGACGACCGACCGGTGGCAGGCGACAGCGGTGGCGGCGCAACTCACCGGCGCACTCGGGTGGCCGTATCGAACGGTGGATTGGCAGGAGCAGAATCACTCGCTGTTTCAGGCGCTCAAGCTGGAAAAGCTCGGCATGGGTGTGATCCTGCTGCTCATCGTTCTGGTAGCGGCGTTCAACATCGTCAGCACGCTCACGATGGTTGTCGCGGACAAGACCAAGGAGATCGGTATCCTCAAGGCGATGGGGATGCCGGCCAAGTCGATACGCAGAATATTCTTCGCGCAGGGACTGCTGATCGGAGTGGTCGGCACGTTCTTCGGTCTGCTACTCGGTTTCGGAGCCGCGCTCGCGCTCGACAAGTACCAGTTCATCAAGCTGGACCCGCAAGTCTATTTCATCGACCACCTCCCGGTGTCCACTCAGCCGACCGACGTGATCTGGATAGTCGTTGCGAGCATCGCGATCGCCGCTGTTGCCACGTTGTATCCATCGATACAGGCCTCGCGCCTCTATCCGATCGAAGCGATCCGACACGAATGATTACCACTTTATCTGAAGCCCCCGACGGTTGCACTACCCGTTCGGCGAGCGAAGGGATCGGGCACGAATGACCATGAGCGTCCTGGAAGCGCACGACGTCTACAAGACGTACATCGGTGGCGACGGGAACGTGCTCCACGTCCTCAACGGGGTCGAGCTTTCCGTTCAGCGGGGCGAGATGATCGCGATCGTCGGCGCCAGCGGCGCCGGAAAGAGCACGCTGATGCACGTGCTTGGCGCGCTCGACAAGCCTACGCGCGGATACGTCGTAATCGGCGGCGAGCCGGTTCACGGGCGAGACGAAACCCAGCTCGGCGAGCTGCGGAACCGGACCGTTGGGTTCGTGTTCCAGTTCCATCACCTGCTGCGCGAGTTCTCCGCTCTGGAGAACGTGATGATGCCCCTTCGGATAGCAGGACGGTCCGACGCGGACGCACGCGGCAGAGCGTCGGAGCTGCTGGCAAGAGTGGGTCTGAGCGCGCGGATGACGCATCGTCCGGCGGAGCTATCCGGGGGAGAGCAGCAGCGGACCGCCGTCGCCCGCGCCCTGGCGATGGATCCGCAGATCCTTCTCGCCGACGAGCCGTCCGGAAATCTCGATCGCTCCAACGCCGAAATGCTGCACGATCTGCTGCTGGAGGTCGTGAATGACCTGGAGATCGGGATGGTCGTCGTTACCCATAACCGCTCTCTCGCGGGCCGAGCGAACAAAGTGCTCCTGCTAGAGGGCGGAAAGTTGAGTCGTACCGCGGTCGATGAGGTCGTCGTATAAATGGTGTGCGATCTGTGCAAGGATGGCGAAGCGGTGATCCAGCTCACTGAGATCGAGGGGAGCGGGGTCAGGCTGCTGCATCTGTGCGAGAAATGCGCAGCCGAACGCGGGGTCGAGACATCGATCACCGCGGCGAAGCCTCAGATCAACAACTTCCTCCAGACGATTCACGAGCAGATGCCGGGCGCCAAGGGCGAGCCCGTGCACTGCGCGTTCTGCGCGGCGACGCTGGCGGATTTCCGGGCGACCGGGCGGCTCGGATGCGCACACTGCTACGAGGCTTTCGAGTCGAGCCTGCGCGACCTGCTGCGAAGGGTTCACGGCAATTCACGGCACATCGGTCGCCGCTATGTCGCGCCGTTGCCGTCGGAGCTGCCACACGTGTCGAGCGCCACCGAGCTGCGTGACCGGCTCAAGCGTGCGATCGAGGCGGAACAGTTCGAGCTCGCCGCTGACATCCGCGACAAGCTGCGAGGGATCGAGTAATGCTCGACCTCTCACTTCTTCCCGACGGCGGTGCCAGCTGGCTGGACGCATCGGGCGAGCACGCCGACATTGTGATCTCGACGAGGATCCGGCTGGCCCGAAACCTCGAGGGCTACGCGTTCACTCCCCGGGCGCGCGACGGCGAGCGCCTGCGAATCCTTGCACAGGTGCGCGAAGCCTTCGGCAGTCTGAGCTCGATCGAGGACGGGGTTCTCGTCCGCGTAGATGAACTCCCGGCCGAGGATCGTCTGCTCCTGCACGAGCGGCACCTGGTCAGCAAGGAGCTTGCTGGCCTGAACGAGCAGCCCGTCCGAACTGGCGCGGCGGTCTATTTGTCGCGAGGCGTCGGAATCATGGTCAACGAAGAGGACCATCTCCGCCTGCAGGCCCTTCATTCCGGGTTCCACGTAGCTGATGCATTCGGCGTCGTCGAACGCCTGGACTCCGAGTTGGGGAACAAGATCCCATATGCGTTCCACAGTGAATTTGGCTACCTGACCGCGTGTCCCACGAATGTCGGGACGGGGCTGCGGGCCTCGGTCCTGATCCATCTCCCGGGACTGGTGCTCACGAAAGAGATCGGGAAGGTCCTGGCCGGACTCCAGCAGGTGGGCCTCACTTACCGCGGTATGTACGGTGAGGGGAGTGAAGTAGTCGGGAATTTTTTCCAGATCTCCAATCAGACGACGCTTGGACGATCAGAGGGAGAGTTACTTGATTACCTCGTGCGCGTCGTTAAGCATGTAATAGAGAGAGAAGAAGAAGCGCGGCGAGTGCTGTTGCGCGATGCGGGTTATATTATAGAAGACAAGCTCTGGCGTGCCTTTGGCACGCTGCGATATGCACGCAGCTTGAGCTTCGAAGAAGCGATGAATTACATGAGCGGCGTGCGACTGGCTGTCGGTTTGAAACTGATAAGCGGTCTCAGTGTATATACTCTCAACAAGCTCCTGATTTTTAGTCAGTTGGCGCACCTCGGCAATTCCGAGGGAAGAGCGCTGACGGAAAGCGAAGCGAACGTCGCGCGCGCTCGATACGTGCGGGAGACGCTAGCTGCAGAGGCGGAGTAGGGGTAGCGGGTAATCACGCGCGCCGCAGTGATCTACACTGTCACGCACGCGAAGGAACTGGCTCCCGCACTGAGGATCGCAGAGATGAACGGTTACAACTTCACAGAGCGAGTCCGAAAGGTTCTCGCCATGGCTCGTGAGGAGGCAGCACGCCTGCATCACGAATACGTCGGCACCGAGCACATTTTGCTCGGCCTCATCCGTGAAGGTGAGGGAGTCGCTGCCGCGGTCCTTCAAAATCTCAGCGTCGACCTCGACGAGATTCAGCAGAAGATCGAGGAGACTGTAAAGAAGGGTAAGGCCGCAGCCGCGACCGGACCCGATCTACCGTACACGTCGCGCGCCAAGAAAGTCCTCGAGCTCGCCATGGGCGAAGCTCGCGATCTCAGTCACGGCTACGTCGGGACCGAACACCTGCTGCTCGGATTGCTGCGCGAAGAGAAGGGAATCGCCGCGCAGGTTCTGACCGATGCAGGCGTGAACCTCGACGCCGCGAAGGCGGAGACGCTCCGGCTCCTGGGCACCGAGATGCCACAGGGCGGAAGCACGGCCGCCGCTCCGGGTAATCCGGGAACAACACCAGCCCAGACGGGGAAAGGCGAGAAGAAATCGAAGACTCCCGCTCTGGACCATTTCTGCAGAGATCTCACGCAGCTCGCCGCCGACAACCAGCTCGATCCAACGATCGGGCGGGCCAAGGAGATCGAGCGCGTCATGGAGATCCTGACGCGCCGCAAGAAAAACAATCCCGTGCTCATCGGTGAGCCTGGTGTCGGCAAGACAGCCATCGTCGAAGGGCTCGCACAGCTCATCGCGAATGGCGAGTGCCCGGATTCTCTTCGCGACAATCGCGTGCTGTCTCTCGACATGGCCGCCGTTATCGCGGGCACGAAGTATCGCGGTCAGTTCGAGGAGCGCCTCAAGGCGGTCATGAACGAGATCGCGCAGAACAAGAACATCATCCTGTTCATCGACGAGCTGCACACCCTCGTCGGCGCAGGCGCGGCCGAAGGCGCTATCGATGCCAGCAACATGCTGAAGCCGGCCCTCGCCAGGGGCGAGCTCCAGTGCGTCGGTGCATCGACGCTCAACGAGTACCGCAAGTACATCGAGAAGGATGGAGCGCTCGAGCGCCGCTTCCAGACGGTGATCGTCGAGCCTCCCACAGTCGACGAGACAATCGAGATCCTCAAGGGTCTCCGCAAGAAGTACGAGGAGCACCACAAAGTCACGATTCCCGACTCGACTCTGGAATCCGCGGCGAAGCTGTCGGAGCGCTACATCACCGACCGGTTCCTCCCCGACAAGGCGATCGACGTGATCGACGAAGCAGGCGCGCGCGCGCGTCTGGCGACTCAATCACCTCCGCCGGCGGTTGCCGAGCTCAAGGGACAGCTAGACGCCGTGAACGTCGACAAGGAAGCAGCTGTGCGCGACCAGAACTTCGAGCGCGCGGCGTCGCTGCGCGATCGCGAGCGCGAGCTGCAGGGCGAGATCCGCAAGAAGCAGGATGAATGGGAGAAGCATCGCCAGTCGCACCGTCCGGTGCTGGGCGAAGAGGAAGTGTCATTCATCGTCAGTCGTTGGACGGGCATTCCCGTGATGCGGCTCCAGGAAGCAGAGACCGCGAGACTGCTGCGCATGGAGGAAGAGCTCCACGTGTCGGTCGTGGCGCAGGAAGAGGCCATCAAGGCGCTGTCGCGCTCGATTCGCCGCAGCCGCGCCGGGCTCAAGGATCCGAACCGTCCGATCGGCTCGTTCATCTTCTCGGGCCCAACCGGCGTCGGCAAGACTGAGGTAGCGCGCTCGCTGGCGAAGTTCCTGTTCGCCGATCCGTCCGCGCTGATACGCGTCGACATGAGCGAGTACATGGAGAAGTTCTCCGTGTCACGCTTGATCGGCGCCCCTCCGGGCTACGTCGGCTACGAGGATTCGGGCACGCTCACCAAGGCCGTGCGCCGCAAGCCGTACAGCGTGGTGCTGCTCGACGAAATCGAGAAGGCGCACCCCGATGTGTTCAACATCCTGCTGCAGGTGCTGGATGAAGGGCACCTCACGGACAACTACGGCCGCGTCATCGACTTCAAGAACACAGTCGTCATCATGACGTCGAACGTCGGCGCGCGCGACATCACCAAGGGTCGCGGGCTCGGGTTCCACGCGCCGGACCAGAAGTCGAGCTTCGAGCGCATGGCGGAAAAGGTGAAGGAAGAGATGCAGCACGTCTTCAACCCGGAGTTCCTGAACCGGCTCGATGATGTGATCGTCTTCCACCCGCTTTCGCGGGAGCACATCGCCGAGATCGTGACTATCCTGCTCAGGGACGTTCAGAAGCGTCTCGGCGACGAGGAGCTCACGCTCAAGCTGACGGACGCAGGGTCGGCCTTCCTCGTCGAGCACGGCTACGACGAGAAGTTCGGCGCGCGGCCTCTGAAGCGCGCGATCCAGAAGTACATCGAGGATCCCCTCTCGGAGAAGATCCTGCTGGCCGAGTTCGCGAAGGGCGACGAGATCGAGGTGGATCTCGCAGCCGGTGGCGAGAAGCTGGACTTCAGGGTCCTGAGCAGCGCCGCCAAGGCGTAGACAACACCGTCCGTAGAAAGGGGGCCGCCGGAGAGAGCAACTCTCCGGCGGCCTTTTTGTCTAATACGGATACTCGCGCTCGAGCGAGGACCTCCACCAAACTGACTAGTGTATATTTGTGTTATGCGAAAACTTGCTTCGTTTACGCTGGCGCTCCTCGCTGCCGGTGCGGCTGGGCTACAGGCCCAGGAGACCGCGCCAGGGGCCTGTTCGACGCCCGAATCGATAATCGTCGCCGGTAATTCCCGCGTCGACAGTGCCGCTGTTCGGTCCACTGGCGGCCTGTCCACGGGCGCCCAGCTGAGCGTGAACGACATCCAGACAGCGATCAAGGCGCTCTACGCGACTGGCCAGTTTGACGACGTGCAGCTGGTTTGCCAGGTCGCACCGGGCACAGGCAAGGCGACACTGGTCATCCAGGTACGCGAGCGGCCAATTCTGACGGCCTACAAAGTCGTTGGCGCCGACCGCGTGTCCCCCAAGGATGTGAGGGAGAAGCTAAGCTTCGCCACGGGGACGCCAGTTGACCCGGGCAAGATTGCGAAAGCGATTGCGAGCGCTGACTCGCTGTACGAGAGCAAGGGCTATTATCTGGCTCACGTCAAGGCGGATTCAACCGTCGTCGACGGCAAGCTGTCGATCAACTTCAACGTCGATGAAGGAAGGCGCCTCGCCATCTCCGGCGTCCGGATCAACGGCAATTCCAAGATCCCCGACGCCGACATCGTCGGCGCCATGGACACGAAGCCGGAAGGCTTTCTCTGGATGCGCAACGGTGAGCTGGACGACGCCAAGTACGCACAGGATCTGAGCGAGAAGATTCCGCAGCTATACTCCAGCCGCGGATTCATCGACTTCCGAATTCTCAGTGACACGCTCATCGTCGACAGGGCGAAGGGCAAGGGACTCATCGACATCACCGTGAGCGAGGGTCCCCGCTACACCGTCGGCAACTTCGAGGTGATCGGCAACCGCCGTTTCTCGACCGATCAGATCGGCATCTTCTATCCGTTCGGCAAGAACCAGCAGGCTACGATCACGCAAAAGGCCACGGGCCTGATCCGACGGAGCTACGTCAACCCCGCCAACACGTTCGACGCCGCGAAGTGGGAAGACGCGCAGCAGAAGCTGATGGAAGCCTACAACGACGAAGGCTACATCTACGCCACGATTCATCCCGTAGCCGAGCGCGTGCCGAGCACGGACTCGGTGCGAAAGGTCAACCTGCGCTGGGAAATCGACGAGAGATCGCCGGCGATCGTGAATCGAATCGAGATCATCGGCAACGACTACACCCATGAGTCGTGCATCAGGGAGCAGATCGTTCTCGCGCCGGGACAGCTGTTCAACCGCAATTATCTGATCCGCAGCTACCAGAACATCGGCAATCTGAATTTCTTCGAGGCGCCGATGTCCGCGCCCGAGACCCGCCCCAGCGGCGAACAAGGCGACGTCGACATCGTGTTCAACGTGAAGGAGAAGCGGACGGGCAACGTCAACTTCGGTGCGTCGATGGGCCAGGGCACCGGTCTCGGCGGCTTCGTCGGGCTGGATCAGCCCAATCTCCTTGGACGCTGCAAGAGGGCGCAGGTGCAGTGGCAGTTCGGTCAATACATCAACGATTTCAACGCCACTTACAGCGACCCGAACATCCGGCAATCGCGCATTTCGGGAAGCCTCACGGCATACCACAGCCGCTCCCGGTACAACATCGCCGACCTCGGTGGCATCATCAGGACTGGCGGCCAGATCCAGCTCGGGTTCCCGGTTGCGCAGTCACTGTATACGAGATTGTTCGTTTCCTACGGTGGTGAGAAGGTCAAATACACCAGCGATGGACTCCTGAGCACGGTGGCGAACGCCTGCAAGAACTGTTTCCGCTCGACGCTCGGCTTTACGGCCACCCATGACACGCGGACTGGGCTCCCGTTCCCGGCTGACGGCGGCATGCAGACTTTTAATGCGCAGTTCAACGGGGGTCCGCTCGGTGGTACGGCAAAATTCCAACGGTATACGACGGAGCTTCGCTCGTTCGCGCCGGTCGGGCGTATCGGGGGGAGCCTGCTGGGCAGCGAGCCCATGATGTTCATAGTCGGCTTGTCCGCGCGCGCCGGCGCCGTTTTCGGAAACCCGGGCCCGTTCTTCTCTACCCAGGCCTTTGCCCTCGGTGGAACGCAGTACGGTGAACAGCTGCGCGGATATGATGAGTTCTCGATCACTCCTGGCGGCTTCGACCCGGGGGGCGACCAGAATCAGGCGAGCAGGGCGTCGTTCGGCAACGCGTTCTTCGTCGGGACGGGAGAGTTTGGTCTCAGAATCAACCAGTCCCTCTACTTGAACACTTTCTTCGAAGGCGGCAACGTTTGGAACAAGCCGCGCGAGTTCGACCCGACGCGGTTGTTCCGGAGTGCGGGCTTCGGAGTTGCTACTTTGAGTCCACTAGGACCTTTGGGAGTGGACATCGGGTATGGGTTCGACAAAGTTGATGCAACGGGGCGACCGGCACCTGGCTGGAAGCTCCACTTCAAACTCGGACAGTTCTTCTAACACTGGAGTAATAATGCGTGTGATTCTTCGTGCGGGCTTTCTCGCACTGGCCACATCGCTGATCGTTGCCGGAACAGCCGCAGCACAGGCTCAGCAAGGGACAGTGGCGCCGGCCAAGATTGCGTACATCAATTCCGCCCAGCTCCTGAGGGAAGCGCCCGGGCGCGCCGAAGCGGAGGCGCAATTCGACCGCGAAGTCGGAGTGTACCGCCAGCAGATCCAGCGGATGGACGACTCGCTCAGAACACTCGTAGCGGCGTTCGATCGCGATGCGCCGAAGCTCGACAGCGTCGCTCGCGAGACGCGCCGCAAGTCGGTCGGACAGCGCGAAGTGGAATACCAAACGCGCGCGCGGGGTCTCGACTCGACGATGCAGGCGCGGCAGGCGCAGCTCGTCAAGCCGATCATGGAGCGCGTGCAGGCCGTGATCGAGTCGATTCGCACGGAGGATGGCTACGCCATGATCTTCGATGTCGGGGCACAGACCAGTGTGGTCGTTGCAGCCGACAAGAAACTGGACCTCACCGACCGGGTTTTGGCGCGCCTCAAGTCGCAGCCCGCCGCTCCGGCGAGCGGAGCCGTTCCACAACCAGCGGGAGTGACTCGGCCCAAGAAGTGAGTCGGTCAACGGACTCAGGAAATTCAATCAGCGGTGATGGTGCTAGCACCATCACCGCTGAGGCTATTGCGGCACTTGTCGCTGGTGAGCTCATAGGAGACGGCAAGGTCGCCGTCAGCGGAGTCGCTCCACTCGATCGCGCGGGCGAGGGCGACCTGAGCATTTTGTCGAGCGCCAAGTACGCGCCAATGCTGGCGGGCACCAGGGCCGGTGTCGTGCTCATCGATCCCGAGTTCCGCGATGT
>JANMMF010000140.1:0-10474 GCA_031372985.1 Gemmatimonadota bacterium
GAACGCCTTCACGATGATCGTGGTGCTGGAGATTCCGACGATCGCGCCCGCGAAGATGCTTTCCATCCGCGTGAAGCCGAGGACCTGCCCCACCATGTAGCCGACGGAGATCATCACGGTGCACTCGAACAGCGCCACGGCTCCGGCCTTCTGGCTCACCTGCACGAGCTTGCGAATGCTGAACTCGAGGCCAAGCGAAAACATCAGCAGGATCACGCCCAGCTCGGACAGGGCACGAACTGTTTGCGGATCCGCGACGAGGGGAATCGGGATGTGCGGTCCGATGATCATGCCCGCCAGCAGATAGCCGAAGACGACCGGCTGGTGCAGCCGCTGGAAAACGACAGTCGCAACCGCCGCGACGCAGAGGACTACCGCGAGATTCTGGAGAAAGGTGTGCGGGTCCATTCCGCAGAATCTACTCTGACCTCCGGAGGGCGAACGAGCGTTCCATTAACACGAAAAAAAAAGACCACCCTTTCAGGTGGCCTTTCTCTTCTCTGACGAAGATTGAACTAGTCTTCGCCCTCTTCATTCTCAAAGGTGAGGGCATCAGCCTCGCGAACGCGATCGAGCATGGCGTTGACCGGAACTGCTATTCCCCGGTCGTTTAGCGCGGCTTCGTTTCCGGAGCCCCGCTGGAACCAGCTTCCCACGTCCGGCGTGGCTTCGTTGACTCCCGTACCAGCCGCCTCTTCGTCAGGGGCGGTATCCGAACCATACACGTCCATTCGACCTCCACGGGTTTAGTGTCCCTTGCAACCATGTCTACGTTACCCCGAAACACGAGTTTCGCGCCGTTGCAAGAAGCTACAACTGGGACCGAAACCCTCCAATAGATAGACGATGTCCGAGGCATAACTGGTACAGCGTCCGAGGCGAAAAACTGAGACAAACCGGAACCGCTTCTAGCGGATCGTTATCGGGTCGATTCCTCGAGTAGCGAAAATCCGGCCAACAGCCTCGCCAATCTTGTTATTCGGGGTGCTGGCGCCAGCGGTTATTCCCACCCGGACCAGCCCGGTGGCGGGAAGCCAATCCGAAGACTCGGCTTCTTCCTTCGCGCCGAGGGGGCGATGTCGGATGACGCCTGAGGCGGGGTCGATGTCGTGCGCGTCCTCGACGTGAAAGGTGCGGACACTTTCGGAGCAGAGAGCCGCCAGCGAGATCGTGTTACTCGAGTTGTAGCCGCCTACAACCACCATCACATCGAGGTGCTCCCGCAACAGTTCGACGACCGCGTCCTGACGCTCCTGGGTGGCGCTGCAGATGGTATCAAAGGTACGGAAGTTCTCACGGGCGTATTCCTCTCCGTGCGAGCGCGCAATCGATGCCCCGACGAGCTCGCCGATCGCAAGCGATTCGCGGGCGAGCATCGTGGTCTGGTTGGCTACACCGATCCGCCTGAGGTCTCGCGCCGGGTCGAAGTTGGGAGATGCCGCGTGGCCAAACCGCTCCATCAAGGCCCCGGCGCTCAGACGCCCTTCGATGAAATCACAAACCTGACCGGCCTCGTCCAAATTGCGGACGATGAAGTATTCACCGCCCTCATACTTTTCGGCTTGCGACGCTGTCGCCCGCGTTTCCTCATGATAGTACTTGCCATGGATGAGCGAGGTGAAGCCATCGCGCGCGTAGCTCTCGACGCGCTTCCAGACGTTGAGAACCGAGCCGCAGGTGGTATCGACCATGACGCACCCGATCTGCCGAAGGATTTCGAAGTCGGTGATCGTCACGCCGAAAGCCGGGAGGATCACGACATCCTCCGACTTCACCCCACCGAAATCGATGCGTCCGTCCCGGGGCATGAGGAAGGTGATCCCCATTGCCTGGAGTTTCGAATTCACGTGCGGGTTATGGATGATCTCGCCGGCCAGGTAGATGGTACGATCGGGGAACTTCTTCCTGGCCTGGTAAGCGTACTCTACCGCACGTTCGACCCCGTAACAGAAGCCGAATTCCTTGGCTAAACGGATGGTTAAATCGTCTACTGTGAGGGTATAATCACGGGCCTTGAGCAAGTCGACCAGGTGGCCCGTATAGTCGGAGGCGAGCTCGGACTGGATCTCAGCTTTAAGCCCGAAGCCCTTCCGAAAGTAGGTAGGAGCACCGGTACCGTTTGAGCTGCTGGCCTGCATATTCCCTATAGTGGGAGCTGTGGTCCCGTCCGGGCCCGGAGCCTTCACTGACGCGTCAGACATTACCTTGAATCTAGCAGCGCCCATCCGATAATGCGCTTCGATAAACGACGATGACCGAGTCATTCGGAGCGTACTCCGCTGAGCAGACGATGACGCCGACCAACACTGCGCCGTCAGCTCCGTTCCATCCGCCTCCTGCCCGAGCCCCAGGCCTCCTCAAGCCTGCGCCGCTTTTCAAGGGCGACACGATCGGTATCGTCGCGCCTTCGTACGCGCCGAATCCGGCCTGGCTCCTGCGCGGCGCGAAGGCCATGGAGGAAGCCGGATACAAGGTTATCCTCGATCCGGAGATCGACCGGTTTCGACGGTTTCAGAAGCACGAGGACGAGCGGCGCGCCGAGAACCTGATGGCGATCTGGCGCAATCCTGAAGTAAAAGCGGTCGTCTCAGGGACCGGTGGATACGGTGCCATGCGCTTGCTCCCGTATCTCGATCCGGAAGTATTTCACAAGAATCCCAAGGCGTTCGTCGGGTACTCCGACATCACGGCGCTCCACCTCTGGCTGATGCGTCGCGCCCAGTTGAGGGTCTTTCACGGACCAACCCTGGACGACCTGTTCCCCGGCGGAACCGATCCGAGTGCACTCTCGCTCATCACCGCACTCACGACCCCTCGCCCCGAGGTGAAGCTTGGACGCGACCTCGCGCGCTCGGTGCGACCTGGCACCGCCGTCGGGCGTCTCACTGGCGGAAATCTCTCGCTGGTGCAGCAGACCGTCGGAACTCCCTACGAGATTGACACTCGCGATGCGATTCTCTTTCTCGAGGAGACACGCGATCCAATGTCCGTCGTCGACGAGCGGCTGCTCCACCTTCGCGCCGCCGGCCTGCTAAAGCAGGTACGCGGGATCGTGTTCGGTCAGCTATCGCTCGACCGCTCGGAAGAAGACGAGTTCGAAGATTTTTTGCTGGACTTGGTGTCGGATCTGGAGGTACCTGTGCTCATGGACTTCCCCGCTGGACACGAAGTCCCGAATCTCACACTCCCACTCGGCACCGAGGTTGAGATCGTAGCGAACGAGACGACGGGGTGGCTCTCGTATCGCGAGGATGCGCTCGCGCTCCCTGAGGAGAGGCCCCGACTGAGCCTTGTGTAGCGCTCGGAAAATCTGGGTGCGGTGGCCTAAGGGTGCGGCTAGAGTCCGCCCGCTTTGATTGTTGCATCCACCGCGATGCACCAGACGTGAAGCAGCATCAGGTGAACTTCCTGGACATACGCTCCCTCTTCACTCGGCACCGCAATGATGTGGTCGGCGTCACCATCCTTGAGACCGTGCTTGCCGCACAGCGCGATCGTGATTGCGCCCTTCTCTTTCGCGGACTTGAGCCCGCGCAATACGTTCTCGGAGCGGCCGCTGGTCGTGATTCCGACGACCGCATCGCCCATTGTCGCGAGTCCTTCCACCTGACGCTCGAAGAGAGCTCCATACCCGAAGTCGTTGGCGATGCAGGTGACGACACCGGAATCACCCACGAGCGAGATGGCGGGCAGCGGCCTCCGCGTCTCCCTGAACCGGCCGATCAGCTCTTCGACGAGGTGACTGGCCTGGGTCGCGCTGCCTCCATTCCCGAACGCTAGAAGCTTTCCGCCGCGGCCGAAGCAGGTGATGATGGCTTCCGCGGCTGCGTCTGATGCCGGCTGGAGAGAAGAGATGCAAGCGTCGATGACCTCTCGATGCTCGCGAAAATGCGTGGTGAAGTGTTGTGCTGGCATGCGCGGATTATACGATTACGGCGAGGCAATGCCAGTGCGGTGATCGACTAGCGTCCGCGCCGGCGCCGCCTCGGATCCGGTTTTCCATGTCGGCCGGAGCCTTGTCCGCCGCCTCCGCCGCCCGCACGGAAACCGCGCTGTCCCTCTCCCCCTCCTCCTCCCCCGCGCCGTTGAGGACCGCGTCCCGATCGCCGCGGATCTCCGCCGCGTCGATGCCGGCGAAATTCTCCCGCGATGCGCCTCACCTCGCGTTCGGCGTGAGAGAGCGTCGCCTGATCGTCCGCCGATTCCTCGACTTCGTCTGGTGACCAGGGCTGCGCGAGACGTTCCTGGAGCTCGGCGAGATCGTCGGCGCGGACCGCGCCCCGCTGGCCGCGCAGCACAACGAATCGCACCGGTCGATCGAGCTCTGGTATCTCTCCTTCTGTAAGCGTGCGCGCGACCTTCTCGGGCAGGCGAAGCCGGGCCACTCCGCGGCGCTGGCCATCGCGCTCTTCCACGTCATAGTCGATCTCTACTTCGTGGCCGCGCACCGTGACAGAGCCGGGCAGACGCTCCAGTCTTTCACGGGTCTCGCGAGAAACGAACCTCTCCCTGTCCACCGCGAGACGCGCCGACTTGAAGTCATCCATCGAATTGATGCCAGCGAGCTGCTCTTCGTAGACCGATGTCAGGTCCGCAAGGCCGAGCCGTTTCGTCTGACCGCCCGATCGCTTGTACGCATCGCGAATCTCCTCGATGCCATCCTGATTTTTCTTCACCGCGAAGTGCCTGGCCTCACCTCGCGCCATCGCCTCCGCGAGTACGTGTCGCGCATCAGCCGCCAGCTCGGGAGGAAACTCCTCTACCGTCTCGAGCTCGCTCTCCAGCTCGAAGCCGAAATACTCGAGCTTTCGCCTGATCACCAGCGGCCCGTGCTTGCGCCGCGGGTCGTAAATCACCTCAGCGCCGCCGCGCGTCGCGTAGCGCAATATGAGCTGCATTGGGACCTGCGTCCCTTCGATCGCCGCGCGAGGAATTCCGGAGCGATCGGCGAAATAGCGGAGGTCGCCTGCGATCGGTCCCCAGCTCCCGCACACGCTGGTCTTGGAAACACGCGCTTCGGTGCCATCGGCTGTCGTCTCGTCGATCACGAGATCGAAGGGCATGTACTGCGCGAGAAGCTCCGTGAATTTGCGATAGATGTGATCACGCGCGTTCACCATCTTCGAGGCCAGCTCCATTCCGAGCGAGCGGTAGATGCTGGCCGTGGCGAGGGCGGCATCCTCGATCGCTTTCACCAGCACCCCACGCTGCTCCGCCCACTTCTCGATGCTTTCGTCGAACATGTGCCGCGGCAGACCGTACACTTCACCGATATAGCCGCAGTGCGAAAATGCCTCGGCGTAGAGGTTGTAGGCCGTTAGATGGTCGCTCCCGGGCACAGTGACCCCGGAGAGATCGCGATCCTCGCGTGTCATGCGGTGCAGTGACTCGATCGAGCTCATCACCGCCAGATAAGGGACGAGCTCGTCGTCGGCGTTAACCAGCAGCTCCGCCCATGGCCGATCAACCGGCATTGCTTCGACTGCTTTGCCGTAACGCGAAAGGCGGCCGTTCTCGATGATGCCGCGCTGCTCGAGCAGGGACACGGCTTTCCGATATGCGACTCGGTCGAGCGGCACGGGCAGATCGAGCTGGTCGGCTGCGACACCGAGATCGGCGCACGTCATCGCCACTCTCTCGGAGTCGCCGGCGAGCTGGAACTCCGGTGCGGTCGGTCTCAGCGCCGAGAATTGGATGTCACGATCGGAGAGGATGAAGACTCTTCCGCCCGCGACGCGCCCGTGAACGCGCCCCGCCATCTGCAGAATCTCGTTGGCGCCGAGGTGGAGCTTGGTGAGAATGTTCTTGCCGCGCTCGATGATGTTGCTGAAGCGCGTGTCGTCGATGACGACCGTATCCAGTCCCTGCACGTTGAGCGCGCTCTGACCCGCCGCGGTCATGCTGAGGAAGTACGGCTTCATTTCCTCGCCCTCGAGGAACGGACGGATGACGCGGATCGGCTCGCCGCCGTGATAGAACGCGCTGTTGATCCGCGGGAAGCGCACACCGACCAGCTCCGCTGCTTCCTCGACCCCGGCGCGAGTCGGGAGGAACATCCCAACGCCTCGCTTCTCCTTCACTACCTGCTGGAGAAACCTGTCATCCAGAAAGCTCATGGGATCCTTGCGCAGGATCTTCACATCCGCGGCCTTTGCGGGATCGAACGCAGATGTCTCGAGGACTGCCGCGGCGTTGAGGTATCGCGCGTAAAACGTCGGATCGACGGTAGCGGAAAGCCAGATGAATCGGCTGCCGACTCGCTTGCCGAGGGCGAGACACAGTTCCAGCTCCGCCGAGGTCTGATGTATCTCGTCGACGACCAGCGTGTCGGTGGGAAGGATGTCTCCGTCCTGAAACCAGCGCCGCGCGATCCCGGTGGTGACTACGATAACGTTCCAGCTCGGAGTCTCCGGGGTTGCTTCCCGCTCCCGATTCACGACGCCCACCTTGAGCGCCTCGGTGCCGAGGATCGTTTCGGCGATCGGTCGAATGGAAAGAGTCTTTCCGGTGCCCGTGCCGGCCACGATCCCGAATCCCTTTCCGGCGGCGGCGAGGTCCCGGATCTCCGATCCGTGCTGTTTTTCGAGGATCGTCGGAATGCGCAGGCCGAGCGCGAGCTCGATTGTCTCGCAGGCGGCGCGGGTGGGGGCGATGACGATGAGCCGTCCCGTGGGCGGCTCGGCCGCGACGAAGGCGTCGTGGTCCGGCGGGAGGTATCTGTCGGTTACTGTGCGCTGCATTACCGTGGAAAGTGCATACATCGCACCCGATGCGAAACGGCCCCGCAAGACCGAAGTCTCACGGGGCCGCCGCTATGACTGGAGAGCTTAGTGATTGTTCTTGTGATCCTTGCCCTTGCCGTTGGTTTTTCCGTTCCCGTTGCCTTTCGCTACCGCGTTGCTCCCGACAAAGGAGCGATCGTCGCGACGCGCGGAGCTCGAGCGGTCGTCGTCGTCATCCCCGCGCTGAGACTTCCTGTGGTCCTTGTCATGCTGCTTCTGATCCTTCCTCCACTCCTTGTCCTGCTTCTTCTGCGCCTTGCGCCACTGCTTGTCGTTGTCGTTGGCGTAGCGGGTGCTGATGATCGTCATCGTTCCGTTCGAGTTGCGACGGGCGCGCTGGATCACCAGGTTGCCATTCGCGTCGCGGGTGCGGCGCTCGTAGATCGAGTTGTTGTCGCGACCACGGCCGACCTGATACCAGCCACCATCGACGCGGTTGCCGACATCGTCGCAATTCACGTCATTCGAACGGCCGAAGATGATGTCGCCGATGCTGGTGGCGCTCTGCGTGTAATCGCAGTTTCTGCGGTTGCGATTGTTGTTATCCTGGACCGTACGGGTGCTGACGATCCTCAGGTTGCCGTTGCCGTCACGGACCGCGCGCTGAATCCGAATGTTGCCGTTTGCGTCACGGGTGCGGCGCTCATAGATCGTATTGCCATTGCCGTCGCGACCGACTGCGCGCCAGGACCCATCAACGTTTACTGAAGTGTTGGTGGTCGGTACGGGAAGCCGGCTGCTCACGATCTGAGCATCGAGCGTCGCTGTAGAAGCGAGGCCCGCGAGTGCGAGTGTGATGACGAATGTCTTCATCGAATCCTCCGATTGATTAGGTCGACAAGCTCGTCCGGTAGGCTGGATTTCTTCTTGTCGGATTTTCCCTTCTTGTTCTTCTGATCGTCTCCGAACAGAACTTTGCCGTTTGCCGGGCGGTTTCTCACCGCTGAGGCGCAATCGGTAGGTGCCGGCTGCTGTGCGGCCGGAACTCCATTGATCCAAATGCGACACATGCCTGCCGGCGGATAGAATCCGGGTGGCACGATCTGCTCGCGACGCGGCTGCTGCTGCGCCTGAGGATTCGCGGGAACGGGACGCTGCGCCTCCGCGACCCCTGCCGACATGATCAATGCGACCATCGCAGGTAGCGCGGAACGGAGCGAAGAAGGGAGCGAAAAGTAGCTGATGCGGTGAATCATGGCCCTATGGGGTGCAGGAGGGGTGCCACATCGCGCCTATTCGTCTAAGTCATTAGCTCACAAGAGGTTAGCTCAACCGGATCAGGTCTACGATGACCCGGCTGTCCTCTTCCAGGGACATGATCCGATACACTTGGCCGGACTACTGATGGGCTGGCGATTAATACCCTTCATCGGGGGCTAGACGCCCGCGCCGACATAGCCTCAATCCCCGAACGAAATTCCGGTCGCGCGCGCGGTGAGAACCGTGTCGTGATCCGGTTCGACCCGTTTGGGGACCTTGAGCACATCAGCAAGTGGAACGGTCACAATGTGGGGCGATTGCAGGGCGATCATATGGTCCCACTTTTCTTCCGCCACGGCACGCACTGCGGCTCCACCAAATCTCACCGCGAGGAGACGGTCGTAGCTCGTTGGCTGACCGCCGCGCTGCAGGTGTCCGAGAATGAGCGATCGCGTCTCCTTTTTCGTTCCCTCTTCGATCTCGTCCGCCAGCCGCTCCGCCACTCCGCCAACGCGAATCGCCTGACCCGCCATCGATTTTCCGCGCACCGCCGGCCCCTCGCCCTTGGGGAACGCGCCCTCGGCGATCACGACTATAGAGAAATGCCGGCCCGAGCGACTTCGCGCCATGATCTTTTCGCAAACCTTGTCGATGTCGTACGGAATTTCCGGAATGAGACTAACGTCGGCGGTGCCGGCGAGTCCCGCGTGGAGCGCGATGAAGCCCGCGTGCCGGCCCATCACCTCGAGCACGATGACGCGGTCATGACTCTCCGCCGTCGTGTGCAGCTTGTCGATGGCTTCGAGCGCGGTATTGACCGCAGTGTCGAAGCCGAAAGTGGTGATAGTACCAGCCACGTCGTTGTCGATCGTCTTCGGCACGCAAACGATCTTCATGCCGCGCTCGCACAGCTGGTGCGCAATGCCCATCGACCCGTCGCCACCAATGGAAATCACGGCGTCGATTCCGAGCTTGCGCGCGTTTTCGATGAGCTCTCCCGAGCGGTCCTTTTCGATGAAGGTTCCGTCGGGCTGGGGAATAGGATAACTGAATGGATTGCCGCGATTGGTGGTTCGGAGAATGGTCCCACCGAGGTGCGCGATTCCCCGCACAGTCGCCGCCGTCATGGGAATCACTTCTTCTTCGCCCATGAGTCCGGCGTACCCTTTCTTGATGCCGAGAACTTCCCAGCCACGGTTGACCGCCGAGAGCACCGCGGCACGAATCACCGCGTTTAGCCCTGGCGCGTCACCACCCCCGGTGGATAACGCGATCCTCATGATTTCAGGTTTCTTTTTCTAGTAGTGAGAGAACTTCGCCCGACTTGGCGTGACGTCCCGTTTTTGACTTCTCGTAGACGGGCTTCCCGTCACGAACTACCTCGAAGCGCCCACCCCTCGACGGAATCAGCTTCACCTCCGCCTCGGGAAAGCGCTCTCGAATCTCGGCCGCCAAACTGGCGGCCCGTGGCTCGTAGTTTCAAACAATACAGTATTCGATGCTGACCTTCATTGATCTCTGGTGTGGGTTCGGTTCATTGCGCGGCGGGCGGGTACTGTTGCACCAGCTCGCGTGCTTCGGGAGTATCCAGCTCTTTCAGCGCGGCGAGAGCGGGCGTGCGAATGACGTTCTGCCAAACCTCGGGCGCCATCAGCTGCTTGGCGAGCGGGATTGCCGCGTTTTTCTCCAGGCGGATGTCAGAGGCAAGCGCGGCACCGCGCACGATTAGCGACGGATCGGATCGGGCGATTTCGCGGAGACGAATGATCACTTCCGTCGCCGCGGTTCCCGTCACCGTAAGGCGACCGAGCGCGGTGGCCGCCGACTGGCGCACGCGCGCATCGGGATCGCGGGTCGCGTAGATCAAGGCGGTTTTCACGCTCTGCACCGCCGGGATGTTTCCGCGCCTGGGCTCACCGGCCCAGATCCCGACGGCGTCAACCGCCCGTGCCCGCACGCCCCAGAATCGATCATTGCGCGCAGCGCGAACGAGCGCGTCCAGTGCCAGCTGATCTGCCGGCCGCTGGGCAAGAACATCGACCGCTTCGATTCTGCCGAGCACGTCGTCGTCGTTGACGAGCTGATACCGCATCATCGCGGTAGAGCGGGGGAAATCGGTGATGTCCAGAATCCAGTTTCCCTTGTCCCACCGGATCGAGCGCGGCGGAGCTTTGACATTCGCACCCGCCTCTCCGATCCCGCTCCGCACCGGCACCACGAAGCGAACGATGCCGCTGTCAGTGCGCACTTCGACGTCAGCATCGACGTCGAAGAAGCCGGTGAGGCTGTCGCGCGGCTGGACTTGTTTGGCGCTGACCACCACGCGTCGGGCCGCGCGATCGTACGACGACGCAACCTGGAACACCGGGAACCCGGCGCCGTAGACCCACTGCTGGAAGAACGTGCCGTAATTCCTGCCTGTCGATTCCTCGAACGCCTTGCGCAGATCGCCTGTCACGACGTTGCCGTAGGCATTGGCCGTGGTGTAGCGA
>JANMMF010000157.1:0-3646 GCA_031372985.1 Gemmatimonadota bacterium
TGCAGCCGACACTCAATGAAGTGTTCGGCAGTCTCACCGGGTTCGATCCGAACCCACGCGTGATGGCGCCGCTGCTCTGGATGTTCCTGTTCATGCTGGTGGCAGGAAGCTTTGCCTGCGTGCAAGTCGTTACGGAAGCGATCAAAGAGAAGAAGATCGGCACGATCGTACAGATGGTCGTTGTCGAGAGCGCGGTGATGTTCTTCGAGGTGATCTTCCTCTACCGCGAGCTGATCGACGCCATCACGCCGTGGATCGCCCAGCAGTCGGGCGGCTCAGTGCACCTCGGAATAGGTGCTACCCTCGGTCTCGCATCCTTTGGATGGCTGGGCGTGCGCGGCATGTCGTGGTTCCTCTTCGGACGTTTCGGAACTCCGGCGTTGCTCGCGATCCTGTCGCGGCAGGCCGTCTCGCAGGAAGGTGCAACGCGCCCCATCGAGAGGGCGATCGAGCCAGGACTCTGGCGCGAACCAGTCAATGCCCTCAAGGCGGAGACGGCGTGGTTCCACGAGGAAGCAAAGCGCATGTTCGAGCTGCTCTCGCTCCCCGTGCTCCAGCTCCTGGCGGCCGCAATCAACTTCGCGGTTGTCACCATCAAATCTCGGCCCATGTTCTCACTTCCTTTCAAATCGCTCGAGGAAATCCTCGCCGCTACGCCTTTGGCGCACGCGCGCCCATCGTTGGAGTCGACCGCGAGGAAGCTCACGCCGCACGATCCCAGAACGAGGGTAGCGTGATGAAGCTATCGCATATGTCTACAGTTCTCGGCGCTGCAACGGCGCTCCTAGTGAGCGTAGGGGTGGCGTGCGCGCCACCGGCGGATGGCGCGCGGGTCGCAAGATCGACGCTCGTCATCGGGATCGACGTCAGCGGCTCCTTTCAGAGTAAGGGCCGTTATGAGAGCGCGATCGACTTCACTGCGAACTACCTCTACGCCCACATTCATGGACTCGGTGGACTGAAACAGCCGACCGCCGTGTTCGTCGGCTCGTTCGGTGGGGAGAAGCCAGGAGAGACCAAGTCTTTCCAGCCGATTCACACCTTTCAGAAGATGAGCGTCCCGGAGATCGCCGCGTTCCTGAGGAAGGAGTACCCGTCGAATGACGGGCTCACCGACTTCAACCCGTTCTTTGAACGCGTCGCGACACTCGTCAAGCGGCAAAACCTGGTCCTCTCACCGCTCAACATCGTGATGCTCACCGACGGATTGCCGGACACGCCGTCGGAGAAGAACGACAGCCTGAGCAAGTACAAGAACATCAACGTGAGCGGTCTCGAGTACCTCTCGAAGAACACGACGATTCGCATCCTGTATCCGCGCCCCACGGTAGCGGTGCACTGGGAGAAGCGAGTCCCTCGGCGCCGGGTGCGCATGTGGACGGTCGACGATGAGGTTATGGCTACCTGGCGCAAGCACTATCGCGCGGGCGGGACGCCGGAGAGTCAGGCGGAGCTCTGGAAATGGATCTCGGACAACGTTGACTTCCGGGTGAGAAGCGGGGGCGTCCTGTAAGCGACATCACGCATAGCGTTTGTCCCGGTGATTCAGGACTGACTGATTAGGGCGGCAACTCTCGGGGGTTGCCGCTCTTTTCGGTCCTCGGGCACCGAGCCACTCTTGACGCCGCCGGGAACAGAACGAATGATAGGCGTGATCCTCTGGTAACCTCGCCTACTTCACGCACCGGACTACAACCCTATGTCACTCAAGTCGCTTTGTGCGCTTGTCGCGCTATGCGCCGTCGTCCCTATCAAAACGAGCGGGGCGCAGGACAAGCAAGCGTCCGTCGCGAGCTCTGACCGTGCGGCGGTGATCGCCGCGGGGAGGGATTACATCGAGGGCTTCTACGAAGGTGATACCGTGAAGCTCGCCCGCGCGCTGCGCTCCGACATGTCCAAGTATGGGTTTTGGCGCGATTCCACGGGCAAGTATGACGGCGAGCGCATGACGTACGCCGAGGCCCTGACCTACGCGAAGAACGTGAAGGCGCGAAACCGTCCGGTTCAGGCGTCGTGGCCAAAGGATGTGACGGTGTTCGAGATTCAGGACCAGACGGCGAGCGCAAAGGTGACGGCATGGTGGGGCACAGACTACCTGCTGCTCGGGAAGTACGATGGCAAGTGGAAGATCTCGGACATCCTCTGGCAGGGACCGCCCAAGCGCTAGGCCGGGAAAATGTGTACCCGCGACCACCGGGGTCGCGGGTACACGAAACTCTTGCTGGTACGAGGAATCGACGCTAGCCGAGCTTTGCGAGCAGACGATCAAGCGCTGCGTAGCTCTCGTTGAGCCCGCCTTCCATCCCCGACTGGAGCATACCGTCCCGCTCCTCGGTGGTGTGGAATAGCGATGTGTTGACGAGTCGCGTGCGACCGTCGCCGAGATCCTCGAGTACCGCGGTCTCGATTATCACGTGGCCAGGCATCCCGTCCCACTCGAACGTTTGAACTACCCGCTCCGGTGGCGTGACCTCGCGAAAACGCCCCTCGAATCCGTGCACGCCCTCTGGGCTGTGTTCTACAAAACGCCAGTGACCGCCACGCTCCAGCTCGAACTTCTCGATCACGAGCTTGTTGCCCCGTCCCCACCACTGCGCGACGAGCTTGGGATCGGTCATTGCCTGCCAGACGCGCTCGCGTGGTGCGTTGAAGATGCGCACGATGTGGATCTCGCGATCGGTGGGCGTGGTGACAGTTGCCTTTACGGTTGGTTCCTGCTCTGTGCTGGTCGTCATTGCTTCTCCCTGGTACGCTCGAGGAATTCCCCGAGCCGGTTGAGGCGGCCGTCGAGCATCCGCCGATATGTTGCGATCCATGCGGTTTCGTCATCCAGCCGGCGAGGGCCGAGCCTGCATCGGCGTACCCGTCCGACCTTCTCAGTAGTCACCAGGCCTGCTGCCTCGAGCACTCCGACGTGCTTCTTGATGCCCGTCAGAGTGATATCGAAGGCTTCGGCCAGCTCGCTGATTCCGGCGTCCGATCTGCCGAGACGCTCCAGAATTCCGCGTCGCGTCGGGTCCGAAAGGGCGGCAAAGGCAGTATCGAGCCTCCGTGAATACTGAACCATATGGTTCAGTATAGGGGGGCGACGTGTGCTTGTCAACAGTTTCCTTAACTACGTGGAGGCGCCGGCTCTTGAATCTGATTCAACGTATTGATCGGGGGATTCTCCAGCGTTTGCACGATGCCCCGAGGCCAGCGGATCTCGATCCGGTCGACCCTGCTCCGATCGCCGAGGCCAAAGTGCACTACTCGACTCAACTGGGCGAGGTAACCGCCCGCTGGATTTACCTGCTGGACCATCAACGTGTTCCCGACCCGGAGCCGAACGACGGCGCCGATAGCGTCACGGTTGCTGCTCGTTCCAGTCAACTTGAACGCCACATAGTTCTCGCGGGAGAACCCGTTGCTGAAATAGTAGGGGCGGTCGTTGAAGTTGTTGGTCACGATGTCGAGCTGACCATCGCCATCGAAATCGGCGACTACTGCGCTACGCGAGCTTCGTGCGGCCCGCTTGCCCCGATGTTCTTTTCCTGGTAGACACCCCCGGTCGGTGGCTCGACGCCAAGGGCGGCAGCCCGCTCGTGGAACGTGCCGTTGCCGTTGTTCATCATCAGCTGGTTGGGCCAGTAATAGAACGGATAGC
>JANMMF010000179.1:0-7646 GCA_031372985.1 Gemmatimonadota bacterium
GCGTGGCGCACGACCGATGCGACCTCCGTGTTCAGCGGCCTCAAGGCGAACGGATATTCGGTGCGCCCCCAGTACAGGATCGGGGGAGGCACGACCATCGCAGTCGAGGCACGCTCATACCTGTTCGACGCGACTTCGCGGCCGGGTGTATCGAGCGCCGGTGGCGGATTCGGGACACGCGATCAACAGCTCGGGATCAGCATGAGCAGCTATTTCCGCCAGTACTACGTGAACACGTCGGCGTTCCTCGGGAATGTCACGCGCACGGTCACTCCTCTGGGGCAGGCGACGGTCAGCAGCCGCACTCCGCGAAACTACTGGACGACAAACGGAGGTTGGTCCGGAGTGGGTGGATCCGTCGAGCTGCAGACACGGATCGAGCAGACGCGCAATGTCGGGGGCTTCGTGAATCAGCAGAGCATGATCGGCGTCAGGGGCGACCAGGTCGTGCTGCCATGGTTCGGTGGCATCCGTGGCGAGGGCGAGCTTCAGAGATTGAACGGATTCGGCGGGGAGAACTCGGCCATCATGCGGGCGGGACTGGTGATTCCTCTGATCAACGGCTTCGCCCTCAAGGTCGATGCCGAGCGAAACTCCATCTTCCGCTCGGTCAGCGGCCGAGTGCCGTGGATATTCGGCGCGCGCTTCGAGCATTCGCGGACGGTGCCGATGCTGCGCACGCCCGGAACTTCGGGATACGTGTACGAGGATCGCAACGGAAATCAGCGTCGCGATTCAGGCGAGCCGGGTGTCGCAGGTGCGATGGTCCGCCGGGGATCAGAGACATCGGTAGCCGACGCCAGTGGCAAGTATCGGGTGGGCGGCGACGCGACAAAGCCGGTGATGATCGACGAGGCGTCGCTCCCCGATGGGTGGACACCGAGCGGCGCCGCGACCGGTGATCTGGCGGTGTCGCTGTCTACATCGGCGGAAGTCGAGCTCGTCGTGGCTGCACGGTCCGGGATCTCGGCGGTCCAGATCGATCTGAGCAAAGCGCACGTGATCGCGCGCGACGGAGCCGGTCGGGAGTGGGGCGCGAGAATGACCGGACCGACGACCGCGACGTTCGAGGCGCTGCCGGTGGGAACCTACCGGCTCGAGTTCGATCTTTCGGAGCTGAGCGAGCCGCTCGTGGCGCGGACGCCCGTTCCATTGCTGGTGGTGAGCGGGAAAGAGTCCAGGTCGATCACGGTCACGCTGGACCCGCGGCCAATTCGGATGTGGAACGGCTCCAGCGCGAAGGGGGGGACCCAGAAATGAAATCACGATTTCGCGCACTTCTCGCGGTGCAAGCTATCGCGGCCAGTGGCCTCCTTTCCGCGTGCCTGCAATCGACCGAGCCACAGAATTCGCTGCTGAAGCTCAATGGGACGTGGAACTACACCGGAGTTCAAACAGGTCCGGTGCGGGAAACGCTCACCGGCACACTGACGATCTCGCGCGAGTCGGGCACCAGCTTCCAGGGAAGGCTCGACCTGTTCGGCGTGAATGCGCAAAGCGGACAGAGCAGAGTGCTTGGCGGGCTCGTGAGCGGCTCGGAGACAGTGACGGACGTCATCGACTTCGACGCGGATCTCCTCGAATCGAATCCGCGCCGGCACCTAGGTCAGCTCGTGGGGGACACAATTACCGGGAACTGGATCGGCTCTTCACCCGATGGGACCACGTCTTCCGGAACTTTCAGAGTTGAACGGGAGACGAGATGAACAGACTGGGTAAATGCGTCGCGGTGATGGCCATGGCAATCGCTTCGGCGGCGCTGCCGGCCATAGCGCGCGCTCAATGCACGGCTACTGGCTCGGGGGCCACCTGCACCCAGCCAGGTAGTGCATCCATGACCGCCGGTCGGGTCGTGCGGCTCCAGATGAGTGCCGGCTCCACCGCGCTCACCGCCCCTACGCCCACGGATTTCGACGCTGGCTTCAACACCACCACAGGGCCGACCCTCACCGTCAGTGCAAACGCCTCGTGGACGCTTCTCCTTCGTTCAGCCGCCACGTTCTGGACGGCAACGAACACGTCTCCGGGTGCTCCGGCGCGCACGACCAAACCTTCCGGCGACCTGAGGTGGAGCACAGCCTCCAACGGACCCTTCGGCGCGCTCACGACCGGCGACATAACTCTCGTCACAGGCTCGGCGACCGCGACCAACGCGACGACTCTCTATTTCCAGACTCTCTACGACTGGACCCTCGATACGCCCGGGAATTACAGTCTATCGGTCGTGCTGACGCTGACATCGCCCTGATGCACGCGAAACGATCGGAGGAACCTTCATGTGACGCCGGCCCGATATCAGGGAGTCATTCATTTGTGACGGGCCTGTCGGACGCGGAACTGATCGCGGCGGTCCTCGCCGGTGACGTCGATTCGTTCTCCGGCCTGGTTCGACGTTATCAGGACACGTGCACCCGCTTTGCCGTGCGGATGCTCGGGTCGCGGGTGGATGCGGACGACGCGCTTCAGTCGGCGTTTATGCGGGCTTACCGCGGACTTCGCAGCTGCAAGGACCCGGCACGTTTCGGAGGTTGGCTCTATCAGATCGTAGTCAACGAGTGCAGAACGTACGCATCACGGCAGCGGCGGCGGGACCTTCGGTTTCCTCCGGGCACGGAAGCGATCGAGCGAGCGGTCGCACCCGGCTCGGAAGAGGAAGTGGAGAGAGATGTGGGCGGTCACATCGAGCGTGCCTTGAGCATGCTTCCGAGCGACCAGCGCGAGGCTTTCCTGTTAAAGCACGTGGAAGAGCTGTCATACGATGAGATGGCCGCAATGACTGGCGTGAGTGTGCCGGCGTTGAAGATGAGAGTGAAGCGGGCCTGTGACGGACTGCGAGATCTTCTTGAAGGGGTTTACAATGAGTGACAGTTACGACGAGACACCAAGGGCAGAGGACGCGGCATTCGTGGCCAGGGTTGCAGCGCATCTGCGCGCTCCCGAGGCTGCCCACCCTTCGTTCGAGAAGCGGCTCATGGATAGAGTGCGCCTCGAAGCATCCACGTTGTACCCGGTGGGCTCTTCGGCGGACGCGTCCTGGTGGCGCAAAGAGTGGGTGATCCGGCTGTCACCGCGCGTCGGGATCGCGATTGCCGCTGGAATCAGCGCGATCATAGCGCTCTCCGCCGTAGCGGTGGGATCAGGAATCTCGAGGCGCTCTCAGGCGTCACAGGCCGCGCAGGCCATTTCGGCTCCCGACACTGTTCAACTGGTCCGGTTCGTCTTCGTCGACTCCGGCGCTTCGAGGGTTGCGCTCGTTGGTGATTTCAACGAGTGGACAAGAGGAGCGACCGAGCTCGAACGCTCGGGAGCGCCCGGCGTGTGGTCAGTGTCAGTGGCACTGACCCCAGGGCGTCATGAATACGCCTTCATCGTCAACGGCTCGCGGTGGGTCGCCGACCCTCTGGCCGTGAAGAGCTCGGACGATTTCGGCACCGAGAGCTCGGTGATCCGCGTCGGGGCAGCAGGAAAGAGCGAAACCTGAGCGGGACCTAAGCACATGAGCCCAGGGAGCATATCTTTGCTGTTCCTTGAGACCGCACAGCCCTCACCTCCTCACGACCTCACGAGGCGCGCTTGCCGCGCTCCTCTTTTTCGCGCAGACCGCTCCCGCGCAACGTGTTGACGGAAGCATTGACGTGGGCGGTGTTGCTCTCCGCTACGCGGACACCTTGAGCGCCAGCGCTGCCACCATAACGCCTCGCGCGAGTGCCGACTGGGGACGCGGGGTCGCTGAAGTCTCAGGAACCTACTCGCAGTTTGCTTCCGGCGGGTGGAGCACGCAGGGTGCTCTCTCAGGCTCGCTGTTCGCGCCTTTTGCCGGCGGATTTCTCGCCGAGCTGGCGGGTTTTTCCGGCGGTAGCGCGCATCAGGATGGGACGCGTACCGGGGAAGTGCTCGCGAACGTCAGGCTGCATTCCATGCGGAAATGGGGCGAGCTATTCATGGGTGCGGGCGGAGGGCGAACGTGGTTAGGCGGTGGCGGTTCAGCGGGCGTCTTTCTCGGCGAAGCGGGGGTGTCGACGACGCTCCAGCACTCCACCGCGACCATTGTCCTCAGTCCGGCGGTGGTTGACTCCCTCAAGTACATGGACGGTCAGGTGTCGCTATCCTGGACGCGCGCCAAGCTCGATCTGGGCGCGGTGGTTGGAGTCCGGGTCGGGGATCAGCTCACAGCGCTCGGCGGCACCGCCCGGTCGTGGGGCAGTGTGAATGCTGTGCGCTGGCTCAGCTCTCGCTTCGCTCTGGTGGCGGCGGGCGGAACGTATCCCATCGATCCGACACAGGGATTCCCCGGGGGGCGTTTCGCGTCGCTGAGCATCCGCCTGGCTACCCGGCGCGCCGCCGAAGCGCAGACGGTAACTACGCAGCAGCCAGGGATCGACGCGCCGCCTGATGAGGGGTTGGCAGTTGCCACAGACTTCAGGGCGGCACGAACCGGTGTTCGCTCGGTCACGCTCAGAGTGAAAGCTCCACGAGCAAACCTGGTGGAGGTCACTGGAGACTTCACCAGTTGGACGCCAGTGCGACTCAATCTCGCGAGCGACGGATGGTGGGCGGCGACGCTTCCTGTCGGCCCGGGAAAGTATCAGATGAACCTGAGACTCGACGGGGGCGAATGGATCGTCCCTCCGGGCCTGCTTTCAATGCTCGATGAATTCGGTGGAAAGGTTGGCCTGCTCATTGTCGAGTCAAACACAAAGATGTGACCTTGGTTGCCATCTCATGAGTCTATCCGGTATGGGCGCCGCGTTCCGGCCTGCCTCGTGATGAGTATTATCGCGCTACCGCAAATCACTCCCTCGGGGAGATGACATATATGAACACCTTTCGAGCCCTCTTCCTTCTGTTGCTGGCGACCGCATTGGTCGTGCAGCCATCGAGGGCGCAGATTCCGGCGAAGGATCCTTCCACGCGGCTCGGAGAAGTGCTGCCGGCCGATGTTGCGCAGCGCGTTCTGGCACGCATCGCCGATGCGCGCGCGCGTCAGCTCCCTGCTCAGGCCCTCGAAAACCGCGCGCTCAAGTTCGCCGCCAAGGGCGTTAATCCGAAGGACATCGAGCGCTCCGTGAACGAGCAGGCTCAGAGGATGGAGAGCGCGAGATCCGCTCTCTCAAGCGGTCGCGGTTCAACTCCGGCGGCCGACGAGATCGAAGCGGGCGCTGAAGCGATGCGGAAAGGGGTCGATGGCGCCTCGGTATCGCGCCTCGCCAAGAATGCGCCATCGGGACGTTCGCTGGCTGTTCCACTGTTCGTGATCGGAAGTCTTACTGACCGCGGATTGCCCTCTGATCAGGCGCTGGAGCGCGTGCTCACGCGTCTTCAGGCGCGCGCGTCGGACGCGGATCTGGAGAGAATGCCGGGAGAGCTGCCGGCGCAGGCAATCTCCGGACAGTCTAACCGCCCGGCCGAGACGGGAAGAGATTTCGGCCAGAGCCACAAGCGTCCGAAGACGGGACGCCCGGCAACAGCGGGTCCGCCGGCGGGAGTGCCGGGTAATGGTGGCGTGAAATCCAACCCGGGCCAGGGCCACAAGCCTCCTCCAACAAAATAATCCGACGGAAAATCGAGATCACTACACGGGGACAGCGACTAACGCTGTCTCCGTTTTCCTTTTCCGCGTCGAGCAAGGAATTACAGATGAGCTGTGACGGGGATGCGAGATAGCTGAGTCTTTTTTAGTAGCGTCGCGATCTGCACGCGACCACGCGGGCGAACCTGCCCTTCAGAGCTTTTCATGAACTCAATGCAGGAGACTTAAAATGAGCAAGACAATCCGCCTCTGTGCGGCAATTGCGATCGCCACTGTCGCCTTCGGCGCGTGCAGTGATTCTTCGGGCACAGGCACCGGACTACTGACAGTTCGGCTGACCGACGCGCCCTTCCCTTTTTCCGAAGTCGCTCGTGTCGACGTCTTCGTCGTCCGGGTTGATGCCAAGACGGTAGCAACTACCGACGAGGATGCGGCTGACGAAACCAATCACGGTGGCTGGACCACGGTTGCCACTCCCAACACGCTGATCAACCTTCTCGACCTTGGCGGCGGCAGGACGATGAACCTCGGTGCGACCACTCTCGCGACCGGCACTTACAAGAGCTTCCGTCTCATCCTCGACACCGACAAGTCGAGCATCACCCTGAAGGACGGCACTCAGCCGCCAATATCCTTCCCGAGCGCCGGACAAAGCGGGATCAAGGTCAAGCTCGACGAGCCGATACAGCTGACGGAAAATGGCTCGGTGATGACGCTCGACTTCGATATCGGACGCAGCTTCGTGTTGCGCGGCAACAAGGCCACGAACGGCTTCAACTTCAAGCCGGTCATTCACGCCGTCGCGCAGGACGTGACTGGCAGCGTGACCGGATCGGTGCACGCGACCAGCGCGACCGGAGCCGCGGTTCCAGACGCGACGGTGGAAGTTCTGACCGCTGGCTCGCTGCTCACCGATTCCGATCCGACGCACATCGTCCGCACCGGTACCACGGATGCGAGTGGGAATTTCAGAATCGCATTCCTGCTGCCCGGCACTTACGTGCTGCGCGCAACGCCACCAACGGCCTCGGGATTCAAACCCGCTCTCTTGACTGGTGGTTTGACCATCACCGCGCGCACCGAGACACAGAACCAGATCATCGTCGTCGCGCCTTAGCTTCCAGAAGTCACGTCGGCAGTTCAAAGCCCGAGGAGCCGTTCCTCGGGCTTTGTTTTGCCCGCGCGGCGCCGAATCGCTCGTGCACACGTAGCAAGCAAAAGCGACGAAAAGGCGCCAGGTACGTGTATTCCTGCACAATCGTGCCACGCCGACACTCACCCGCGAGACATTGGGCAAACCTGCCGTTGCCCAGTCGTCCCTGGGGCGTCGCTCTACTGGACGGCGTCGAAGCTTAAAGCCGGCCGCTTTCCCAACCGCTGCAGGAGACTACCAATGCTGCAAAACAAGAAGGGTTTCACCCTTATTGAGCTTCTAATCGTCGTCGTGATCATCGGCATTCTTGCCGCGATCGCGATCCCGAAGTTCGCGAACACAAAGGACAAGGCGTACGTCGCCGCGATGAAGTCTGACCTTCGCAACATTGCGACGTACGAAGAGCAGTACGCAGCCGACCAGAATGGCGCGTACTTCGGTGGAACCGCGACCACAGCGGCTCCTCTTCAGGGTTTCAGCCCGTCGCAGAACGTGACGGTTGTCGTTGTGAACGTCGCCGGCCCGCCGCCTTCATGGAGCGCGACCGCAACGCACTCGCAGTCAGCGAAAGTTTGCGACATGACCAACGGTGTGATCACCTGCATCTGATGAATGTCTGACGCGGCGGTGCAAGCCGCCGCTCGATATAAGAAAGAGTCCGAGGCGATCGCCTCGGACTCTTTGCGTTGACTACCTATAAGCCCGCCCCGCGGCATCTGTTTTCCGGCTACTACGTTACACTGCCCCTTGTCCTACGTATGACCACGCATGGGACGGCCGACAAGGCGAAAGCATCGTTCGCGCATGACGAACGAGCAAACGCCAATGACCCACAGACCCAACGGACAAAGCACCCCCGCCATAGCCGGGATCAGCTACGTCTTTCCGGAGGGCTCCCGCACCGTCGGGGAGCTGGCCAGCGACAGGCAGTTGAGCAGTTCCGCGGCGACGATGGAGGCGTTC
>JANMMF010000318.1:0-7022 GCA_031372985.1 Gemmatimonadota bacterium
GCAGCCAGGAGCATCTCGTGGGCAGGCTGGAGCACTCGTTGCAAATGAGAGGGGTAGCGTTGGGTCAAAGGCAGCTGTTCGGCTAGCGCCGCGAGCGGCACTCTCCACGTAACCATGCCTTCCTCCCTCGCTACCTCGAGCAGGCGGTAGAGCCGCCTGGCAACGGGATTGGTGAGTGACAGGTAGTGGATCGCGGAGAGGGTGACGGTGTGTCCGGCCGCGATGTTCGAGCGAATGGCCGCTCCGATAGTGACCCGGGCATCGCCGGGCTCGGATGCGGTCAGAACCGGAAAAAGGGTGAACTGTTCACGCTCGGCCATTCGACGCCGGGCAATGGAGACAGCAGACAGAATGGTAAATCGTCCTTCTAGCGGCTGTCCTTCCCTTGCTGCAATGTACACACCGCTCGACTCGAGGATTGTACGCTCGAGTCTCGTAAGCGCGGAGCGAAGCTGCTCATACGTTCTGCCGTCGACGCGACGCCCAATGGAGCGGAGAAAGGCGTGTAGGGTAAAGCTTATCACGCCGTCCTCGGGAGCACCCGCTTCGTGGTAGCGGTGCAGGAGCTCTATATACACATCCTGGTCGAAAGTGCCGGGCAAGCGGTCGCCGGGGCTGGGCAGAACACGCCACCGTCCACCGCTCTCGGGAGAGAAGGAAATTGCCGCATCCTCGGCGGAGTCGCTCAGTCGAAAGATCGGGAGCGCTTCAAGCGACCGGTCGAGGACGATAGCACGCGTCGGAACTCGCCGACGGGCCACGAAGGTCATGCAGAGAGAATATGTCACTGATCAAGTACGCCGCAATCGCAGCGGTCATTCTGTTCGCCCTCGTCCTCATGCTGATCGGCATTCTTTCGATCACCCATGCGCCGCCCGTCAAGAGCGTAATCGCAGAAGGCGACGATGAGGGGCCGCCGAGCATCGAAGATCCGCTGTTTGTGCGCAGCATGGAACTGTTCACGGGAATGCACATCGAACCGGGCAACAAAGTCGAGATTCTACTGAACGGAGACGGGACTTACCCGCAGCTGTGGAAGGACCTGGCGTCAGCAGAGCGCACGATCACCATACAGATGTACTACTCCCAGCCCGGCAAGGTTGCCGACAGCGTGGCGAAGTATCTGATCGACCGTGCGCAGCACAAGGTGCGCGTGCTGCTGCTGCTGGACGCGTTCGGCTCCCAGCCGCTAAAGCCTGAATGGATAACGAGTCTCAAGAACGCAGGCGTCGAAGTCGTCTGGCTGAGGCCGCTCCGCTGGTACACGCTGCAGAAAGCGGCGCAGCGATCACACGTCCGGGTGGTGGTCGTTGATGGCAAGATCGGGTACACCGGTGGATTCGGCCTCGCGGACTATTGGCTGGGCGACGGGCATCACGAGGATCAGTGGCGAGAGAGCAACGTCCGGTTCGAGGGCATGACGGTTGGGGCATTGCAGGCGGCATTCGCATCGGCGTGGGCGGAGGCGACCGGCGAGCTATTGACGGGTGACATGTTCTTCCCCAAGAGCTCGTTCGCCGACATAGGGGACGTGCAGGCCGGGCTGATGTACAGCATTCCAACCACCGGGAGCACTCCGGCAGAGCGGTTTTTCGCGCTCTCGATCGCGGGTGCGCGGAAGACGCTGTACATAACCAACTCTTACTTCGTGCCCGGCGAAAACTTCCTGCAGCTGCTGCTTGCAGCCGCCCGGAGAGGAGTGGATGTCCGGGTCATCACCGTCAGCGGCAAAACCGATGTCAAGACGACCTGGTACGCCGGGCGGACTTATTACGAGAAGCTTCTCGAGGGCGGCGTGAAAGTCTACGAGTATCTGCCGACGATGGTGCACTCCAAGAGCATGGTGGTGGACGGGATGTGGTCCTACGTGGGATCCATGAATTTCGACAACCGCTCACTGTCGTTCAACAACGAGTCGAATCTGGTCGTGCTCGACCGCCGAGTCGGTGCCCAGATGGACTCGATCTTCATGGACGACATCAAGTCGTCGAAGGAGATAAAGCTGGACGAGTTCAGAAAACGACCACTCTCGGGCAAGATTCTGGAGTGGGGCGCGCAGAAGCTGCGCCGAGTGCTCTAAGCGTCTGGCAGACGACCGTAGCCGACTGGCTGTCCGGGGACGAGGTCGCAGCGGCGAAGAAGGCTTTGCTCGACCATCTCCGCGGCGAGAAATCAGCGCGTTACGTGATGTAGAGGCTTATCGAATGTCGGCGCGGGCAAGCGCGGCACGCACGGCTTCGCGCATGGCGATCACCGCTTCTTCGCGGGCTGCCGGCGAATCCTCGCGAACGTGCAGCTCGATCCCATCCGCGACCGCCAAACGGTGCCATCTGAGCGCCATGTCGCCGTCGTGCGCGACCGCTTCATCGGCCCCGGAACCAAGGGCGGGCGCGAGCGACTGCGCGATCTTCCGCTCGAGCGCATCTCCGGTGACGTCGTGGAGCTCGCCGCGAATGGTGTCGAGACTCTGCCCTTCGCGCTGCCGGATCTTGATCGACAGGAGCTGCAGAAGATGCCGGTATCCGTACGTCGCGCCGGTTCCGGTTCCCTCGGGCCGATCGAGCAACCCGCTCGCCACGTAGAATCGGACTGCGCGCGCACTCGGCGCCGCTCGCGCCGATGCGTTGGTTGGTCGTACTCCGGCGGCGTCTACGAGAGCTGTTGCGTGCGCGGCGAGTCCGCGGGCGTTCCAGGGAGCGTGGCGAGCGTGGGCGCGGAGGAGAGCGACAGGCGATTCAGCCATGTGGATAGGATAACATTAAAATCCTCGGCTCGCTCGTCGTGCGGCAGATCGCCCGCGGGAGATAGAACTGAGATTTCGAGATCGCGTTTGAGCTCGCGGAAGCCACGGAATTCCTCAACCGGTGCGATGGATCCCTGTTCGCCCCACACGAGCAACGCGGGCTGGCTCAGTCGCCGGAGCGCGTGCCGCACGTCGATGTTGAGATGGCCGGAGAGGAACGCACCGGGTGCGTGACGAGCGCCGCGCTGATGCGACGCAGTGTAATAGATCTCCACGAGCTCGCGTGTGACGAGCGAGTCGTTGGAGTAGGCGTTTCTGAGATAGCGGCGCAGGTTCGGCCTCGACACCAGTGCGTTGAACATCGCCGTGCCGGCAATCGGAGTGTCGACGGCAAGCCTGCCGGCTTCACCACGCAGCCCCACTGGCTCATTGAGTCGCACGAGCCCGGACGGCGCAATGAGAGCGACGGCAGGGAAGCGATGAGGATCGCGCGCGGCCAGAACGATTGCGTACGCGCCCGAGAGCGAGGAAGCGACAAGAACGGTCGGCGCGTCGATCACTCTGCTGACGAAATCCGAGATGAGCGAGATATAGAGCCGCGCTGAATATCGTATGGCTGGACGATCCGACCGTCCGAATCCGAGCAGGTCGATCGTGTACACCGTATTCGTCCGAGCGAGCGCGTCGACGTTGTTGCGCCATTCGTAGGACCAGGCGGCGGCGTGGATGCCGTGGATGAGAAGGACCGGTGGGCCTTCGCCGTGTTTCGTGAACGCGACCCTTCGGTCCCGCCATTCGAAGCCTCCCTCCTCACCGCCGATCAGGTTTGTCAGCTGGTCGACGCCCTTCCGCGCAAACGCGTTGTAGGCAGCGGCGGCACCGAGGATTGCACCACCGGACAAAAGAATCCTGCGCCAAGGTCCTTCGTCGCGTTCGTCGGGCTCCTGCATCACACCTCACTAGGGGTCGGTCAAGGAAAAAGCGCGGCCATGCCTACAGTAGCATTCAATAAAAAGCGCGGCTACTTGAGAGTAACCGCGCCTCGGGCACTACGCACGGGGGAAAGAGAATCTACCGCCGCGAGCGACCCTTTGACCCAGACTTCTTGGCACCGCTACCGCCCTTGCGAGATTTGGAAGCCCCTCCCGACTGGGAGCTGCTCCCGCGGGCTGAAGATTTCCGCGCTCCTGCCTTTTTGGCGCCGCTCTTCCGAGCGCCGGCCTTCTTACTGCCGGACCGAGCTTTGGTCGTCTTGCCGGCCGAAGCCTTCCGGCCTCCGGATTTCTTTCCCGCGGAGAAGCTTTTTGCCGTCTTCCCGGCCCCAGCCTTCGGGGCGCTCGAAGCCGACCGGGTAGTGCCTGCTTGCCCACCGGCGCCAGTTCCCGCACCGGTCGCCCGCCCGGCCGGGGCAGGACCGGAGCTGTAGGGGGTGCGGCTCGCGCCCGTGGACGCGGCTCCGCCTCCGAATCCGCCGGTCGAGGGCGTGCCGGTACCGTACGGAGAACCACTGCTTGCTGCACCGGAACCGCCAGCGGCACTCCCGGCGGCTCCTCCACCGGCCAGCGATGACTCCTGCCGCTTCCCTGACCCCTTAGGCCGGCCGCGTCTTCCTCTCGGAGCGCCACCGCCGAAGAGATCTTCCTCCTCTTCCTCGTCGTCCCCATCATCGCTTTCGCTCACGACGGTAGCGTCGGAATCGACCTCATCGTCGTCGTCCGCATCTTCGGCGCTATCCCACAGGCGGTCGCTGTGATCTTCGTTGATAGCCCAGCCACCGTCTTCGTCTTCGTCATCATCGTAGGAACGCTTGCCGCGACTGAAGCCACCGAGATCATCCTGGTCGTCGTCGTCCGCAAACCGCAATGGCTCCACTGATTCACCGCTCGGCATTTGTCCTCCCATAGTATGTCAGGCGCTCGCACCGTAGGAGCGCGCAATTTTCTGATTTCGCCCGCTGCACGTCGCGTGCCTCGTGCACCAACGCGTAAGCCAGTCCACGCTTGCAAACCGAATACAGCTCCTCTGACCGAAGGTCAAGGAGCTACCCCAGCAGGTTAGCTCCCGTCATGGGAGTCAGTGCCCACTCGCTTCGCTATGACTCTCACCAGCGCGTCGTAAACAGAGGGATCGAACTGCGTTCCCGAGTCGACGCGGAGATGCTCGAGGGCCGCCAGTGGTGCGAGCGGCTCGCGGTAAGCTCTCTTCGATGTGAGTGCGTCGAATGTGTCGGCGGCGCAAAGGATTCTGGCACCCACGGGGATGGCTTCACCCGTTAGCCCCTGAGGATAGCCGGCGCCATCCCAGCGCTCGTGGTGATGCTCGACGTACTCGAGCGGCTTCTTGATGTGGAACAAGGGCGCTAGGATATCGAGCCCGATCTGAACGTGCTGCTTCACGTGCTCGAACTCGTCGGAAGTCAGGCGGCCGGGCTTGTTGAGGATCGCTTCCCGTATTCCGATCTTGCCGACATCGTGGAGCCGTCCGGCCACTCTCAGGTCCTCACACGTCGCCTCATCGAGACCGAGCTCCTCGGCCAGCTGTCCGGCGAGCTCGGCCACCCGCTGCGAGTGGCCTCGAAGGTAGAGGTCCTTGGCCTCCATGGCATTGATCAGAGTTTCGGCGATGCTCACCGACATGAGCCGCAGAGACTCTTTCTCCATCTCGAGCTCGGCGGTGCGTAGCGCCACCTCCTCGCGAATCAGCATGTCGACGCGACGCAGGTCAATGAGCTCATCTCTCTTTCGAAGCGCGCGATCAACAGCCTGCTGGAGATCCGCGAGCTCGACCGGCTTCATCAAATAGTCGGTCGCGCCCGAAGCGAGGACCTCCGTTGCCGTCGCTGCATCATTGACGGCCGTGAGCATGATGATCGCGAGATCCCGGTCCTTCTGCCGCGCCAGCGGGACAACCTGAACCCCGGTCATTCCCGGCATGCGGACGTCGCAAAGCATCAGGGAGAACGAATCCCTGTCGAGAATCTGCATCGCATGGTCGCCCGAGCCGGCAATCTCGACCTCGTATCCGCGGGAGCGTAGAAACTTGCGGAGCGCGAGACGAATCGTCTCCTCGTCGTCGACGATGAGGATCCGCGTCATTTCGCCGCCTCCACATAGAGCGGAAGCTGTATGGTGAAAGTGGTGCCGACCGCCGGGGTGCTCTCCACCGAGATCGTTCCACCGTGCGCTTGGACGATGCCATAGCTAACGCTGAGCCCGAGCCCGGTTCCTTCTCCCGGCGGCTTGGTGGTGAAAAAGGGCTCGAATACCCGCTCGCTTATGGATGGCGTCATTCCGTGTCCCGTATCCGAAACGACGATGTGCACCGTCTCGCGCCGGTGACGCGTGATAACGGAGAGATGCCGCAATTGGGCGTCCTGCATCGCGGACTCAGCGTTCACCAGCAGATTGAGCAGCACTTGCTGGAGCTTTTGCTCATCCCCGCGAACCTGCGGGTTCGATTCGTCGAGGCGCATATGGACCTCGATGCCACTCGATCGGGACGCCAGCGCGCGGAGTCGCACCGTGTGCTTGACGATCGTATTGATGTCGACAGGAACATCCCGTGCGTCCGTCTTGCGCGCGAAGAGCAACAGATCGCGGATCACGCCGATAGCGCGGTCCGCTTCGCGCTTGATCAGGCTCACCGATTCGAACTGTTCGCCCTGGAGCGTGTCCTCGAGCAGCAGCTGCGCGAAGGTGGATATTCCGGTGAGTGGATTGTTGAGCTCGTGCGCGACGCCCGCGACCAGCTCGCCGATGGCGGCGAGCTTCTCCGTGCGTCCGAGGTGGTCGGCGACCTTCCGCTCCTCGGTGAGATTCCTGACGCCGATCACCAGACCGACGATGTTGTCGCTCGCATCCCGAATGTGGCTGAGGGTCACCGCGGCGGGAAACTCCGTCCCGTCTTTCCGGCGGTGTACGTGCTCGCCGATCCAGAGAGCCTTTTCCGAAGGAACCGCAGGAATCGTCTGCCGGCGGGAAACGTCAGCGGAGGCCACGACGAAATCGTCGACAGAGAGGCCGGCAATTTCGACGGGGTCGTATCGGTATTCCTTGATCGCGGCGCTGTTGGCATACTGCACCTTGGCGTCGACCCCAAGAATCAGCACGGGCTGGTCCATGGTAGCCAACGCTGCCGCGAGCGTTCGCTCCCGGGCGTGGGTTCGCTGCTCGTCCTCACTCAAAAGGAGAACATCGACCGCGAGGGCGACCGCAGGCGCGAGCCGTAACAGTGCCTCGACGTGCGGGCCCGTCCGCAGCTGCGCGGTGTCCGATGTCAC
>JANMMF010000182.1:0-2415 GCA_031372985.1 Gemmatimonadota bacterium
CCCGACTTCCGATTTCCGATTTCCGATTTCCGACTCCCGACTCCCGACTCCCATACTCGCGCGAATAACTAAATGCTTGCGCCCATAGCAACCCTACGGTGACCCCCCGCCCGCGGTTTCTCCGAAGGCCTGAAACTAAAAACTAAGTTATTCCGTATGCCGATCCAGGGTCTTAAGGCTCTCCCCTATCGGCGTATACATGACTTCACGTAAACAGACCGCGCGTCTCGCTGGCGTACTCTATCTGGTGATGGGGCTCGCCGGCGCCTTCAGCATCGCGTTTATCCCGCGGGTTTTCGTCGTGCGGGGTGATGCGGCGGCCACGGCGAGCAACATCGCCTCATTTCCACTGCTCTACCGTTTCGGGATAGTTGCCGATCTGGTGAACCAGGTCGGCTTCATTCTCCTCGTCGTGGTTTTGTACGAGTTGTTCAAGGACGTAAACCGGCGCCACGCCCGACTCATGGTGGCGTTCGTCCTCGTCCAGGTCGCGATGTCGTCCGCCATCCTGATCACGCAGATCGCACCGCTCGTGCTGTTGAGCGGCGCCGAGTACCTGTCGGTCTTCGAGAAGAAACAGCTCGATGCCGCTGCGTTGGGAGCTCTCACCCTGCGCGGCCGCGCCATAATCGCCCTCGGCGTCTACATGGGACTCTGGCTGCTGCCGCTGGGCACACTCGTGTACAAGTCCGGCTTCATTCCCCGCGTGATCGGGGTCCTGCTGATAGTCGCGGGCGCCGCGTACGTACTCAGTACCGTGACGTTCTTCCTCCCGTCGGACTACTTCGGCATCACCTCCCTGTTCATGACGCTCGCGGCTGCGGCTGGCGAGCTCTCGATAGTTGGCTGGCTGTTGATAAAGGGCGTGAACGCCACTACCCCGACGGAGGACGCATGACGCGGAAGACGAACGCGAGAATCGCCGGCTTCGCATTCCTGTTCTACATCGCGGCTGGCATTCTCAGTATGGTCCTCTCTGGTCGGGCCAGCGGGGGAACGGGGATCGCGGCAAAGCTCGCATCGATGTCGCAACACGCAACCGAGATGCGCGTCGCCTACGTGTTGGCCTTCATGACGGCGTTCGCGGCATTGTCCCTGGGCGTAACGCTCTACGCTCTCACCCGCGATGAAGATCCGGATCTCGCGATGCTGGCCATGACGTGTCGGGTCGCGGAGGGCGTTGTCGGGGTGAGCTTACCGAGCACGCTGATACTCCTCTGGCTCGCGACGACTACCGGGCCGGCCGCGCCCGATACCGCGGCAGCGCACGCGATCGGCGCTTTTCTTCTCAAGCTGGAAGGTTCGACGTCGCTCATCGCCGCAACTCTGTTCGCGGTCGGCAGCACGCTGTTCTGCTGGCTGCTCCTGCGCGGCCGCATGATCCCCGCTCCACTCGCGTGGCTGGGGGTCGTGGCATCGGTCATACTCGTAGTAGCCCTTCCATTTCAGCTAGCAGGATTCTTCAGCGGTGTGTTCTTCCAGCTGATATGGATACCGATGGCCGTCTTCGAGCTGGTCGTCGCGCCATGGCTGATCGTCAAGGGTGCCGCGCCGCCGGCGCGGAGGCAATCGGCATGACGTTGCTCCCCATACACATCGTCGCTGGACTGATCGCGATCGTTGCGGGATACGTTTCCGTCTTTGCGCTCAAGGGAGCGAAGCTACATCGCAAGAGCGGGATGGTCTTCGTCTACTCCATGCTCGTTCTTGCAGCCACCGGTGCGGTGATGGCAGCGCTCAAGAACCAGCCGGCCAACGTGATTGGCGGCTCGCTCGCTTTTTATCTGGTGAGCACCGGGCTCCTCACGGTCCAGCGGCGCGATCAGGAGTTTCATTTGATCGACGCGGCGGCCACGCTGGTTGGTATTGCGGTAGGGATTCTCAGCATCAAGTTCGGAATCGATGGATTGAACAGTGCCAGCGGCACGATCAATGGCGTGCCGCCAGGGATGATTTTCTTCTTCGCTGCCGTGGCACTGATTGGGGCGTTGGGGGACGTGCGTGTGATGCTGGCCGGCGGCCTCCAGGGCGCGCACCGCATCGCGAGGCATCTGTGGCGCATGTGCTTCGCGCTGTTCGTCGCGACCGGTTCGTTCTTTCTCGGCCAGGCCCAGGTCTTCCCGAAGCCCATTCGAATCTTTCCGCTGCTCGCCGTTCCGGCGCTGCTGCCCCTCGGGCTCCTGCTCTTTTGGCTCACGCGCGTGTTGCTCACGCAATGGTATCGCCGTCGGGCACGCACCCTTGAGGCGGCGCACGCATGAAAGACAAAGCAAGGATTGCCGGACTCTTTTACCTGATCACGTTTGTGGCGGGGACGATCGAGCTGATGTTCCCGAACGGCAGGATCACAGCAAACCTCATCGCGGACGCGGCTTATCTCGCTGTGACCGTGCTCTTTTACCAGATCTTCAAGCC
>JANMMF010000229.1:0-2621 GCA_031372985.1 Gemmatimonadota bacterium
GTGTCGATGATTGCCCACGCCAGCTCCTGCATTCGTCTGTAGAACGCTGCCTCGTCGGGGAGTCGCGTGGCGATGAGATCGAGCGCCAGCCCGTCGTGGCGGACGAACCGACTCGTCCACTTGTCGCCGAGCGCCTCTCGCATTCCTTCCATCTCGCCTGCGCTCAAGCCGTCACTGAACGCGAAGACACGAGACACGTTCACGGCGATCGTCCGCGGATTGCGCGCCTCGATCACCTGTTTCAGCGCGAGCCACTGTTCGTCACCCCAGAGCTCGGCGTTGCGCTCGGTACGTCCGCCGGCGGGGCCCGCAGCCGTCTTGGTGGACCGCACGGCGGTGTACACGCCTCCCTGCGTGCTGCCTCCCAGGGCGATCCTCTCGACGGAATCCCCGCGCATCGTGAAGACGTAGATGGTTCTGCGGCGCGCGGCGAATGTTGTCGGAGAGACGAGGGATGTGAATACGGGATCCTCGTTGTACTCTCGCATCGGTATCACCCACATGTCCACGGCGTATTTCCGCATGATTGCGGGGAGGACCGTGGTCATGCGCGAGACGAGCCAGCGTTGTTGCGTGTCGGCCTGGTCGCGGAGAGTCCCGAACGGGCGGGCGGGCGCAGCCGGCTGGCCTGCGACGCCGGACGGCAGAACGATCAGGAGAGCTGACAGGGCGAAGCGGTATGTGGGTCGCATTAAGAGGGAATCTCCATGCCGGGGTTCCGGCAGGTGCGCGTAGGTTAGGTCACGGCTGCGTGTTAGTCGCCGATCAGCGGAATCGCGGCGCGATTTGCGGCGAGATCTGTGCGGGCAAACCTTAGAGACGCCGACATGCGGCCTGTCCAGCGGTCGGGGCGGCGCCCGTTGATGCTACTTGCCGGTCGTCTTCTTGGGCGTAGGCGTAGACGGCGGCGTGGCGGCTTCCCTGTCCGAGTTCCACGTGTCGCGAACGTAGGGCCACGCACCGTTGGTGCGACGGTGCACCGAAAGATAGTTACCGGCGTCGACCGTCGCGCCGGACGCATCGACGACCAGGTAGGTACCGCTGAGCCAGCCCGCGTCGCCGCTGACGCCCACGCCAGTGACCGCCCCATTCTTGAGCGAGATGCCGGCGGCTTTGGACTTGGCGATGTCTGCCGCGATGAACTCGCGAATCGCGACTCGCCCCTTGGACGCAGGTGCGCCGGGCGGCATCAGGAGGGCGTCGTCCGCATACAGATTCGCCACGCCGTCCGCGTCGCCCTTGTTGTACAGATCGAACCAGGCGAGCGCATCCGTCTGTAGCTTGGCTTCGTCCGCCGCCGTGTTTTGCGCTGCCGGCGGAGACGGTGCTTGGGAACACGCGCTCAATGCGCCGATCACTACGAGGGCGGACAGGGCTCTCTTCATCAATCTCTTCATCGGTGGCTTCTCCAGTTCATAGGGATGCATTGACGGGGACATCTTGCACCGGTCGCGTTCGTTCCGGAAGGCGCTACGGCGAGAAGGCTACCAAATGAAGTCGCGGACAGCAGAAAACACCGCGAACTGCGTAACGTTCTGACTTCAGGCCGGCACCTGGCATCCTGAGCAAGCCGCAGTCAGTAGCAGCAGAGCAGCGCAACAGATGCGATGCCTGGCTCTGCTCATAGGCTCGCGAGTCAGTCTCGTATCATTCTCCATAACGGCTACCTAACGCCTTAGTTCAGCTGCAAGCACACTACCACCATTGCGGCGTAGCCGCATCCGAAAGGTGCTTGTCAGCTGCAACGTTCGTTAGGTTGCGCGCGCGCAGATGCCGACGGTCACTCGGCGATCTCGCAAAGGAAGCGCAAGGGTTGGGAAGGATACTGGGCTAGGAACGCGAAGAGCGCGTCAAAGTCTTTCGCGTACTCTTCGTTATGAGCTCGCCAGATCGCTCCTCGGTCGCCCACGACAAGAGTAATTCGACCAGCCAGTCGTACCTTCACGTGCTTCTGTTTAGTGACCTCGCCTAAACGCGTGGCGATATCAGCCGAGGCCGCAGAATAAGCAATCTGGTGCTCCTTTTTACCGGAGCCCTTGGTGTAATCCAGTACTGCTTTGGTCACAGCGAGGGATATCTCAGCCACGGCGAACCTGATTGGCAAGAGTGAATGGGTGCAACCTAACGCCTTAGTTCAGCTGCAACGTTCGTTAGACGGCAGGGTCGAGATGTCGGCTCTGGGCGCGCGGTGTCTATTTGAAACTTGGTCGGCTCGACTGCGACGCGGACTGTTGTCGCTGCACGGTGGACCAAAGTGACCGCCGAGGATTTGCACCCCGCTCCGAGTTCCGCCGCCCATTGCGTTCACGGGAATCGAACCCGTTGCGGCGGCCTTCTCAGAGGTACTCGACACGGCCTCAGGAAAGTTAAGTAGTTCACCGCAGTGAGGTTGTCCGTCTAACGCCCAAGTTCAGCTGCGGGCGCACTACTTAAGAAGCGAATTGAATCTCGCATTAGCAATACTCTCGAGGATCGATCAACCCTAACGACTGACAAGCGCCCGTCTGCTGCATATATCGTTAGGCAGCGGTATCGACGTACATCTATTCTTCGTCCCACATTTACTTCACATTTTTGTCGCGATCAGCCTCCTAATGTTAATGTTCCTTCGACCAGTACAT
>JANMMF010000234.1:0-3556 GCA_031372985.1 Gemmatimonadota bacterium
GCGATGCTCGGGTCATTCGCGATGGCGACAGCCGATCCCGGGGATGTTTCCGCAGCTGCACGGCGCTGACGCAGCGCCTCTGCACCCGCCTGCAGGCCGTCGGCGAGCATCGCCGGAATGCCTGATGCCTTTTCTTTCACAGACGAAGCGACGCCCCTAACCCGGCTGCTCACGCCGCGGTCGGTGTCCCCACCAATCGTCGTCTGTTCGCCCCCGGTGTTGGTACCGGTGTCTTCGCGGTCATTGCGTTCCATGGATCCAGCCCCCGACAGTTGTTGAGCCGCATTGAGCGGCAATGAACAAGTGATATGCAGAAGCCGCGCCGCGGTAAGGCGCCCTCAGTTGGCGGAGCGGAGCCCCAGCTGGCTGATCGTGTGCAGATCCGCAGCGCGGCGCTTCAACAGGCGCTGGCTCTGTTCGATCGTGATCAGCTCGAACCGGATCGCCTCTCCGGGTGAGCGCTGAGCAATCATCGGAAGGTCCGCCTCCGCCACGACGGCGATCTTGGGATAGCCACCGACCGTCGGTGCGTCCGCCATCAAGGCAATCGGAAGCCCGTCCCCGGGGATCTGAATCGCGCCGGGGCAGCTCGCCTCCGACGGAAGAGTTCCGACGGGATTTGCGAGCGCTCGGCCCTCGAGTTTGTAACCGGTACGATCCGATGCGGCGGCAACCCTGTATTCGCCGTCGGTAAGCGCGCGCCACGCGGATTCGTCAAAGAGATCGGCGTGGGTGCCGCGAGTTATGTGAATGATCCCCGTGTCGTAGCGCGGAAGCAGATCGGCAGGGCAATGGAATCCCTCCGCCGGCGTGTGGCCGGGTTGCGGTCCCAGCGCCAGCGCATCTCCGCGCTTGAGGGTGCGTCCGAGGTAGCCTCCAAAGCGGCCAGGCAGGTAAGTCGATCTGCTTCCAAGAATCACCGGAACGTCTATTCCACCGCTGACTGCGATATACAGAAACCGGCCGCCCGAGATATGCTCGATCGTGAGCGCGTCACCTGGGCGGGCATACGTTGTGGTGCAGGGCGCGACGACTTTTCCGGCGAGCGTGGCGTGCGCTTTCGCGCCTCCCAGAGAAAAAGAGACTTCCTGCTCGAACGTTATCGAGCCGTCGCCGAGCGCCCACTCGAGACCAGCCGCGTCGGTTTGGTTTCCGGCCACCGCATTTGCCGCACGCAAAGCGAAAGAATCCATCGCCCCGCCCGGAGGCACGCCCGAATTCCGCGAGTACTTTCGTCCACGATCCTGGACCGTCAGGTACGGCGGCGCTCGAGTGATCGTGATCATGTCAGTCTCTCGAATTGCACCGTGTCGCCGGCCCGCAACAACGCGGGTGGCTCGCGGCTGGGATCGAACATCACGGCGTCGGTGCGCCCGATGATGTGCCAGCCGCCCGGAGTCTCCAGCGGATACACCGCCGTCTGTGCGGCGGCCACAGCTACGCTTCCCGCGGGCACACGGGGCCTTGGCTCCGCGCGACGGGGTAGGTGCAGCGACGGATCCAACTCGCTGAGATAGGCAAAGCCGGGGACGAATCCGAGCAGGTCGACCGAATACTTGCGCCCGCTATGGCGCGCGATCACTTCGGCGGTGGAGAGCCCTGTTGCCGCCGCTACCGCGTCGAGATCCATTCCGTCGTAGCGGACCGAAATCAGGTGGTGTCGCGATTCGGCGCGCCCGCCGACCGACGGGATCGGTCGCGCGCACGCATCGAGCAGCTTCGCCGACATCTCGCTGCAAGACGTGTGGAGCGGATCGTAAAAGACGGTGAGCGCCAGGTAGGCTGGAACGACGTCTTCTACGTAGGGAATGGCTGCCGCTTCGATCGAGCGCGCAGTCGCCTGAATTCGCTGGAGAAGCTCGACGCTCCGCTCCGTTCCGAACGCGATCGTGACCGCGGAATCGCCGAGCGGTTGGGCGCGCAGAGGCGGTGGGGTCAAGCGGCGAATGGCGCAAGGGTCACACTGGACTCCTTTAGTCGGGCTTTCAGCGCGCGAAGAATCGAACGTGCGTCAGGGTTATCACCATGAACGCAGAGGGACTGAGCTGAGATGTGCAGCTCCGTGCCGTCGTCGGCGGTGATGGTGTGTCCCCTGACGAGCATGACGGCGCGCTGGACCGCGCTTTTCACATCGTGAATTACCGCGTCGGGCTCCGAGCGCGGAACCAGGTTTCCGTCAGGCTTGTAGGCTCGGTCGACGAAGGCCTCGCTCGCGAAGGCGATTCCGTCGCGCACCGCGGCGCGACCCATCTCGCTGCCGGCGAGCCCCAGCAGGGTCAGCGACGATTCCACCCGGCGGATCGCTTTTACGACCGCCATCGCGACTTCGGGGTCCCGCGCGGCCCGGTTGTACAACGCGCCATGCGGCTTCACATATGAGAGCTTGGCACGCTCGGCCCCGCACACGTCACGCAAAGCGCGGATCTGGTATTCGACGTGGAGCGAGATCTCTTTCGGCGAAAGGTCGAGCTCTCGTCGGCCGAAGCCGGGAATGTCCGGGTACGACGGGTGCGCGCCGATCGTGACACCTCGCGCCTTCGCCGCCATGACAGTATCCCGCATCGTTGTCGCGTCACCGGCATGGAAGCCACACGCTATGTTTGCCGACGACACGAGGTCGAGCAACTCTTCGTCCTCCGCCAGGCGCGAGCGGCCGAAGCCTTCGCCCAGATCAGCGTTCAGATCTATTGTCAGAGGCAAGGAGCTATTTCTTGCGACCCTTTTTCCCGCCGCCTACCGGCTTTGCTTCGACGACCTCCCAGTCTTCCATGTCGTCCTCGAAGCCCCCGCGCGTAATCTTCGGGAGCAGCTTTTCGCGCACGACGACGGGCGTCAGCCAGTACGTGTACCCATCGTCCCCTTCAACGGGCAGCCAGGCGAACTTCGTTCGCACGCGCTCATCGCCGATCTTGCCCCGCGGATTCCGCCGACTCTTCCACTTCAACGTGTATTCCCCCTTCCGTTCAGTTGAGTCCTAGACGCGATCTTCAAGTCCCTTCACGCCGGACAATTCGGCACAGTTTGCACAGCAGTAGAACGTGCCGTTGCTCTCGACGCCGTGGCCGATGATCTTGCAGCCGCAGTGTGAGCACTTGGGCGCAAGGGCGTGGATCGCGCACTCGAATGAGTCGAAGGTGTGCGCCTTTCCCTTCATGGTGACGGTAAACGATTTGTCGTAATCGTTGCCGCAGACCTCGCATTTCGCCATTGGCGTTCCCCCGGTCAGGTGCCGACCGAGCCCTCTACGGCGAATCTAGTGCCGCCGCGACGGGGATCTTACCTGAAAACTTTTCTCATCTTCGTATCGGGGTCGCGCGCGAAGCGGAACGTGAACCAGGCGAGGTCAGTGACGAGCTCGTCGTAGGACTGCGGGTCCATCTTGTCCGCCACGATGTTCATGCGACCCGAGATCTGGGTCTTGAGGTGCTCGATCCATTCCTTGGTGAAGTCAGCCATGGGGCGGGGCTCCGGTAGCGATTGGTAGAAAGTGGTCGGGCAAGCCATAAATGCGCCAGCGAAAAATACGCGTTACGCGGGCATTCGATGGACAGTCGAT